>JBFWRL010000054.1:0-30487 GCA_050248915.1 Candidatus Sericytochromatia bacterium
AATAGCTGTACGGAAGCAGAAAATATCTTTCCAAACCAGATGTGCCGCCATAGCCAGCCGCAAAATAAAAGCCCATTTTCACCAAAGAGGCAAATGATTGGCCCGAGGCATTTTTCCCCCATTCCAAGACCTTAAAACCGTACTCCAAATTCTGGGCAGAGTCTTTGTCTATCGAGGTATTTGTCGGGCCGTCTCCCAATTGGGGCCAGGAAATGTCGACATCTAAGTCCAATACTGCGCAGCCAATGCAATCCTGGGGATAGTCTTGTATTTTAAAGCCGCCAGGGAGCTGCCCCCTGGCATAAAAAACGTCCTGTGGCAGTTTTGTGACAGGCCCCCTGGCCTGGGTGTGATTGGCCGAAGACGCGTGGGGCTGGTTCGCATTTAAGCCCGGTGGGGGGCTACTGCAAGAAAGAAAGAAAGAAAGAAAGAAAGAGACTCGAAGCCAGGGCTGTACAAATGGAGCGGCGATACCCAGAACGGTGTTTGAATGTCAACATAATATGTCCTCTTGCTTGTTTTGTGGCGATACTTCGATTGTAAAACACAATTATAAAGATTCTGTAAAGGCAGTCAGACTTTTGCAAAGACACTCAAAGCAAGTCATTTCAACAGAAAAGCAAAATACACGCAGTGCCAAACCCCGCTCGCTCAAAAGTTAAAGTTTGGTAAAAATCATCAGGCAAGAGAATATGGTATCCTCAACCAGAGGTCTGATCTCGCATGAATGGTTTGAATCACCCATTTTTACCCCATCGCAGGGCCCTCATCACAGGAGTTGCGCTGGTGTTTGGGGCCTTGATGGGTTGTGGCCCCAGCAAATTGACTGAGCAGAAGCCCTACAAACCCAGTCAGGCCTTCGGGCGCGAAGCAGGCTTTCGGCTGGGGGTACAGGCCCGCTCAGGTCTGCCTTTGAGCTATGCCCCCAAATTGGACTGGCTGGCGCAGACCCTCAAAAACCGACCGATCGAGCACAAACCGATTGGGCTCTTTGCTTCTCCGCGAGAATACGCCTTTCGCCGCGCGGGCGCAAATGTCTATTTTGACTGGCGCTATGGTCTCAAAGATGCGCTCAACCAGGATTTTTCCCCGAGTTTGATAGTCTTACACTCCACCGAAGGCGAAGACGAAAGCCATGCCTTTGCGATATTTAACCGCAACACGCCCCAACAATACCTGGGTGGGGCCTGGACCCATTTTAGTGTAGATGCCCAAGGCCAGATTTACCAATACAGCCCCCTCGATCGCATCAGCAAAGGCCAGTCAGGCATCGACGATCAGGCCGTGGGGATTGAATTGGTGGGCAATGCCAGCCTCTGGGGCGAACACAGTGACGAAGAGGGCCTGCCTACCAGCACAGGCTCGCTGATAACCCGCTGGCAGGCAGGCCAACGCGCCCAGCTCGAAGCAGCAGCCGATTTGGTGGCCACCTTGCAAAAGCACTTTGCCATTCCCCCCGAGCGGGTCTATTCCCACGAAGACATTGGCAAAGTGGCGCTGCGGCGGGGCCTGAGCCCCAGTTTCCCGGATTATAACTATCTCGCTGGCAGCATTCGCGACAAGGTCTATTTGGCCCTGCTGCCCGATTTGGGGCCGGGGCGCAAACCAGATGTTTGGTACGGCTTTTTAGAGCCCTACGACCGCAAAGATCCGGGCCGCGACGTCATGCGTGAGATTTATTCTTTGCTCTCTTTGGTCCAGGGCAGCGGGCCCCAAAACTGATAATACTGGCAGGGAATTTTGCCATTAAACAATTTGCGGCGTTTACTGGCCTTGCGGTTGATCCGGGTTTCGAGTTCATGATCGGCAGTGAGAATAAAATACGACCAGGTATCGGCTTCATCCATCAGGGCCTTGAGATCGTGGTAGAGCATCTCAACGATCGTGCGCTCGCCAATCCGCTCGCCATACGGGGGGTTGATAATCACCACCCCAAATTTCTTGCGCGAGCGAAATTCTCCCAGACTCAGGGTTTGAATGCCGACCTGCTCTTCGACACCGGCATTGATCGCATTTTGGCGCGCTTTTTTGAGCACCTTGCTGTCCATGTCTGAGGCCAAAATGCGAAAATCGCCGGGCAATTCTTGGGCCTGGGCCTCTGTGCGCAGGCTTTGCCAAAGCTTTTTGTCGGCGTCGGGCCAGGTCTCAGCGGTAAAGCTGCGCTTGAGACCGGGGGCGCGATTGAGGCCAATTAAAGCCGCTTCAATGGCAATCGTGCCCGAGCCACAACAGGGGTCACTCAGGGTGCGGGAAGGGTCCCAGCGGCTGAGCAGCACCATCGCCGCAGCCAAGGTCTCTTTGAGGGGGGCATCCCCCGCATCGGAGCGATAGCCGCGTTTGTGCAGGCTGGCACCCGTGCAGTCGAGGGTCAGGGTGGCGACATCGTTGAGCATCGAGATTTCAATTTTGTAGAGCGCACCGGTTTCGGGCAGGGTTTGGTGTTTGTATTTGCGCTGCATGGCTTTGACCAGGGCCTTTTTGACCAGGGCCTGGCAATCGCGCACACTGAAGAGTTTGGACTTGTGTGAGCGGCCGGTAATATGCATCACGGCATCGACAGGCAGCCAGTTTTCCCAAGGCAGGGCACAGGTTTGGTCGAAGAGTTCATCAAAGCTCTCGGCTTTAAAATTGGCAATTTCGATCCCGATCCGATCGGCGGTGCGCAGCCAGAGCAAAGCCAAAGCCAGCTCTTTTTCGCCCCCGCGAAAGCGGATTTTGCCGTTTTCGGTGTGCACGTCTTCGATGCCCAATTTGCGCAACTCATCGCTGACCAGAGACTCCAGGCCAAAGGCACACGCCACCACCAACATCTGGTCTTTTTTAAAAAAGGACATCAGATAATGACCTCAGGCATTGGGCATGTGGACGCGGCGGCGGGTCGTGTCGAGCAATTGCTGAAAGTTTTCACGCTGTTGCATGAGCGGAGCAAAGCTAATTTCTTCTTCAAAGCGGGTGCGGGTTTCATTTTCTAATCCTTGAATAATGGCCACTAGTTTGTCGTAGCGCGTTTGCAGTTCGGCATCAAAACGTTCAGCGCGGGCCACTTCTTCGGCAGTGGCGTGCATGCGCAATTGAATCACGTGGCGGGTCAGCAGCTTAAAGTCCTGTTTGACCCACTCACTCATTTCGGCCAATTGTTGAGAGATTTGTAAGCAACTCTGGCATTTCTGGCAGAGAATTTCCAAACCCTGCAATTGCAATTCCAATTCGGTGATGTCCTTGTGGGGCCGCAAAATATCCAAGCGCTGACGAATCGCACGGGTAAAGGCCGTCAGTTCTTGGGTGCGGTGTTTCATTTCGGCCAAACCTTCGGGGCGGGTGACCACCTCCGGGGCGGGTTCATGATCGATCAATTGCAATTGGGTATAGAGCAGGGTTTCGGTTTTGGCAAAAAGCTCTTCGGGCTGAAGGGTCTCGTTTTCGGGATGCACCTCTTCGAGACGCACCCCGGCCACCATACAGAGCTCACTCAGATCGGCAAAGGCGTTTGAAACCGCTGAGCAGGTCTGAATCAGGCGATTGAGATCTTCGGCCTCGGGATACCCCGGTGCCAGCCGCAAAGCCAGCCGCACGTATTTGCCTGCTGAGTGATAATCTTCGAGAATTGTGAGCAAATACGCCATGCCCAAATAGGGCTCGGGCCGCGAGCGGGCGTGGTGAATCGCCAGAATAAACTGATCACAGGACTGCACCAAACGCTCCTGGCGCTCAACCCCATCCAGCTCCTGGGCTTCTGACAAGGCTTGCATGCCATCGGCCCAGGCTTTGCCAAAGTGACTTTCTCGGTCAATGGGGCTCAGTTGGCTGTCGAGGGATTGTAAAAATTGGTCCACGTCTACCGCCCAATAAATTGGGTTGCCACCCAGCCAATTTCGCCATTGGGCAGGCGAATTTTGGCCCAGGTCAGGCCCTGGCTCTTGACCAACTTATCTGAAATCAGGGTGACTGGGGTGCCTTCGACACCCAAAGCAATAATTTTGGAAGCCGTGCTGGCCTCTTTGCGAATATTGACTCTGTCTCCGCGAATATACCGGCGGCGGCTGGGTGCGGGTGTGGGTTTGGCAGCAGGCCCGGCTTGACTGGTGCCACTCAAAAATTGAGACACCACCCAGCCCTGGGTGCCATTGCTGAGCTGAATTGCCCGCCAGGTATACGCGCCCTGTTTGACAGGTTTTTTGGCCAATAATTTGACCTGAGTGGGGCCCGAGACCTGTCCCACAATTTTGCCAGCAGTAGAAGGCAAACTGCGCACGTTGATATCTGTACCACGAATGGCAGCATAACCGGCTTTGACAGCATTGCTGGGCTTGGCAGGTGTGGTTGGGGTCGGTTTGACCGGCGGCGGAGCCACCTGGCGTGGACTGCTCAGGAAATTGGCAGCCACCCAGCCCTCTTGACCATCAGGCAGACGCACATGCATCCACTGGTAGCCATCCGCTTTGACAGGGGCAGGATCGAGCAGTTGCACAGAGGTGCCGCCCATGGCACGGGTCACCAGGGTGCCACTGAGCGAAGGTGAACGGCGAATATTGACGTCATCAGACTTAATTTCACGGCTTTCACCGGTACCACTGCTGCTGTTGCTGTTGTTATTGCTGGGGGGCGTCGTTCGCGGCTGTGTGGGAGGGGTGACTGGCGGCGTGGCGGTCAAAGAGCTGACCAATAAATTGGCAGCAATCCAACCCACTGTGCCATCACTGGTTTTGACCTTACTCCATTGGTAACCGTCGGACTCATAGGCTTTGTCCATTAAAATTTCGACCTGGGCCCCGCGCTTGAGATTGCTCAAAGATTCGGCATAGAGGTAGGGTGACTGGCGCAAGTTGACCTGATCGGCATTGACCAAACGGGTATTGCCCGTGGGGGCTGGCGTGGTCGGAGCGCTGGAGCTGGAATTATTGGGGCCAATCGGCTGAACCCCTTTGTTCTGCTCTTGCATGGCTCTGGTCCACTGCTCCACCCGCGAGGTCACCATCGAATTGGTGCTGGCATTGGGGGCCGTTTGGGCCAAATCTATCGCCTCTTTGTATTTGCCTTTGTAGGCCAAAAGCGAGGCCTGTTGCAGAATTTCGTCGGCTTTTTTGTCTTCTTGGCGGGAATCTATCAGGGATTTCCATTTTTGTGAGGAGTCGTCAATTTCTTTGTCGAGAGGGGTATTGCGCGGGGCCTGGCTGACCAATTCCAGGGCCTTTTCATACTCTTCATTTTGGGCAATATTCAAGGCACTGTAATATTTGAGCCGGGCCTCTTTGTACTGGGCCACAAAGGCATGTTCACGATCCAGGCGCAAAATGCTCTCATAAGCCACTTTGGCTTCGTCCATGCGGTTGAATTTGACATAGAGTTGGGCCAGGGCAATCTGGGCCTTGAGATGGTCGGGGTTGAGCTGGGTTGCCTGAACATAATAACCCAGGGCCTTTTCTTCTTGGCCTTGGCGTTCGAGCGCTTCGGCATAAGCATAGAGTTCTTCGGCATTTTGGGGATCAGGCTCTTTGGGCAAAGGGGCCTGGGCCTCTTGCTGGGGCGGCTTGCTCTCTTCGGGTTTGGGATCTTGGCTGGCGGCACAGGCCCCCAACATGTTCATGCTCAACGTCAGGCTCAGTGCCAGTAAAGCGGTTTTGTGAAACTGCATAATTATTCCTTTACTTCCCAGGTGTCGCCGGAGAAGAGCAATTTGCGCAAATCTCCCCCACCCTTTTTATTGCGGACATCGTCAATTTGCTGGTGAACTCTTTCGGTAAAACTGGGTGCTTCAACTGAGCGGAAGACCCCCAGCGGGGTGGGAAACTCGGGCGAGCGCATGCGGCTCAAGAAATACGCCAAAGTGGGCTCTGCGGCCCGTTCATCGTGTATCAAGAGATCTGCTTCGCTGATGCCATTTTCACCAATCGTGACCACCTCGGGGGTGATTCCGTTGAGGCGAATGCCTTTGTCGCGGTTGGCCCCAAAGATCATCGGTTTGCCATGTTCGAGACGCAATTGCATGTCTTCTTTTGTGGCGCGGTCGGTGATGGCTTTGTGCGCGCCATCGTTGAAGATCACGCAGTTTTGCAAAATTTCAACCACCGACATCCCTTTGTGAGCGGCAGCGCGGGCAAAGATTTCTTGCATGTATTTGGGCTCGGAATCGATGGTGCGGGCAAAGAAGGTGGCTTCGGCCCCAATCGAGAGACTGGCCGCCGAAAAGCTGCGTTCCAGTGAGCCAAAAGGCGAAGACTTGGTCACCAGGCCTGTGGGGCTGGTGGGTGAGTACTGGCCTTTGGTCAGACCATAAATTTCGTTGTTAAACAGCAATACGTTTAAATCGACATTGCGACGAATGGCGTGAATAAAGTGATTGCCCCCAATCGAAAGCGAGTCGCCATCGCCTGTGACAACCCAGACCGAGAGTTCGGGGTTCACCGTTTTCAGGCCTGTGGCAATGGCCGCGGCCCGGCCATGAATGGTGTGAAAACCGTAGGTCGACATATAATAGGGAAAGCGCGAACTGCAGCCAATTCCCGACACAAAGACGGTCTTCTCTTTGGGAATACCCAGGGTGGGCATGAGTGACTGCACAGCGTTGAGAATGGCATAATCGCCGCAGCCGGGACACCAACGAACCTCTTGATCCGAGGCAAAGTCTTTTTTAGTGAGGGTTTGAGACATTTCCGGTTTTCTCCTTAGCCAAGCATCTGCTCAATTTTTTCGCGCAACTCACGAATCTTAAAGGGCTGCCCTTGAATCTTGGTATACGATTCCAACGGAATTTCGTAGGTATACTTCAAGACCTTGGAGAGCTGGCCCATGTTCAATTCGGGCACCAAAATCTGTTTGTATTTGCGCATCAGGCTTCCCAGGTTTTTGGGAAAGGGATTGAGATAGCGCAAATGGGCATGGGCCACGGATTTGCCCTGGCGCTGTAACTGCTGCACCGCAGAATAGACCGCGCCATAGGTGCCACCCCAGCTGATCACCAGCAAGTCGCCCTCTTCGGGCCCACTCACACTCTGTTCAGGGATAAAATCAGCAATGCGCTGAATTTTGTCTGCGCGCAATTGGCTCATGCGGGCATGGTTAACAGGGTCGTAGCTCACATTGCCGGTATTTTCCTGGCCTTCGATCCCGCCAATGCGGTGTTCAAATCCGGGCATACCGGGAATCGCCCACTCCCGCGCAAGGTGCTCTTCGTCGCGTTTGAAAGGCTTAAATTCAGCGGGGTCCACCGGTCTGCGCACATGAATGGCAGGCAAATTGTCGGGGTCGGGCAGTTTCCAGGGCCCTGTACCGTTGGCGATATAACCATCGGAGAGCAGAATCACAGGGGTCATAAAGGTCACCGCTATCCGGGCCGCTTCCAGCGCCACATCAAAGCAATCCGTTGGGCGGCTGCAAGAAATGACGCAGATCGGGGATTCGCCGTGGCGGCCATAGAGCGAGAGCATCAGGTCGGATTGTTCGGTCTTGGTGGGCATGCCGGTCGAAGGGCCTGCCCGCTGCACGTCGATAATGATCAGGGGCAATTCGGTTTTGACCGCCAGCCCCATGGCTTCAGCTTTGAGGCACATGCCAGGACCCGAGGTCGAAGTAACCCCCAGACCACCGCCGTAACTGGCGCCAATGGTGGACGCAATCGCAGCAATTTCGTCCTCAGCTTGAAAGGTGATCACCCCGTACTCTTTGTGTTTGGCCAATTCATGTAAGATGTCGGTGGCGGGGGTGATCGGATAGGTGCCCAAAAACAGCGGCAGACCGGCTTGGCGCGAAGCGGCAATCAGGCCCAAGGCCAATGACTGGTTGCCCGAGATACTGCGGTAATGACCGGGCTCAATGCTGGCAGGCTTGATCTCAAAGGAGCTGGGCATCAAATCTGCGGTATTGGCATAGTTAAAACCGGCAGTCATTGCCAGTTTATTGGCCTCTGCCAGAATCGGTTTTTTGGCAAATTTGCGTTCAATCCACTCCTTGCTCGGCCCCATCGGACGGTTATACATCCAATACATCATGCCCAGGGCAAAAAAGTTTTTGCAGCGGCCTTTGGCGCGGGCATCAATTTCGACACTGTCGAGGGCATTGAGGGTGAGTTTGGAAATATCCACCTTGATCACCCGGTAGCCATCAAGCGAGCCGTCATCAAGGGGATTGGCGGCATAATTGGCTTTGTCGAGGTTGCGGGCCGTGAATTGAGATTCATCGACGACCAGGGTCGCCCCTTTGGGCAGAGCGGCCAGATTGGCTTTGAGCGCGGCAGGGTTCATGGCCACCAGCACATCGGGCTCGTCGCCGGGGGTGTAGATTTCGACTTCGCCAATTTGAACCTGAAAACTCGAGACCCCAGGCAAAGTTCCGGCTGGAGCGCGAATTTCGGCAGGAAAGTCGGGAAAGGTGGCCAGATCGTTGCCAACAATGGCGGAGGTATTGGTAAATTGGGTGCCTGTCAATTGCATGCCGTCGCCGGAGTCACCAGCAAAGCGAATGGTGACCTGATCCAGTTCGATGCGGGATTTGGTTGTCATGGAAGAAAAACCTTTAAGCTGAGATTTGACAGATGGGGAGGGAGAATTGGATGACACACAGCACCCATCTGTGACACTTTGACATTTTAGCACGAGTCAGAGATGGGAAAATGGAGAATTGAGAATGGAGAATTGAGAATTAAAAATGGAGAATGGATAGCTGCCTCAAAGATGCTGACGCCAAGCTTGAATGCGTTCAAGCACCCACTCAGGCGCATCGAGAGGCAAATCATGCCCTGCATGGGGGTGGGTCTGCCAAGGCACGTCCAGGTATTTGGCCAGGGCCTCGGTACAGACCGGATTGACAAAGCGATCCCCCTCAGAATTGAGTAAGAGCAAGGGAACGCCTGTCGGTTTGTCTTTGAGGTGATAGCGTGAGGCGGCGTAGAGTTGACGCAGGGCATTGGCCCGCGACACCGGGCGCAGGTGTTGGATTGCCGCAAATTTGCTGGCGGCCAAAATATGGTGCTGGGGCTCGTTGCTCACCAGTTTGAGCAATTGGCGCTCGCGCACCTCGGGGCTGGGAGTGGCCAACAATTTGAGAATCCAGGGGTAATTATGGGGTTGAAGCCTTTCATAGACTGGATTCAGACTACTCAAGCTGGTATTGATCAGCACGGCGCCGCCAAATTGTTGGGGGTAGCGCGAGAGCCATTCCAATGTCACCATCGATCCCAGAGAGATGGAGAGAATCAGGGGCTTTTCGCTCAAATTTGGCAGACGCTTGGCAAAGTCGGTTTGCAGGGCTTCGACCATGGCCCCAATTTCGGTGGGACTGTCTGCTTGAAAATGCTGGCCCGTGCCGGGAATTTCAAAAAAATGAACCCTGTCTTGGGGAAAAGCGTGTTTGAACTGCCGGGGGAATTGCAGCCAATGGCCCGCTTCGCGAATCAGACCCCTGAGAAAAATCCAGTCAGCCATTCAGCTCATCGGCCAAACAGCTCAGATCGGTGCCCAACCCGAGCACACGCAGATAGGCTCCCTGAAACAGGCGTTTGCCACTGAGCCGCAGCAAGATGCGCACTTCATGCCCCTGTTTGTGCAAGAGCTTGAGCGGTATGGGCCCCACGGGCAGATGTTGGGCCTGCACATCTTTGTTCAGCACTTCGGCCCAATTCCCGTTTTCCGGCGCCAAAATCTGCAACCAAGAACTCCAACTATTGGCCAATTCTGAATTTTTATAACCCAACATGTCTTTTAAACGCGAAGAAAAATACACCGACATCGATTGGGGATTCCAGTCAAAAAAGCCATCGTTGCCCGCATCCAAGAAGAGCTGAAAGAGTTCCTGTTGGTGCTGGAGTTCATCTTCGAGTTGGGCCTCTCGGGTTTGGTCGCGAAAGACATAGACCACCCGCAAGGCCTCCCCCTCAGAAGAGCGCAAAATGCGGCCCGAACACAAGAGGGTGATCAGACTGCCGTTGAGGTGCATAAAACGGGTGCGGTGCTCCAATTGGGTTTCAGTGCCATTGATCGCATCCCAGATCAGGGTTTGAATCGGCTCAGCTTCGGCCGGAGAGAGCGCATTAAAAAAGATCTGAATGGTCTGGGGCAGAGCCACCGCTCCGAGACCCAACATGGCCCGCAGGCGCATGGAATAGCGGGTATAACCCGTTTTGAGTTCCCAATCCAACATGCCTTCAGCGGCTTCTTCAGCCAGGATTTTTTGCCATTGCAATTCCATTTCCTGGCTGGGAGACTTTTCTTCGGGTTTGCGAAAACTCAACAAGAGACCATGTTCGAGCCGAACCAAGCGCACTTCCCATTGGGGAAGCTCAGGGTTGTCAGCGAGGTGGTAACTCCAGTTTTTGTGTTCACCGGAGTCCATGACATGTAAATAAATCAGCCAAATCGACTCAGGCACATGGTCGGGAAAATCACGGCGCAATTGCAGATGTTCGGTAATATCTGACGAGATATTGAGCCATTGTGAGGCCTGAGAGTTGAGGTTTTCGACGCGAAAATCTTCAATTTCATTGTCGGCATTGATCAGCGGGGTGCAGTAGAGACAGGGGTCAAACGAACTGGCCATGACCGCGCTGATAATCGCCTCGTCCATGGACATGGGTTACACCTCTGTTTCTGCAGCTCTTCTCAAAGCATACCCAAAGCGGGCCAAAAACTCAAGGCGTGTCAGCGGTCGGTGGGTTCAGCCGGGCATGAATATGATCGGCAATTTGCAGTCCGGCATCGGCCCGTTTGTGGCGCTGGATCTGGGCTTGCATTTGGCTGTAGAGCGCCGGTTGCGTGACCAGATTTTTGATTGCAGGCACTAGCTCTGAGGCCGCGCTGATCACCGTGCCAATGCCGTGTTCGGCGATGTAATTGACATTGCCTTTTTCCTGGTACATGGTGTAATTGCTGTCGTCGAGAATAATTGGCAAGTCCCGGGCCATGGCTTCCATGATCGTGCCGGGCCCCGGTTTGGTCACAATCGCCTGACAGAGCCCCATCAAATTGGGAATATCTGTGGTAAAGCCAAAGGCGTGAATCGGAATCGGGGAGGTTTGGGCAAAGATCTGCATCTGATTCAACAGCCAAGCGTCTTTGCCACACATCGCTACCACCTGCACCGGCAGACCACTTTCGGCCAAAAGTTTGGAGAAACGCAAAATCTTTTTGCCGCCTGCGCCCCCCATCATAATCATCACCGTGAATTTATCGGGATCGATTCCATATTGCTGGCAGAGTTCTGCGCGCGGCGGTGCGGGAATCGCAAAACGGGGGTCCATGGGATGACCGACAATTTCGATTTTTTCAGGCGCAATGCCCTCAGCCAGACAGGCTTCTCGCGCTTCGGGGGTGGAGACAATAATATGGTCGCATTCGGGGTGCACCCAGGAATCGCGAATGGTGACAGCATCGGTGACCACGGTTAAATTGGGGATATAGCCATCGGCTTTGATGCTGGCATGAAACACCTCATGGGCCCCATGGATCAACATCACCACCATATCTGGCTGCAATTCGGCCAGTTGTTTGCGAAAATGTGGCACCCCAAAGGGCAGCAAAGAATGGCGAGAGGCACTCAAAGAGTTAAAAATCCAGGGTTCTACCCAATATTGATTGTATTGCAGTGCCAAATTATACGAACCCACATAGACCGTGCCCAAGAACCGGCCAAACGGCCCAATCATATTTTCAACAGCGACAATCGGGGTTTCGTATTGTTCGGGGTATTTTTCGTGCAGAGCTTGGCTGATGGCCCGTGCCGCGCTGATATGCCCCCCTCCTGCTTCACAAACGACAAAAGCCACACGGGGTTTGGCTTTGGCGGAGACAGGAGACTGTTTGTTTCGGGTCGAAGAGAGAGCGCCGGTGGAAGAGTGATTGGTCTGCATGGCTATTATTTTAGCGTATCCCCTTGATACTGGCTAGATTTTTTATGGATTTGCGGATTTGGTCGCGGGTATGGGGGCCTCATTTACGGGCTTGAGGCTGGAAGCCCCACTCAGGTTGGGAATCAACTGCGGGTTGCCGCCATAGGTCAATTCCGAAGCCCCGCTCAGGGTGGCCTGCAAGCGGCTGCTCACCGTTAAACTGCCTTTGCTGGCACGCTCAAAAGTGAGCTGGGCTTCTGTCACGCGCAGATTCAGCGCCAAGAGACGCGAAGCCCCATCGGCCGTGAGGGTCAGACTATCGAGGCTGCCATAGGCCCGCAATGACGAGGATTCGGTCAGACCAACCTCCAGCTTTTGCCCGCTTAAATCGCGGATCTCCAGCTCAGACGAGCCAGAGGCTTTGAGTTTGAGACTGTCAGAGGCAGGCCCTGAGAGCAAGACCGAAGCTGCGCCGGAGGCTTGGACGCTGAGCGGCTGTTTGCCTGAGAGGGCCAACAGCGAGACTTTGGCCGGTGCTGAGACCAAGACCTCACTGAGCGCGGGGCCTTTGAGCAGCATTTTGACCTCGGTG
Organism: Candidatus Sericytochromatia bacterium; assembly: GCA_050248915.1. Classification (GTDB taxonomy): domain Bacteria; phylum Cyanobacteriota; class Sericytochromatia; order UBA7694; family UBA7694. The sequence continues at coordinate 12,408 of JBFWRL010000054.1, forward strand.
GCACTGTCATAACTCTGGGCCAATTTGACCAAGAGGCGGTTATTGCTGACGGTGGTTTGAATCAGCGGCAAAATATTGCTATCAGCCGTCAGAGTCAGCCCTTTTTCGCTGTCGCTTTGGCTGTATTCCACTTCAATCGGGGCCTGAATATCCAGGGTTTCAAATCTGCCATCGAGGGGCCGCTCTTCACTTTTGATCGTGCCATCGCCTTTGACACTGTTGACCAAAGAACCCAGGCCACTGACCAAGGTATTGAGATTGAGCTGTTCACAGCCCGTGAGCAGCAAAGCGGTGCTCAGACCCAGACCACACAGCAAACGCCTCACGCAGAATCTCCGGGCAAGGACTCACTTAATTCGAGCAAAATGCCACCGGTGGCTTTGGGATGCACAAAAGCCACCCGTTTGTTGTTGGCACCGGGTTTGGGCACTTTATCGATCAGTTGCACCCCAGCGGCATCGAGCCTGTGTAAGAGTTCGGGCAGGTTTTGCACCTTGAGGCAGAGATGGTGAATACCGGGGCCGCGTTTTTCCAGGGCTTTGGCAATCGGGCTGTCGGGCGCGGTCGGCTCAAGCAATTCCAAATGGCATTCCCCGGTATTGAGAAAAGCCACCTTGACCTTTTCACTGGGCACTTCTTCGCGTTTTAAAACCTGCAGGCCCAACAATTGGTAAAAAGGCAAAGCGGCTTCGAGGCTTTGCACAGCCACGCCGATATGGTCGAGTCGAAAACCCTGCAATTCTGGGGGCAGATCAAGAGGCAAAGCAGATGAGTTCATGACTTGGCATGCTCCCACATGGCGTTGAGATCGGGCATCTCACTGCCAGGCACACAGGCGTACTGGTCAAAGTCGATCACACCTGCGCCGCGCAAAAGTGGCTCGTCGAGCAGGGCTTGGCCCGAATAGACCAGGGGCTCTTTGCTCACAATTTCCAGTACGGCATCAGCCATAATGCTGGCTTTGCGCCAGAGGGCCCGGTCACCCAGCCCCCAATTGATGGTGGCCTGGCTTTCGATCAGGGTCACGGGCCAGAGGGCACAGGCCCCAATCCCGTGTTCGCGCATTTCTTCGGCCAGCCCCAGGGCCAACATGGTCATGCCGTATTTGCTGATCATATACGCAATGCGGTTGGGCACGTGGTCCATGTCGATCGGGGGCGACATATTGATGATATAGCCGCTTTTTTGTTCAATCATGGTGGGCAGCACGGCCTGGGCACAGAAAAACGAGGCTCGGGCGTTGATATCCATCACCAAATCAAAACGTTTGGGCGGGGTCTCCATCAGCGGGCGCCACCAGAGCGCACCGGCATTGTTGATCAAAATATCGATGCGGCCAAATTTGGCTTTTGTCGCTTCGGCCATGGCCTGGATCTGGGCTTCTTCGCGCACATCGAGTTGCAGCGGCAGGGCCTTTACACCCAGGGCTTCAATCTCTTCAGCAACGGTGTAAATCGTGCCCGGCAATTTGGGGTCGGGCTGAGTGGTTTTGCCGGTGACCACAATATTGCAGCCCTCTTTGGCCAGGGCCAAGGCAATTTCGCGGCCAATGCCACGGGTGCTGCCGGTAATAATCGCCACTTTGTCTTTGAGTTTCATGTTTTGCCTCTTGTTTGCGGGGTCTTGCTGTTTAAAACGCCCGCTAAAAACGAATTGAAGGCATTATACCCCAGGGCTGGGAGAGGAACCAAAAGAGTAAACATTCAGACAACTGCATTCAAGCTGGGCAATCTGCTAAACTGAAAGAAGCACCGGATTCCAGGAGTATTCATGACTCTCACCCCTTTTTGCCTCGTCTTTCCCGGCCAGGGCTCTCAGGCCTTGGGCATGGGCCAAAGCTATCTCTCACATCCCGCTTATCACGAAGTGCTGCAAGCGGCGGAAGCCATTTTGCAGCAACCGCTGGCCCAGCTCATGGCCGAGGGCCCCATCGAGCACTTGACCCGCACCGAAATGGCCCAACCGGCCCTGTTAACAGTCGGTTATGGCATCTACCAGGTCTTGCAAAGCCAAACTGAGCAAGCCCCCGCAGCCGTCGCGGGCCACAGCCTGGGCGAATACACGGCCTTGGCCTGTGCCGGAGCATTGGACTTTGAATCAGCCCTCAAATTGGTGCAATTGCGCGGCCAACGCATGCAAAAAGCCTGCGAGCAATCCCCCGGAGCCATGGGTGCGGTGCTCAAAGCAGATTTTGCAGGCATCACCGCCCTTTTGGCAGAGCCCCAATGGCAGGGCAAAGTGGGCGTCGGCAATTATAACAGCCCCTCCCAATGGGTGCTGTCGGGAGAGGCCGCAGCCCTGGAAGCAATAGGCGCTGAAATTCGCACCCGCAAATTGGGCAGACTCATTCCGCTGAAAGTCAGTGGGGCCTTTCACTCCCCGCTAATGGCCGAGGCCCAAGCCGAACTCAATGCCGCTATCGACGCCTTGCCTTTGCAAGAGGCGCGCTTTCCGGTGGTGACCAATCTTGATGGCGAAGCCACAGTGGCCGCTGAAGATTTCAGGCACAAATTGCGTGCGCATTTACTCTCACCCGTGCGCTGGGAGGCCTGCACGCGCACCTTGGGGCATTTTGCCCCCCGTTTTTTTGAAATGGGCCCAGGTCAGGTGCTTTCAGGCCTGATTCGCCAGACCTTGCCCAGTGCTGAAGTTCTTTCGCTGGCGGATGCCAGCACGCTTTCTATCTCTCTCAATGGGGTTTCTGATCATGCCTAAAACAGCCCACAAATCTGCCCATAAAGCAACAAGTGCCGTAAATATTCCCGAACAGGTGGCCGCACACCGGGCCTTTTTTAGATCGGGGCAAACCCGCCCTCTGGCCTTTCGCATGCAGAGCCTGCACCGCCTACAGGAATCGATCCGCCACCGCCAGCGGGATATTTTACACGCCCTCAACAAAGACTTCAGCAAATCCAGCTTCGAAGGTTATGCCACCGAAGTGGGCTATGTGCTTGAAGAGCTGAGTTTTACGCTTAAACACCTGCCTGAGTGGGTCGCCCCCCAAACCGTGCCCACCCCCTTGGTACACCAGCCCGCCACCAGCGCCATCTACCCCGAACCCTACGGCGTGGCCCTGATTCTCGCCCCTTGGAACTACCCCTTTCAATTGGTGATTGCCCCCCTGATTGGCGCCATTGCAGCCGGCAACTGCGCCCTGCTCAAGCCCTCAGAATTTACCCCCGCCACGACCGCGATTCTCAAAGAGATCGTCCACCAGTGTTTTGATCCCGCCCACGTCTCGGTTGTGGAAGGGGCGGTGCCCGAGACCCAGGCCCTGCTCGAAGAGCGCTTTGACCATATTTTCTTTACCGGCAGCACCGCCGTGGGCCGAATTGTGATGGAAAAAGCCGCCAAACATCTCACGCCTGTGGTGCTTGAACTGGGCGGCAAAAGCCCCTGTATTGTCGATCGGGGCGTGAATCTCGACATGACCGCCCGGCGCATTGCCTGGGGCAAATTTGTCAATGCCGGTCAAACCTGTGTGGCCCCGGATTATGTCTATGTGCCCAACGAACTCAAAGCCGAGCTGATTGCCGCCCTCTGTGTGCAAATTCAGTCCTTTTATGGCCAGAATCCCAAAAGCAGTGCCGACTATCCCCGGATTATTTCCGACAGCCATTTTGAACGCCTCTCGCGTCTGATGCAATCGGGCCGGGTGGTCTTTGGCGGCAATAGCGACGCCTCCTGCCGCTATATCTCACCCACCTTGCTCGATGGGGTGAGCTGGGATGACCCAGTGATGCAAGACGAGATCTTTGGCCCAATTCTGCCGATTTTGGGTTATGACAACCTCGATGAGGTCTTCAACGAAGTGGCTTCCCGGCCACAACCGCTGGCTTTGTATTTTTTCTCCGAAGACGAAGCCCGCCAGCAGCGCGTTTTAAGCGAATTGTCTTTTGGTGGCGGCTGTATCAACGACACCTTGGTGCATCTGGCCAACCCGAATCTGCCTTTTGGCGGCGTGGGCCCCAGTGGCATGGGGGCCTACCACGGCAAATACAGCTTCGACACCTTCTCCCACCACAAAAGTGTGATGCACCGCCAATTGCGGCTGGATCTGCCCGTGCGCTATCCGCCTTATGGGGCGGTCAAGCAACAGGTGATTCGCCAGATCTTTAAATAGGGCTTCTCTTTCTGCGACGCCCTCCATTGCCTATCCCATCACTTGATTTAGAGCGTCTTCCGTTGGCTTGGCGCACAGAGATGGAAATGGAATTGACCCTTTCCAAGACCGAAGGGGAGCGTTTTTTGCCGCTGGGCTTGGGACGGGTCTATTTGTATGTTCAACAGACCCAAGGCCAAGGACTCGATGAAGCCTTAAAAGCTGCAATCTTGAACGACACTGCTTATGATACCCAATCAGAGGGTTCTCGGGCTCCCTGGCTGATGGCTCTGATCAACTTAACCGCAGAGCCCAACCGTTTTTACCAAGTGGCACTTAACGCTTTGCGGGAAAAACCCTCTGGTGAGACCTGGCTGAATCTGCAATGGTGCCGGATGGCGATGCAAATGGCCCGCCAGGGAATTCTTGGTGCTCGCGAAGCACTGTATGCCAAATTTGAGCTCCAAGACGACGAGACAGCCCCGTGGTTGGCTAGCAATGAAATCATTGACCTTGATGGCAAGAAAGGCTTGCGTTTTGTACTAAAATTTAGAATCGCCCAGTATAAACGGTGTTGCAAAACCTGTGATCAACGAACTGCTTCCCATATTGATGATGACCTGCGCCATGCCGTATATTCATTTGGTCGCAAACGGGCGGGAAAATGGCTTAAAAATGCCGCTCGCAAAGAAGCCGATATAGCCTTGGCAGAAAAAATAATCGCGCAGGAACAGTACCGAAGTAGAGCACTGTCTAGAGCAGTAAAACAAAATCCAGAGGCATATACTCATCCCTATTCTTTGCAAAGTTTAGAAGGGATTTTGACCTGTGTTGAAAATGCAGAAGGAGAATCCCCCTCCCGTTATTTTATTTTTGGACAAAAGGCAAGTCCTGAAGAACTTGAAATCATTTGCGCGCGTTTAAAAACAGAAACCCGCCCCTCACAATTATTGCGCCTGCTTTGGATTTTTCAAAAGCGCGAACTGCCTCCGGGCTATGAGACAGAACTACTGGCCTGGGCTTTACATACCGATGAGCGCATCAGACAAGCTTCCCACAATATACTCAGCCACACCCAGAGCCCCAGCGTGAGGGAATTGGCTTTAGAGATCTTGGCTATGCCCGAACAGGAAAGGGCTTTGGAGGCCTTTCAACTGTTTGAGAAAAACTATTTTCTGGGTGATGAGCTTAAATTAGAAGCGGTCTTAAACCAAATCACCGATTCAGAATTCACCCATTGGGTATCGATGTCTATTCTCGATCTGTTTAAATCTTTTCAATATCCGGAACTCTTCAAGTGTATGAGCTGGATGTATTTAAACACCCCCTGTTCAAGCTGTCGCCAGAAATGTTTGCAAGCCCTGGCTGATGCCCAACTTTTGCCCGATAAATGGCTTTATGAATCACTGTTTGACTGTTCCGAAGAAACCCGAGAATGGGCTGCCAATTTGCTTAAACAAAGATTTTAAGCTCCAATTTTCGCCACCATGCGTTGCAACCCAGCCTGGGCCATCTCATCTTGGGGATTGTGCAGCAAAGCCTGGGTATAGCCCTGCAAGGCCTCCCCAAAACGCCCCTGCAATTCAGCCACGGCGGCAGCATAATAGGCAGTTTTAAAATCAGGGCCAGAACGGGCAAGGATACGGGCATTGAGTCGCAGGCTGTCGTCGAGTTGACCGAGTTCGTAATACAAATGCCGCAGCCACTCATAAGCCGAATCAAAGCCTGCCACCAAGTCGTAGAGCCGGGTTTCGACCTGTTTGAGCAGCCCCGGCAAATCGTCTTCGAGATAATCGGGTCCCAGACCGGTCAGGGCTTCGGCCAAATGGGGGGCCAGCACCAGAAAATAATAGATATCAAAACAGGCCGTTTGAATGGCCGCCATTGCCATCAGATAGCGCTCTTTGATTTCAACGCCCGCCAAAAGATCCTTGCTTTTAAATAGCTCCAGCAGAATAAACAGGCTTTTAATCGGGTTTTGGCGCACAAAGCGCTCCTGCAAACAATAATGGGTCTGGGGCAAGGGATTGGACTTCGCCAAAGGGGCCATGCCCACCAAACTCGTGAGTGAATAATATTCTTGGGTGCCCTGGGCCAAACCACCTGCCTGTCTAAAATAGCGGGCCAGAGCATGGTAATTGACCATATAGCTGAAGACCCCCGAATGGGGTGTAAATGGCACGGGGCGCAGGCCCTGTAAATAAGCGGGGTCGTGAAAACCTTTGTCGGTAGAGATCAGCATCAGGCCAGCGGGACTGATTTTTTCGAGCTGGGTCAAAACCATCAAGGCCCCAATCGGAAAAAGCAAACTCAGTTCGGGGGCCTCTGTGCGGTAGCTCTCCAAGAGCTGATTCCAACGGGCTTCGGCATAACGGGGCTCTTTCAGCGGGATATACCGTTCGTTCACATGGATCTGAGCAAAGCTGGGTGGGGATTTGGGCCTGTTGAGATCGGGCTTTAATTCATGCACCAAACTGACCAGGGCCTCTTGAATTTCCCCGTTTTCAATCTGAAAATAGTCCTGGCGAATGCTGTCGAAGAAATAATTGGCAAAGGCAATCAGGGGGTTGGCCAAACTGCCCGCTTTGACGACCCGCCCTGCACGTTTGAGTTTAAATTTGGCTTGGGATTCGGGCTTAAACAGGGCAAAGTCCAATTGACCCGCTTGGGCATAAGGGGCCAATTGAGGGGATTGTTCCCAGGCCTTGAGATTTTTTTCGCTGAAGTCGGTCATGACATAAACCACTGAGAAGGGGTTCAAAGCGGAAAAGCAGCGCAATCGTCGCTGCAGGGCCTGCAAACACAAAAAGCCAAAATAGCCCGAACCTGCCGCCAACTCCAAGATATACACCGGCTCTTGGGGGTTTAAATCCGGGGCGAGATCCAACAAAAAAGCCACCACCAGCTCAGCATATTGTTCGGCAATAAAGGCATTGCTGGTCGCATAAAAAGGCAATTGCAACCAAGCATCCAGCCCTGCATGCTGATAATAATTTTCGAGCATTTGCCAAAGCTTGGACTCGGAGAGCCGTTTGTCTTTTTCGAGCAGCTGAAAGCGGGATTCTGTCACGAAAGGAGATTCCTTTGCGGAAAATTGGGTTCCAGACAGCTTAACATACCTGCGCCAAAGGCTTGTCAGGCCGAGCAACAGCCCGCTATGCTGGGACAGATTATGCAAAGGAGCGTCCCCATGGAAAACCGACAGGCCCGTGTCCGGCTCAAACCTGGCCGTGAAAAATCCATTCAGGGGCGGCATCCCTGGGTCTTTTCGGGAGCCATTGAAGGCCTCGAAGGGGAGGCTTCGCCCGGCGATTTGCTCAAAGTGGTGTCCCACAAAGGCGAATTTTTGGCCCAGGGCTTTTACAATCCCCACTCGCAGATTGCCCTGCGCCTCTTGAGTTTTCGCAAAGAGACCCTTGATGCGGATTTTTTCAGACAGCGCTTGCAGCAAGCCATCGACTTTCGCACAAAGATGGCCATTCCCAGCACGGCCCTGCGGCTGGTTCACGGCGATGCCGATGGCCTGCCTGGCTTGGTGTTGGATGCCTACGGGCCTTATCTGGTCTTACAAATCTCCAGTTTGGGCATGGCGCGTCTCAAACCCTTGCTACTGGAACTTTTGCAAGAATTGCTGCAACCCGAAGGCATCATTGAGCGCAGTGAGTCTGCTGGGCTCAAAGAAGAGGGCTTGGAATCCAATAAAGCGGTTTTAAGTGGCCCGGCTGAACCGCGTACAACGATCGAAGAAAACGGGGCCAAGTTTGCCATCGATTTGCTCGGCGGGCAAAAGACCGGCTTTTTTATTGATCAGCGCGACAACCGCAAAGCCGTGGCCGAGTGGACCGCGGGCAAACGCCTTTTGAACTGCTTTTCGTATACGGGCGGGTTCAGTGTCTTGGCCGCCCTGGCCGGGGCCCAAACCACCTCTGTTGAGATCTCCGAACCGGCCCAGGCCCTGGCCCGCGAAAACTTCAAGCTCAACGGCCTCGACCCCGAACAGCACCAATTTATCACCGCCAATGTCTTCGACTACCTGCGCCAATTGGAGCCCAGTTATGAGATGATTGTGCTCGACCCGCCGGCTTTTGTCAAAAACAAAAACCACCTCAAACAGGCCTGTCGGGCTTATCAAGATATTAACCGCATCGCCATGCGCCAGAGCCTGCCCGATGGCCTCTTGCTGACCTGCTCTTGCTCCCATTATCTCGATTGGGAGCTCTTTCAGAAAATCCTGTTCTCTGCCGCAACCGAGTCAGGGCGCCAGGTGCAAATTTTGCAGCGCCTGGGTCAGCCGCTGGATCACCCGGTTTCTCTCTTTCACCCCGAGGGCGAATACCTCAAGGCCTTTTTGCTGCGCGTGATCTAAGTTTGTTTTTCGATTAAGCTTCGTTCAACAATTGGTAAATTCAGGTCAGAAAGCCCTGCTGTTGGCGTATAAAATAATCAGCGGAATATTTTATAGCGTGAGAGAGCACTTAAACATATGAAAAAACATTGGTTGTCCCCTTTGCAAACATCCCTTGTATCAGGCCTTTTGGCTTGTTTAAGCCTGACAGCCTGTGGTTCCACCGCTCTCTCTCCCGCCCAAATGGCCCCATATTCCGCTCAAATGCAAAACATGCAGGCCCTGCGCGCTCCCGCAGCATTACAGGCCCAAGCTCAATCCCAAGCCAATGCCGCCCTGCAGGTCAGTTTTGTCAAAGCCTATAGCCGCAATACCGCCGAGAATGAAGCGGTGACCCGCAAAGACCCCAATAGCCCTGGGGCCATGTTGGTGCGTCTGATCGATTCCGCCCGCCAAACCCTCGATGGCTCCTTTTATGATATCGACAGCGCCCTGATTGTCCAAGCGTTGATTCGCGCCCAAAAGCGCGGCGTGCGTGTTCGCCTCGTGACTGACACCGACAATATGACAGCAAAAAACTCTGGCCCCCAGGGCCCACCCCGTCCCGCGATTGTGGCCCTGAAAAAAGCGGGCATTCCCGTAATCGACGATCAGCGCTCGGGCATTATGCACAATAAATTTATCGTGGCCGACGGCCAATCTGTCTGGTGCGGCTCGACCAATTTGACCGACACCAGCCTCTACAGTCACAACAACAATGCCTTGGTGTTAAAATCTGTTGAGCTGGCTGCCAGTTATACCAATGAATTTGAACGCCTTTTCAGTTTAAAGATCTTTGGCCCCAACCCACCCCGTGTGGTGCCTTTCCCGCGCGTCCAAGTGGGCTCAGCCACTCTCGATGTCTACTTCTCTCCCAAAGGCGGTGGCCAAGCTGCTGTCATGCGCGAATTGAGCAATGCCAAAAAGCGCATTCTCTTTATGACCTTCTCTTTGACCGACAAAACCGCTGGGGATATTATCGCCCAGAAACAGGCCCAAGGCGTGCAAATTGCAGGCGTCTTTGACAGTTGGCTGGGCGCAGGCCGTTACAGCCTCTTCAGCCCGCTCAAAGCCGACGGCATGGACGTGCGCAAAGACGGCAACGAGGCCCTTTTGCACCACAAGGTGATTATTGTCGACGATACGGTGATCACCGGCTCGTATAATTATTCCAACAATGCCGAAAATTCCAATAACGAAAACTTTTTGATCATCCGCAATGCCCCGGCGATCACCGCTGCCTATCTGCAGGAATTTGAGCGGGTGCGCTCCGTTTCACGTCCGGGTGCCGTTCGCCCAGAATTTCAATAGGTTTTAAACAGGGACAATGGCCCGAAAAAACCTGCACTGCCTGCGCGGAGAGCAGCTTTTGTTGAGCGAGGTGGCCCATGCCAATTCTTTTTTTACCCGCCTGCGCGGCCTCTTGGGTCAAAAAGAACTAAAACAGGAACAGGGCCTCTTGATTACCCCCTGCCATTCGGTGCATACCCTGGGCATGCACTTTGCGATTGGGGTGGTCTTTCTCAACCGCGATGGTCAGGTCTTACATCAGATTTCAGCAATGGCACCCGGCAAACTCAGCCCTGTGATCAAAGGAGCCAAACAGGTCTTGGAGTTGCACCCCGAAACCTTGGCCACTTGGGGTTTAGAAACGGGAGATGTCTTGGTTTTTCGTTGAGGATCTGTTTGGGATTATCCGTTGCTCATCACTCAAGGCAAAGCCGCTTCAAGTTCAACTTCAACCCGCATGGCCGGGTCGACCAGGCCTTTGACCTCAACCATTGTGGCCACCGGCGGATGATCGGCAAAGGCGGCATGGTGGGCCCGGCCCACAGCTTCTTGATCGGCAATCTGGGTCAGATACCAGCGCACGCGGTAGACATGGCTCAGATCCAATTCAAAACTGGCCAGGGCCTCAGCGGCTATTTCCAGGCAGCGCTCGGCCTGGGCAAAGGGGTCGCAGGGGGCAAAGACCTCCCCCGCCAGAATCGGGGCAGTGCCTGCCAGATGAACCACGTTGCCAACCCGAATGGCCCGGCAAAAACCGATTTTCTTTTCCCAAGGAGAGCCCGAAAAACGCCGTTCAAACATGGTTTTGCCCTTTCTTAGCTCGAAAGCAAATTCAGCAACAGGGGATTGAGTTCATCGCGGGTTTTGGCATCGAGCAGACCATTCATCGGCAATTTGCGGCTGATCTGAAAGCTGCGCACAGCGGCATAGGTCTCGTTGTCGTATTGGCCCGTTATATCTGCTTTAAAGCCCAGTCGCTTGAGGGCCTGTTGTAAGAGGCGTACTTCGGCCCCCTGGCTGACTTTACCGGGCCGATTGGCGGGCCCGAGTTCAGAGCGCAATTGCCAGAGGTCCATCAATTCAGGCGGCGGAGCGGGCAATTTGCCCGTGATCACCAATTCCAAGAGCATCTTTTGAATCAGGCGCAGGCGGATTTCTTGGCTGGCCACGGGCTGAATGCCCAAAACCTGCTTGAGTTCTTCAATGGTGTTGCGAATCAGGTCTCCAGCGTCGAGTTCAGCATAGAGCTTCAAAACCAGGCCGTTGATATGCTCGCGGGTGGCCGCTTCTACCAGGCCATTGACAGGCAATTTATGCTGGAGTTGAAAGCGGCTCACTTCAGAAAAGGTCTGAAGATCAAAGGTGCCATTGATCTTGACCGCAAAGCCCTCTCGCGCCAATACCTGCTGCAGGCGAATCACTTCCCAGCCCTTGCTGACAATTCCCATCTGGCCCATATTCCCCAAGCGGGACTGCAGTGGCTCACGGGGGTGCTCGTCCAAATCAGGGGGGGGGATTTTTTCTTCATCAGGGGGCAATTCTTGGCGGGCCACGCTGATCAATTGCATGATCAGCTCCCAAGCCATTTGTTTGAGACTTTCATCGGCCTCTGCTTGCAGTGAGAGGCGCAGCTGAACCACGGCCTGCAAGAGAACTTCGGTGGCCCGTTCTTCGGCCAAGACCCCGCGGGCAATCGGGTTCAGGGCCTCGCGGGTGGGGGCGTCCACCGAGCCCGTCACGGGCAATTTGCGGCTGCTCTGAAAGGTGCGCACAGCGGCATAGGTATTGCGGTCAAACTCACCCGTCAGGGGAACAACATACCCCGCTTTGCCCAGGGCTTTTTGCAGCAGCACAATTTCGTCGCCTTGACTGACCTTGGTTTGATCCGCCTCGGGCCCAAGATCGTTGACCAATTCAGTCGGGTTTTCGACCGAGACGGGTTTGCTCACAGTCGGGGCTTCTTCGGCCTCTGGGGCCTGTTTGGCCTGATCCATACGGGTGCGCAATTGCTGGAGTCGGGCATTGCGGGGGTGTAATTCGATCCCGGCTTGCACAAAGCGAAAGGCGCTCTCGCGCTCGCCTGCCGACCAGGCAATCTGAGCCAAGGCGGCAAAGGGCTCACTCAGCTCGTGGGCGTGGTTTTTTAAGACATCTTGATACAGCTCCAAAGCCCGCACCACCAGACCGCGATTGCCTTTCATCGAGCGGGCCGTCTGCAGAATTTTGCGCGCTTCGGCGCATTTCTGGCGGGCTTTTTGCAGGTCAGACATGGCTGGCCCGTTTTTTAACCGAAAGCGTCAGTTCAAAACGGGCCACCGGGTCTTGGGGTTGGGCCGAGGGCACAAAGGCCTCAACTTTGACGGTGCAGTTTTGGCGCTCACCAGTGCGCATGGCAGTATTCATCAGCTCACGCACTTGGGCCCCGTCTTCGCAGACAAACCAGGTATCCCCTTCGGCCCGCTTTAAAAATTCAGCTTTGAAGTCTTTAAAAACCAGGGAGATCGGCCATTTTTCTTCGTGCATGATCTTCATGGCCATAAAGCCCCCCGCACAGTCCGCACCCGCGGCGAGTGCACCAAAATACATCGAATTGAGGTGGTTTTTGCTGCGCCAGCCCAAGGGGATTTTAATGATACATTTTTCTTCGGTCAGGGCCACCACCCGTGGCTGCAGAAAAAACAGCATCGGCACTTTGGTCAAACCAAAGCCGGTCAGAAACAGATTTTCAAGCAGATAGGCGGGTAAATACTGGCTCAGGGATTGAAACCAAGGTTTGTTTTGCAGGGCAGAGAGCATCAGACACACACTCCATGGGGAAAATTTCCATGATCAGTATAAACCAAGCAAAATGCCGCTTCCAAGTTTTTACTGCGAAGACTGCAGGGTATACCCCAAAGTGCTGGATGTCTGAGGGAAGTCTTGCAGGCTCAGGCCCTTAAGTTCAGGGGCCGTGGTAAACGAGTGGCCCGACTCCAGCAAATTGCGCAGGGTCTCTTTCAAGGTCTCCTGAAAAATCGCCTGTTCTTGTTTGAACTCACCTTTGTCTTCCAGTGCTTTCAGGGCCTGGGCAAAGGCCTTGTCTCCCACGGCATAGAGCACAGTGACCAAAACCGCCCCGTGGGGAAAACTCAGCTCTTGATCGACCTGCTTAGAGGCCAGCAAGAGTGCCTCAAGCGCGGCAGGGTCGCCACTGAGGGCTTTTTGCAATTGGGCATTGTAATCCAGGTTGTTTTTTTTGCTGGCTTCGAGCAGCGATTCCCAACAGCAGGTCAATTGGGTCGGGGCAAAGCTGATTTTTTTGCCACCGGCACTTTGGGGGGTACTTTGGCCTGTGCTTTGGCCGGTTGTGTCTTCTTGGACCGCCTGGGGGCAGCCTGTGAGCAAGAGCAGCATGCCAAGCAGCAAGCAAGAGCTAATGATCTGAGGTTTAAGAGTGGGTATAAAGGGTTTTTGCATAAGTTTTTTTCCTAGATGGAGTATAACAAGGGAGCTGCGGCTTGCCAATTCAAATGGCGTGTTTAAGCCAGCATTCCGCGCTCCAAGAGGGCCTCATAGGTGGCATAATCGCCATAGCTGTTCATCTGGCGGGGATAGACTTCAAACAAAAGATGGGCTGTATAATACCAATCCGCAGGCTCAGGCACAAAGCCCAGATGGCCCTCCCCAGCGCGGTGCATCAGCACAATCTGGGCAAATTTGGGGAATTCAGCCGGGTGTTGGCAAAAATAGCCAATGGCCGCCTCGGCACTGTCGAAACCTTTGAGACAGGTCACTTCCAGGGGATGCCATTCCGGCAGCAGATCCCGATCGAGCACAATCTGCACCAGCAAAAAATCTTGTTGGCCTGCAAAGGCAAAGAGTTCGCCCCGTGCGGCTTCTGCTTGGAGTTGTGCCTCTTTCCAAGCGACGCTTTGCTGGGACACAGGCGGAGAGGCTCTGTTTAAGCCCTGCAAGAACCACTCTTTGGCACTTAGCCCCTGGGCCTTCCGGGCAGTTTCAAGCGCCTCAAATTCCTCAGCACTCAGCCAAAAGCTGATCTGGCGGTCGCCGCGGGCCTTGCGGCTTTGGCGGTAGTTGGGGACGGAAGAAGGTCTTGGCATGAATCTGTCTTTTCGCTTTCTCACTCAAAAACAAAAGAGAGCGGGTGTTGAACCGGCTCTCTTCGTTGGCTAATTAAAAGATCTAAAAACGGGCGACCAGACGCTCTTGCAGCATTTTCTGCAAGCGGGCCTCAACAGGAGAGCCGGGGGCCACTTCGTCTTTAAAGAAGCCACCCTGCAGCAATTCGAGCAGATCTTTGGCATCCATTTTGGGCAGGGCATTGAGCGAGCGCTGGATTTTTTGCAGCTTGGCTTCTTGCTCAGCGGGGCTGGCCACATTGGCCAAGTCAAAGATCAACATCATGCGGCCGACCAGGTTTTTGCTCATGATTTTGACATAGCGCTCAAGCGAGGCGTAGATCAAACGGGCCACGGGATGTTGGGTGATATCGCCACCGGGAATGGGGTGGTGTTCAATCGCTTCAATGGCATTGGCGACAATTTTTTGCAGTGAGGGACGGGTCGATTTGGCTATTTCAACGCGGAAAGCCGCCTCAATTTGGGCATATTGGGCGGGGTCTTCGGCATGGGCCATTTCTTCGATCAGGTTGAGCGCGCCATTGGTACTCATTGCATTGATGGGGGCATTGATAGAAGCGGCTTGAATTTGACGCGGCGCAAGGGCGGCGTTTTGCAGGGGCAATTGGCTGCCACAGGCGGTGAGCAGCAAAAGCGAGGTGGCCATGGCAGTAGAAAAAGCAGCAGAGAGGGTTTTGCGAATCATCATGGGTTAATTATCCTTTGGCGTAGCTTGTATTAAGTTATTGTTAATATAGTGTTAAGTCGCAGGATCTTGCTTAAAATTCAGCCCTGGCCCTCTCTGTTGCGTCACTCGGCCTAGGGATACAGGCCCAAAATCTGGTCGGAGCGAATCACCGCCACCGAAGATAGGCCCAGAGGCAATTCGTATTGAATCAGCAACAAAGCCCCAATGTCCGTCACCTGGGTGACGTTGTTATAGACCGAAACCTGGGTATCGAGAAGCAAATTGGGCGGGAGCGAAGTGCCCGCACTGGCAGAAATATTCGCGCTGGCACGTTGCACTTTGACCCTCACCTGTTTGAGCCCCATTTTCTGAAAGGCATTGGCCCAATCGCGGGCCAACGCCACTTGGCCTTGGTAGAGCAGATCGGGATTTTGGACAATGAGAGCCTGGGGCTGGGCCTGAATGGGAGAGGCTGAGAATCCAGCCAAGATCAGCAGTATCAGGGCAGTGGTTTTGCAAGATCGAAAGTGCATCATAAACCTCAATTTAAATTTAATTATTCAGATAGCCCTGTGCATATGTCAGCACAGGCAAATCGGCGGCAAGCCAATCCAAAAGGGCCAAATCATCAGAAGAGCACCAGCGCAATTGGCTGTGTTCCTGGGGCAGGAGTTCACCAGAAGACCAGGCACAGACAAATGGCCAGAGCCGGATTGCTTTTTCGGGATAGTGGTGTTCGACCAAGGGCAAGGCCTGAAGCACTTGAATTTGAATGCCCAATTCTTCTTGAATTTCGCGCACAAGACAGCTTTCTGGCGTTTCGCCAGGCTCAACTTTGCCCCCCGGAAACTCCCACAGCCCTGGATGTGACATGGTATTCGAGCGTTGTGCAGCCAAAATCCGCCCGGCATCAAGCAAGACGGCACAGGTCACATCGACCCATCTCCACTTCACCCCAGCACCTCTTCAACGGTGGGCGACTCAATCAGACTCAGGGAGGGGAGTTGCTGGCATTTAAAATACAATTCAACCCGCGTACCCCGTTGGGGAAGTTTGTTCTGGCTGTAAATCTGAATTTGGGCCTGGTTGGCCTTTAAATAGGCTTTGCAGAGCTGCATGCCAATACCCATGCCTGTTTCTCCGGCTGTCCCCACCCGACTGACCTGGCGCTGCCCGGAGAGCAAGCGGGCAATCTGATCCGGCTCCATTCCCAGCCCAGAATCCTGAATACTCAACAAAAAGTCTCCGTTTTCAGCCAGAGCGGTCGCCAAGACAATTTTCCCACCAACAGGGGTAAACTTGAGCGCGTTCTGAAGCAAATTGCGCAGAATCAGGCGCAGATGATTGGGATCAATTTTGATCTGACGGTGCTCAATGGCCGACAATGAAAGCGAGATGTGTTTCTGTTCTGCGGCAACAGCATAGAGGGCACACACCTCTGCCAGTATTTCAGAGGGATCCAGCCATTGGGCCTGCACGGGATAGCCATTTAATTCTTCTTGGGCCCAGAGCAGCATATCGTCCAAAGAGGTGCTGATACTTTTGATCCGCTCTTTGAGACCGGGCAAAACATCTGCCAATAACTGTTCGGGGTCGAGGGCCTTTTGTTCAAGCAAGCCCATCAACATCCATAAATTTGAAAAGGGCCCACGCAAATCATGGGCCAAAATGGCAAAGAGCTGATCTTTGGTCTGATTGCTCTGTTTTAATTCTTCCAGGGTCAATTCCAATTCCTGGGTGCGCAACTGCACCTGTTCAACCAAATGGCGTTCATGGCCCTGCGCCAGATGCAAATTGGAGAGCAGCAACGCTTCGCGCGATCGCACCAGGGCCTGGATTTTGAGCGCAAAGATCAGTGCAATTAAGAGCATGCTCAAAAACTGCAGCCAAGACAGGGCGTGAAAAAAGACCGCATCAAAGTCTATCCGGCCAGAAACCATCAGCGAAAAACTCAGCAGACCCGCGAAGAAAAACATCCAAGACAAAAAATAAAAACCGGTGATCGGCTTTTTAAAGCGCCAACTCCAGAGTGCTCCACCGACCAAAAACAGGGGCAGAATCAGGCTCAAAACATGGCCATGGTAAATACTCAGGCGATTGCTCTGCAAAAAGAGGAGGGGCAATCCCAACATCACAAAAATTTGCAACCCTCTGACCACCCGCTGTATGGAGTGGGAAATTTCACTTTGGGTAAACCTTAAAAAGGCCTGTAAATAAATCAGGGCCACCACCAAAACCCAGGCAAACATCGAATCGTGAAGATAATACTGAAAAGTCAGGGGCATCATGCGCTCATAGCCAAAGATAAAGCCAAACCAATACATACCCCAGCACCCCATGATCAGGGCATGCCAGAGATGTACACTCTCTTTGAGCAAGAATAACAGCACCAAATTATAGACAATCACGGCAAAGAAAGCCCCCATCGCCGCAAAATCACTTAAGACCTGAAAGCGGCGCTGAGAGCGATAGTCTTGCGCAGAGATCACTTCCAGTGGCAAGGTCAGCCAATTGTGGGAAGCAACTTTGAGGTACCAATAGGTCTGGGCAGCAGAGGGAACGACGGGTTCAATTTTAAAAACAGAATCAATTGAATTTAAAATCTCGTGTTCCTGTTTGACCTGGGCTTCGGGATCCAATGTGCCCCGGCACTGTTTATCCCAGCGCTGCAGGTGTTTCTGGTAGAGGCAAACTTTATCGAGATTGGCCCGGTGCAGCCAAAGCAGGGGATAGGGGGGCAGCGGCTCGGTCACAGCAATCCGCAACCACAGGGTTTCAGGCTGAATGCCCCAGGCCAGACGCGGGGGAGCTTGCTGCCAAACCTGTTCAGGTAAACCCACAATTTTGGCAATCTGGAGTTGATGACCGGGATCCCAATAATAGCTGACCTTTTCAGCTTTAAGCAGCCCCTCTGCGTAGGCAGGCAAAAGAAATCCCAGGCTCCCCCACAGAGCCAGGATCAAGAAAAGGGGTAATTTTAAAACATATCTTAGCGGCCACATAACTGAATAGGTTTATAGGCCTGAACAGGCAGAACCTGACGCAAAGATCTTTAGACCAACCAATTTAACATTAAACCAACCAATTTAAGACACCCAAAGTACTGTGCAAAAATTTCCAAACCTGTTCACGCTGGGCCTGGGGACTGTCTCCGCTGGCAAAGATTTCAGAAGATTTTAACACGGCCCCACTCCACTTGCCTTGCAACCACTCACCATAGGTCAAAACGGGCAAAGGCTCAGGCAGCAAAGGCGCCGGTTTGACATAAAAATAGGGTTCTTTGAGGACAGCATCACCCGCAGAGAAGCCGATGGCGACCGAATACACAGGGCGCATAAAGCCAAAGAACAGGTCAAAGTGTTTTGGCCAAAGCGACAGGCGCGAGGCATTCATGGGATGCAGGGCCTGAATTTCTTGCAGCACATTTTCGGCATTGGCAAACCAATGGTACAACTCACTGCTGCTTTGGTTGGGCGCACGAAACAAGGCCCCGCTGCT
>JBFWRL010000055.1:0-30467 GCA_050248915.1 Candidatus Sericytochromatia bacterium
GGTGGATTATGCCAAGGACTTTAAAATCTCAGCTTTTGCACCTGGGGTGCTCTTTCACACAGCTTTCAATCCCAATAACGATTTGTTTGACTTTACAGTCTCTTATGATTATGGCGACAAACACCAACCCGGTTTTTGCACAGTGATGGATGAACTCAATTTTGCTGGCACAGGCCAAGACAAAGCGGCAGACGTGGCCCGGCGGTTCTTTGAAATGGGCGTCAAAGCCAGTTTTAGCTGTGGCGATTATGGCTTTTTAATGCGTCTGCAAGGCCTCGATAGTCAGTTTGAGCCTGCACTCAAACTGGGTGAGGCAGTGTTGTGGAATGCCCAACTCGACGAACAGCGCTTTCAGGCCAAATTGCAAAATTTGCTCAGTGATCGTGCCGACGAGAAAAAAGACCCCAAAACCTTGCGCCAAGCCCTGCGCAATTATATTCGCTACGGCGAAAAATCCGGTTTTCTCGACCGGCCTTCAGCAGCAGAGCTGAAAAAACTCAACAGCCTGAGTTACAGCACCTTTAGAAACCAATTGCGCAAACAGAATTTTAAACTCTATTACACTGGCCAATTGCCCCGAACCCAAGTCGAAACACTGCTGCATAATCACCACCAACCCACCCAAATCACAGTGCCCCTGCTCAATCCCCGCCAAGCGCCAGAACTGGCTTTGCTGAAACGCAACAGTCAACCGGTGAAGATCTATTTTTTGGACAATCCCAGCGTTCAGAGCCAGATTGATCTGATTGTACCCGGTCAAAGTGTCAAACCCGAAGAAATGCTGTTGACCAACTTCTATAACGAGTATATGGACGGTGGTATGGGCGCTGTCATGTTTCAAGAGGTGCGTGAAGCCAGGGCACTGGCCTATTCAACCTGGTCCTATTATCTGCAAGGCAGTCGCTTGGGGGATCAAGACCAGATGATGGGCTATATTGGTACCCAGGCGGACAAAACCACAGAGGCCCTCAAACTGTTTATCTCATTAATGAAATCTCCTCCCAAATCGGCCAGCCATTTTGAGCGGGCCATGCGGGCCTTGGAAAACCGTTACCGCTCGGAAGTCATTGACTATACGGGTGTCTTGGGTCGCTTTCAATTTTGGTCGGATCTGGGGCTCGACAAAGACCCCCGCCCCGAAGAGTTCAGCCGATTGCCCAAGCTCACACTTGATCAGCTTTTTGACTATCTCAATCAAAAAGTGGCCAGTCAGCCTTTGACCTTTACGGTGGTGGGCGACAAAACCAAGATTGATCTCAATGCGCTGAAGGCTTTGGGTGAGGTTGAAGAGGTCAAATTGGCGGAATTGTTTAAAGACTGAGACTATTCTCAGTTATTTTACTGATATTTATTCCAAGGCGTTTGCGCTTTTCTTGAATTGGGAAAGTATGCACATCTGAATACCACGGATGTATTCACAAATGCTTAGCTAGGGATGGATCTATTTTGTATGACTAAACGCAGGCCTCAACGCGGATTTACCTTGATTGAATTGATGGTGGTGATTGTGATTATTGGGATATTGGTGGCCATTGCCCTGCCCAATTTTATCGGGGCTCAGGATCGGGCCAAGGTATCAAGTGTCAAAGCCAATATGCACGTGTTTCAAACCATGATCGAAACGTATGGGGTGGATTGGGGAGGGCAATACCCCAATTCATATACCTCGATTCAGACCGAAGCCGTCGCCGGGGACTATGACAAAACCTATAACAACCCCTTTAGTGGGTCTGCCGTATCTTTGCAAAACAACAGCAATTGCCAGCGTCTGGCCGAAGTGGTTTCTGGCGGAGCAGGGACCCCCGCTTCAAATACAGATACTTCTGTCTTTGGCGGGCCGGGCGGGGCATTGTGCCTGGGGCAGGTGATTTACCGCCGGACAGTTCCTGCTTCCAATTATGGCCGTTATGCCATTTATGGTTTGAATAAAACTGCGGCTTGGATCCACGACAAAGGGCGGGTATTTAGCTTGACCAATGGCTAAATAGCCCAATCAAATTGAGTTATTCGAGATCGGGAATTTGAATGTCCACCGGATCAACGGGATCACTTGGCTGGCAAGGCGGGGGAGGGGGGGGAGCCGTGCCTGGACATTGCCCATCGGGGGGATTGTTGTGCTGAGCAGCGTATTGCAAGCGATTGTATTCTGTTTCAAAAACAGCCCCCAATTCGGGAGCGTTTTCGACAATCAGAAAACTTTCATTATTGCTTTTTTCGGCATTTTTGGAAAAGTTATACGAACCCGTAATCACGGTCTCGCCGTCGATAATCATGACTTTATTGTGCAATAATGCTTCGTTGCCATCGATAAAAACGGGCATGCCCGTGCGTTTGAGCGGCCAATAGAGGGAATACTGGCTCTTGCTCAGGCAACGGTCAAAGACGCCGCGTACATCGAGCCCTGTTTGTTGTTTGCCACTGAGTATTTCGCCAATCTGGGGGTCGGTCAGCGAAAAGGTCAAGAAATGTATACTTTTGCGGGCTTTTTGCAAAGCAGCTAAGACAGCCTCTTGCCCCCCGCCACGGGGAGAAAAATAGGTTCTGACTGCTGCTCCCTGCAGATCCACGATGGGGTTGAGCACGGCCCGGGGCGGACCAAAATTTTTGGCCAGAAACAATTGCTCAAATTCGGTGGTGTAATTGGCGGCCAAAGGGGCTGAAACGAGTGTTAATGCGGTGTTGTTGTGGCGAAAAAGACTGCTGGTGGTCAAATTGGTGGAACCCATCCAGACCCGCGTGCGGTCGGCGACCATAAATTTGTGGTGCATCAGGCCCGAGCGCTGATCTGAGACAATCGGAATTCCCGCATTCAGCAAATCTTGTAAGACCTGTCGCAGTTTGGAATTGGGCTGGGGACAGGGATTGACGTCTTCGCCCATATTGTCACTTTCGGTCACGAGTCTCACATTTACCCCCCGCTGTTTGGCGCGAATCAGGGCCTGCACCAACATGGGTTCACGGATATCATAAAAGGCGCCATCCAGGGTTGATTGGGCCGTGTTGATCAGATTGAGCAGGGCCTGTGCTGGGCCTTGTCCATCGGCCCGTGCCAAGGGCTCATTTTCGGCGACTGTGGGCAAATAAGCTTTAACAAAACTGGCGCTCAGGGCGGATTTGCGGGAAGTGGTTTGGGCATTCAAGGCCGCAGGTGGGCGCGGACTCAAGCCCGAGCGGACAGGGGGCTGACAGGCTGTCAAAGCCAGCAGCAGGGCCAAAAAACTCAAAGGTAAAGGTGAGTTGGTGTTCCGCATAAGCTTATTATAACCCAGATTTTTTGCTGTGGCACGTACGCAAATGTGAATCTATCACATATAATGGAAGGTATCCCCCTCTCTTGGAGTTGAGCAAAATGGTCACTGCACTGTCGTCTCAAGTATCCTCCCAAGTGGCAAACCAAGTCGCAGCCACTGTGCCGGGAGTCACGCCACCCCACAATGGCTGGCTCGACTTATTGGCTTTTCTTCTCACTATGGGGCTGGTTGCTGTCTTTACTTGGTTGCTGACGGGTCGCTACCGCGCACAACAAATCCAAGAGCCTATCAGACTCTCCCATCCCGAACTCAGCCCGGCCATGCCGATGCGCTCTGAAGAAAAGGCGGCCAGTGAAGAAATTGAACTGTGGCGCTCACGGCTGGAGTACCTCTATTTGGATGTGCCAGCGGTGGACCCCCGTGGCCCCGAAAAAATTGAGCCCTCGGAATAGCCTGTTCTTTGCTCAGAGCTGAATCAGCGCCAGTCCCCCGGTATGACCTGCACCTGCGGCCACCAAACAGATTTTGTGGCCTGGTTTGAGCTGACCCGATTGCAGATGTTCTGAGAGACAGAGGGGAATCGAGGCTGAAGAGGTATTTCCCACACGCTCAATATTTGTCAGCAATTTTTCGGGGGGCAAATCCAGGCGGCGTGTCACTTCTTTTAAAATATGCAAATTGGCCTGGTGGGGAATGAGATAGTCCACCTGCTCCAATGACGTGCCCAGTGCGCTTAAAAATTCGCGGGTGTATTGGCTCATGCCCTCAACCACTTCAAAGAAAATCTTTTCACCGTTTTCCATTTTAATATAATGCTGGTCTTGAGCGACTGTTTCAGTTGAGGCTGGCAAGCGGCTACCGCCTGCAGGAATATGCACCGAATAATAACCCCGGCCATCGGCCAATAATTGCAGGCCCAAAACCCCGGTGCCAGAAGGCCCTGGGCTTAAGACCACTGCTGCAGCACCATCGCCAAAAATCGGGTAAGTGGCAGGATCGCGGGGATTGGTAAACCGTGAGCGAATTTCAGCGGAGATCACCAGCACATGCCGCGCCCCGGTCAAGATTTGGCGGGTGCCGATGTCTAAGGCGTAGAGAAATCCGCTGCAGGCGGCAGAAATATCCAGACAGGGACAGTGGGTTTCAGACAGGCCCAGTCCAGCCTGAACGGCGCAGGCAGTTGAAGGGTTGGGGTGATCAGGTGAAATGGTCGAAAGCACGATCAAGTCAATTTCGCTGGGGTCTATGTTTGCCTGAGCCAAGGCCATTTGCGCCGCTGCAATCGCCAAATCAGAGGTGGCCTGTTCGGGGGCCACCCGGTAGCGGCTTTTCACACCGATCCGGCGCTCTATCCACTCCGGTGTGAGCGGCAGGTCGGTGCCAGCCAGCAATTCGCTATTGCTGACGGCATGGTCTGGCAAACTATGGCCAACGCCTTTTAAAATGACGCCAGAACGGGGTTTGAGTAACATCAGCTGAAGAAACCCAAGACTTTCCAACTCAGGTCATCGGGGTCGCGATCGAGGATCAGCAGTACCTTTTCTGAAAAAGGGCCTTGGGGCGTGGTTAACACTACATCCGCATAGACATAAATTTTTTGGTGGTAACGCAATTCGAGCAGACGGCTCCAGACCTGGGTATTGATACTGGGAATCTCCGGTCCAGTCATGATCTGTAGACTTTTGATGTGATGGGGATAGGGGGTGGGTATGGCAAAGAGGTAATCCAAAGCGGCTTTCCACTCTTGGGGATAGGTTAAAAGTCCGCCATCATCCATATAAAAAGGATACCCGCTCAGGCCCAACACCTGTTCTTGGTTTTTATTGTAAAAACCGCCAATAAATTGCCTGGCCGTTTGTTCGATTTGCCCTTTTTGATTCGGCAAATCTAATTGGGGCAAAGGTTTGCGACTGGGTTGCTGGCTAGAGGCACAGCCTTGAAATAGCGAAAAACATAGGCAGAAGCCCAACAGCAAACTCAGACTTTTTTTCATGGGGTATTTTCCTCTTTTAAGGCTTGCAATAGGGCCGTTTCAGCGGGTGTTAACTGGGCCTGGGCCAAGAGGTCCGGGCGGTATTTGTAGGTGGCCAAAACCTGTTCTTGGCGTCGCCATTTGGCAATTTGTGCGTGATTGCCACTGAGCAAGACCTCTGGCACTTCCCAATCGCGAAATTTGGCGGGGCGGGTGTAATGGGGACAATCGAGTAAATCTTCACTGAAAGAGTCTTGAACCACAGACTCGGCACAGCCCACTACGCCGGGAATCAGGCGCACGATGGCATCAGCCATGACCAAGGTGGCAGGTTCTCCACCCGTTAAAACATAGCTGCCAATGGAATAGGCGTGGGTGCAGAGCTGCTCACAGACACGCTCATCGATGCCCTCATAATGGCCGCAGAGAAAGACCAAACGGGGTGCCAAGGCGAGCATCTCTGCATCGCGTTGGCCAAAGAGCGGGGCCCGCGGGCTGGTGAGAATGATGGGGGTAAAGGCGGGCAAGTCCAGACTTTCAAACATATCAAAGATCGGTTCCGGTTTGAGAACCATGCCCGGTCCTCCCCCAAAAGGCCGATCATCGACCGTGTGGTGTTTGTCTTTGCTCCAGTCGCGAATATTATGCAATTGAAAGTGAACCTTTTCACTTTCTTGGGCGCGTTTGAGAATGCTGGACTGCAACGGTCCCGAAAAAAAATCCGGGAAAAGGGAGCAAATATCAATGTGCATCAGCTCAATTTGTTCCGGTACTGGCTGAACCACTCGGCCATCGCTTCGCCCTGTACTTCGAGGCGATTGCTCAGATAATGATAGGCCATCGCGGCAATGATGGCAATTACCAGGCCGCCTCCCGTGGCAAAGAGGGCTTCACTGATCCCGCCGGAGAGATCGGCCAAGGGATTTTTGGGTTTGCTGGCGGCCACTGTCGAAAAAATGCGAATCATCCCCGCTACGGTTCCGAGCAGGCCCAGCAGAGGGGCCACGGCGGCCATAAAATTGAGCCAGGTGATGCGGCGCTCAAAATGACGATAAACGCGGTCGAGCACGCGTTTTTGTTCTTCTTCTGTGGCGTTTAAACAGGAGCGCAAGGCTGTAACCATGCGTGATACCATGTCCATGCCACGGTATAACTTGATTTGGGTGGGGTTGATCATCAACTTGCGCAGGCGACGTCCCGACAAAAAACTGAACCAGACCTGTTCCAAAACAAGGCCCCCAGTTAAAACTGAGGCGGCGATCAAAGGCAGGGTAAACCCTCCCCCCAATTCAATGAGGGTCAAGAGACTGGTAAAAGCGGCGGCGATATCTGTCATGCTTGTGTAAATGCTTTTTGAGTTGCTTTTTAAGGTATTTTACACGTCTGTGACCCCCACTGCACAGCAGACCAAAAACAAGCCCCCCAATTGATCTTTCCCAGCCTGTGCGTAACCCAGGCTTATGTTATACTGCCCGTGGATTACACCAGTTTGAGCGCATGGCTAAAATCGCTTGAACTTGGTCCCAAATTTACAATTCCGGTGAGGTATGTCATGACCCAGGCTTCTCCCCAGCAATACCAGCTTTTTATCAATGGCGAAGAGGTTGCGCCCCAATCTGAGCAGACCTTTGAGTCGATCAATCCCGCTACAGGTGAAGTAATTGCCCATGTCGCTCAGGGCAATGAGCAAGACGTCGACCGCGCTGTTCAAGCAGCCCGAAAAGCCCACGAAAGTGGCGTCTGGAGTAAGATGCCCGCCGCTCAGCGCAGTATTATTCTCAACCGCATGGCAGATTTAATGCAAGAAAACCTGCCCAGTCTGGCTGCCCTCGAAACCCAAGACAATGGCAAACCGATCAATGAGAGCAGCTTTATCGACCTGCCAATGTCGATTGATGCCTTCCGCTATTATGCTTCAGCAGCCCGTATGATTGGGGGGCAAGCTGTCCCTGTGCCTGGGGCCCTGACCTATACCCTGAAAGAACCGATTGGCGTCTGTGGTCAAATCATCCCCTGGAATTTTCCGATCATGATGGCCACCTGGAAATTGGCGCCCGCACTTGCTGCTGGCAATTCTGTGGTTCTCAAACCCGCCGAACAGACCCCGCTCACGGCCTTGCGTCTGGCTGAACTCTTTAAACAGGCTGGCGTGCCCGATGGGGTGGTCAATGTAGTGACCGGTGATGGCCGCACGGGTGAGGCCCTGGTCAAACACCCAGGTGTCGATAAAATCGCCTTTACGGGTTCAACCGAAGTGGGCCGCCAAGTGATGATCAACGCCGCAGGCACACTTAAGCGTGTTTCGCTCGAACTCGGGGGCAAATCTCCGAACGTGGTCTTTGCCGATGCCAATCTCGACCAAGCAGTCAATGGCGCTCTCTTTGCCATTTATTTTAACCAAGGTCAAATCTGTACTGCCGGTTCGCGCTTGTTTGTGCAAGACTCAATTTACGACGCCTTTGTCGAAAAACTGGTGGGCAAATTGGCCCAATTGCGCGTGGGAGACCCGACCCAAAACACCACTCAGATTGGTGCGCTGGTCTCAGCTGAACAATTCGACAAGGTCAACAGCTATATTCAAATTGGTCAAGATGAAGGGGCGACCCTGGCCTTTGGCGGCAAACACCTGCGCGACGAACTCAAAGGCTTTTTTGTCCAGCCCACCGTCTTCAGCGATGTCAAAAACAGCATGCGCATTGCCCAAGAGGAAATCTTTGGGCCTGTGCTTTCAGTGATTCGCTTCAAAGACGACGCTGAGGCTGCGCGTCTGGTCAATGAAATTCCCTATGGTCTGGTCTCAGCGGTCTGGACAGAAAATGTGCGCCGGGCGCATAATTTTGCGGGCATGATTCAAGCCGGTTATGTTTGGATCAATACCTACAATATTCTGCCGGTTGAGGCTCCTTTTGGGGGCTACAAACAAAGTGGCTTTGGCCGAGAACTCGGCATGGGTGCGCTGGAAATGTATACCGAGACCAAAAATGTCTATGTGGAGTTAAACGAAGCCTCACCCATTACGGGTTGGTACGGGGTTTAACCATGGCTGAATTGCAAAAGACGGCCCTGCATGCCGAGCATGTGGCTCTTGGGGCGCGCATGGTCGACTTTGGCGGTTGGGACATGCCTGTGCAATACAGCGCCATTACCGACGAACATCAGGCCGTGCGGCAAGGGGTTGGGCTCTTTGATGTCTCTCATATGGGGACTTTTGGGGTCTCTGGACCCGGATCTTTGGCTTGGCTTGAAAGCATGGTTCCCAACCGTGTCAGTGGACTCAAACTCAACCAGGCCCAGTATACCCAGATCCTCAACCAACAAGGGGGCACCCTCGACGATCTGTTGATCTACCGCCTCGGTGAGTCTGAATTTCAGATTGTCGTCAATGCATCCAATCGCGAAAAAGATTGGGACTGGTTGTTTCGCCACCTGCCTGCCAGTGGGGTGAACCTCGAAAATCGCTCTGCCTTGAGCTGTATTTTGGCCTTGCAAGGGCCCAAAGCGGCGAAGCTTTTGACGCGGCTATTGCCTGCATCAGGCGTGGCAGAATTGCCCAGCTTTTATTTGACGCGTTCAGAAGAATTGGGGTTTTCTCTGCTTTTGGCCCGCACAGGTTACACCGGTGAAGATGGCTTTGAGATTTTTGTGGCCCCAGAGCAAGCTCCTTCCCTTTGGAACCAATTGCTCAGCGCTGGCCAGGGTGAAGGCATTCGCCCCTGTGGATTGGGTGCCCGCGATACCCTGCGTTTGGAATCAGCGATGGCGCTCTATGGCCACGAACTCGACGAACAGACTTCACCGCTTGAGGCGGGGCTGGGCTGGAGTGTCAAATTGGATAAACCCGACGATTTTATCGGCAAATCTGCGTTGTTGCAGCAGAAATCTGAGGGGCTTAAAAAAAAGCGCCTCGGGCTTAAATTACCTGGCACCCGCCGGGCCCCCCGCCAGGGTTATACTCTCTGGTATGGCGAGCAAGAGGTGGGGGTGGTCACCAGTGGCAGCCTCTCCCCGACCTTGGGTGTCCCCATTGGCTTGGCATTGGTCAGCCCCGAAGGCTATGCCCATGCCGCAGAGCTGGAAATGGATTTGCGCGGGCAGCGTGTGCCCATCGAACCCTCAAACTTACCCTTTTACAGGAGAACGTTATAACATGTCTGATTATTATTACACTTCTTCCCACGAGTGTTTTGTCTTAGATGGCAATCAAGCCACAGTTTCCATCACCCCTTATGCCGTCGATCAATTGGGTGAAATTACCTTCGTGCAATTGCCTGAGGTGGGCCGTGAATTAAACAAAGGCGAGAGTTTTGGCGAAATTGAATCTGTCAAAACGGTCTCCGAACTCTATGCCCCTCTGAGTGGCAAAGTTGTCGCGATCAATGCCGATCTCGACGCACAGCCTGAAAAAGTCAACGAAGATCCCCAGGCCCTCGGTTGGATGCTCAAACTGGAATTATCGGCCCCAGATGAAGTGGCCCAATGTATGGATGCTGCAGGTTATCAAGGGTATTTGGACGGTTTGGCATGAGCATGGCTTATTTGGCCCACACAGAACAAGAGCGCACAGAGATGCTGGCCACACTCGGCCTGCAAAACCAGAAACAGCTCTTTGCGCCGATCCCCCAAAGTTTACAAGACTTTGAATTGCAATTGCCAGCGGCATTGAGTGAATTGGAATTGTTGCGTGAACTCGAAAATCGCCAAGCCAATTGTCGTCCTGTGGCGTCACAATTGAGTTTTGTTGGGGGGGGAGCCTATCACCACTTCATTCCCTCTGCTGTCGATACGCTGGCCTCGCGCTCGGAGTTCCTCACTGCTTATACCCCTTATCAGGCTGAAGTCAGCCAAGGCACCTTGCAGGTCATCTACGAATTTCAGTCCCTTCTCTGCACTCTGACGGGCATGGAAATTGCCAATGCCTCCTCTTATGAAGGGGCCACGGCCGCCGCTGAAGCCATGATGATGGCCCACCGCATCACCAAACGCGACGATATCCTCGTCTCACAAGCACTTCATCCCGAATACCGTGAGGTACTCAAAACCTATGCTGATGCCACAGGGTTGAATCTGACTGAATCCCATTTGACAAATTATACAACTGACATGGCCCCTTTTGCTGACAGCGAGGCTCCCGCAGCTTTGGTGGTACAATATCCCAATTTCTTTGGCCAACTTGAAGACATTCAGGCCTGT
Source organism: Candidatus Sericytochromatia bacterium (assembly GCA_050248915.1). Taxonomy (GTDB): domain Bacteria; phylum Cyanobacteriota; class Sericytochromatia; order UBA7694; family UBA7694. The sequence continues at coordinate 10,414 of JBFWRL010000055.1, forward strand.
GCCGATTGGGTGCATGCACGCAAAGGGCTCTTAATTGTGGTCATGACAGACCCGACCGTTTTGGGCGTGCTTGAAGCCCCAGGCAATTTGGGGGCAGATTTGGTCTGTGGCGAAGCCCAATCTTTTGGCAATAGTCTGAGCTTGGGGGGCCCATATTTGGGGTTTTTAACGGCCCGCGAGGTGCATTTGCGCCAAATGCCAGGCCGGATGTGTGGCTTGGCTCAAGACCAAGCGGGTAAACGGGCTTTTACGCTGGTTTTGCAGACCCGTGAACAGCATATTCGCCGTGAAAAAGCCACCAGCAATATTTGTACCAATCAAGGACTGATGGCCCTGACGGCCACCATTTGGTTGAGTCTGATTGGCCAAGTGGGTCTGCAGGAATTGGCCACAATCTGTCTCAAACAGGCCCATGGTTTGGCACAGCAAATAGATGCCCTGCCAAATTTTGAGTTGGCAGCCCAGGGGCCTTTTTTCCATGAGTTTGTGGTCAAAACCAAACATTCTGTGGAGGCCCTCTTTGACTCGCTGCAAAGCGCGAATTGTCTGCCAGGTCTGAAACTCTCACAGTGGTATACAGGATTAGAGAATCAATTTTTGGTGACAGTGACTGAAATGAATCGCCCAGATGAACTTCAAACCTTTGTGGACCTTTTGGCTGCTTACAGCCAAAAATAAGTCATTGAAAGCGGGACCGCCATGATACAAAGACGTCTGGCGGTTCTTTTTGTGCTTTTGGGTTGGGCATTGCCTGCCCAGGCCCAGTTTGTCTCGCCCGAATACCCAGACCCGGTTGTGCAAAAATCAGCCGAAGATCCTCGCTTGGAGGCCTTGGCTTATGTGGCGAACTGCTTGGGCTGGGCTGAGACGGAGTCTGCCTTTGCAGCTTTGCAGGGCCTGGCAAATGCCGCCCGATTGATCTCACTTCAAGAAGAAGCCGCCGAAGCTCTGCAAAATGGGCAGTCCGAAGCTGCTTTGCCGCTTTATTTGCAGATTTTAGCCCATGAGCCTGAGACCCTCGATATATCTGAAGTTTCGGACTATTATGCCTCAAGCTATTTTTATTTGGGTCTGGCTTATTATAATTTGCGGCTGTACTCCTTTGCGCTTGAAGCCTTTGAACAGGCTGAAAAGCGCTTGATAACCCCCCCTCCCAATTTGTATTTTTCGTTGGGCATGGTCCATTATTATTCCCAGGCCCTGGAATTGGCCCAGGACTATCTCAACCGAGTGATTGCTGATCCGCTCAGTTCAACGGAATTGAAGCAGGCTGCAGAGGAGCAATTGTTACTCACCCTGCGGGACCAGAGTGGTGCCTATCAGGAGGGACTCAAGGCCTACCAAGATGGCCGTTTTGCTGAAGCCATTGTGCAATTGGAAGAAGCCCTGCGCTTTATGCCCAATTCAGGGGAGTTGCATTATTATTTGGGTGCCAGCCAAGTGCAGGTACAGAATTTTGAGGCCGCACGGAAACACTTTCAAGCGGTTTTAAAATTGGAACCCGATTCCGAAATTGCCACCCAGGCCCAATTGACCTTGGAAGTGATCGATAAAATTGGGCAAAATCTGCCCCAAAAGCCCTTTTTTGGCTCTGTGTTGCTGGGGGGGATTTTGGATACCAACGTCAATTTTGGCGGGCCAACCGACAATACCACCCAATTGCCTGCAGGAGCACTGGCCACGGGCAATTTGATCGACGAAGCACTTTTGCTCAATCTGAGTTTGGGCTATCAGTGGCTGCCCGAATGGGGGCTGCGTTATAACCTGTTTTTACAGCAGTTTTTGGGGCTCAATCACCAAGCGGGAGCCAACTTGACCAGCACAGATTTTAACTTGCAATTGCATACCTTGAGCTTGCTCAATCGCTTTGCGCTCTCCGACAGTTTGGACCTGAGTTTGACCAGCCAAGCCGATGCTCAGTGGCTGGGCGGCAAACCCTTGTCTTGGGGGGGCGTGGCCCGACCCGTATTGACGTGGTATGCCAGTGAACGCTTGGTCTCTCGGCTGAGTTTTTCTTTGGCAGGTGAAGTGTTTTCTGAATTTCACGAACGGGATAATTTGAACCACCAATTGGGCTTGGAACAATATATCTATCTCTGGGGCAGCCAAACTTGGCTGCGATTTGGCTATGATTGGCTGCAGGTCTATGCACGAGACAATCTTCTCAGCCGTGAGTTGCAGTCGCAAAACAATCTGTTTGAAGTCGATTACCGCTTTGCCAATTCCCGTGTCGCCCACCAAGTGGGGCTGGGATTGGGGTTTCCCGTCGGCCCACTGTTGTTTGAGGTTGGCAGCCGCATGGATTTTATCGACTATACCCAGCCCGATTTGGTCTCCCAGTATATCATTGGGATCAATCCGTTAACGGGCCTGCCATTGCCGCGGGAGCAGTATGGTACACCCGTCGAAAAATTCAGGGCCGATACCCGTTTGCTGTTTTATTTGCAAATGGAGTGGCCCTTGGCCAAAGACCTCAAATTACAGGGCCGCTACACGCGCACCACCTTGGTTTCAAATATCACGCCCGATGACTACTCAGTCAGCCGCAGCTATCTCAAAGACGTCTTCAATTTCAGTTTGCGCTACGATTTTTAATCGGGTTTTTGCCAGGGGATATCTGCTTGCCCCGCTAAAAAATTGGCATAACGGGCCATGACAAAAAGCAAATCTGAAAGCCGATTGAGCCAGATGATGGCCTGTGGATTGATGGGCTGGGCCTCTGACAGGGCCACGGTCATGCGTTCAGCTCGGCGGCTGACGGTTCGGGTCAAATGCAGCCAGGCAGCAGTAGGAGAGCCACCGGGCAGGATAAATGCGGTCAAGGGCGGCAAATGCGTTTCCCATTCATCAATCCAATTTTCGAGTTGGGTAACATCGCTGGCCTGAATGCGCGGTACCGCAGCTGAATCTTCGGGGCTGGCCAGATCGGCTCCCAAGACAAAAAGGGTGTTTTGCAAGGACGTCAGGGGGGCCTTTAATTCATCTGGGCAAACCGTTTGGGCCAAGCCCAAGAGCGAATTACATTCATCTACCGTGCCATAAGCCTGGATGCGTAAATCGTGTTTGGATACACGTTTCCCGCCCCACAATCCTGTTTGGCCCTGGTCTCCGGTGCGGGTATAAATTTTCATGGTCAATTCCTTCAAAAAAGATCACAGCCCGCCTGAATCATTGCGTCTGACCAAGCGGGCTGTAAAGGGGTTAGTTCGCTTGAAATACGGCAGGGCCCAGCAAACTGGCCAAATTGGGGATGTCGATAAAGGGATTGCGATTGCCCTGTTTTTGAGCGGCCAATTCGTGGCGCTTGCGCTCTTGGGGATCAATGGGGTCCACTTTGTCGGCCCATTCAATAAAAGTGGGCACTTTGCTGGTCCAGAAATCATTTTTATTGACCCGGCCAGCCCAGATGTCTTGGGTGTGGTAGCGCAGGTAAAAATACATCATTGCACGGGCCGTATTGCCTTTTTGGGCATTTAAAGGCTCAAAGACAATGTCAAAATTATTGCGGATGATGTCTTGGGGCTGTTGCTCATAAGGCAGGTTCATAATGCGGGTGATTTCTTGGGGGGGCATTTTACCCGTTTTGTCGATCACACCCAATTTGGAACCGGTGGCAGTGGAATAGACAATTGTGCGGCCTGTCGACATGCCAAAGGGGAAATTGCTGCGCATGGCGTTGGGTTTGCTCAGGGTGGGAAAGAGGTGGTGCAAATCCGAGACCATCGGGTCAACTTTGTTAAAGAAGGACTGGGGCCAGGTGTGTTCGCAGTTAATAAAGTCTTTTTGCAGACCATCGCGGTTTTCGTCGCCATTTTCGAGGTAGATATTGCCATTGCCACCTTGGCCAGCCACAAAGACATAAGAGTAATGATCGAGCACACCGGCGGGCGCTCCTGTTCTTTGAGGGGGGGCCACTTGGTCGACTGCGGCGTACATATAAGATTTGGCTTCGTTATAACCCATGGGACGGTGGTTGTGGGCGGCAATTTGGCTCAGGGTTTTAAACAGGTCCATCCCGGTTTTGCCACGGGCAGGGGCATAATACTGCTGCAATTGGGGGGGCAAGGTGGCCAACCAGTCGCCATTGCGTTGAGGGGTGGTGCTAAAGCTCTGAAGGCGATTGGGGGCCTGAATGCCAGCGCGCAGGGCGGACATGGCTTGCAAATTGGGGGCCGCAGACTGACAAGCGGGGAGGGCTGCTAAGGCAAATGCGCTGGCGGCGATCAGATGGCGTTTCATGGGGGGCTCCTCTAATAATCTCTGTGCTATTTGTGTGGGGATACGTTTATTGAAACATTTCCCCACAGGCATTTCAATGGGGAAAACCAAATTTTAACGCTTATTTTACCTGTTCATTATCTTTGTTGGGACGCTACTGGGGCCGTTTCTGTAAGCGGGTATTCAGCAATTCTGCCAAGCGAAAGCCGCCGAGGGAGAGGCGCTCCAGGCAGATTTCTTGGGCTTTGCGCACATAGTCTGCCGAAATGGGGCCCGAAGATGGCAGGGCCTCATAGCCATTTTTGACGGCCAAATGGTAGCTTTCAATCGACCATTGCACCGGCGCAAAGTCCAGTGAGGCCCGCAGTTTGGCTTTGGGCCATAACTTTAACACCTCTGCGGCCATGCCAGGAATGGCCGGTTGCCAGTTTTCTGAGCGCACCGAGGGAAAATAATTGGCTGTGCTGTCCCAAAAAGAGTGCAAATTGGTTTGGGGTGCACCCTCAATTTTGACCAAATTGCCCCCTTGGTCGCCGTCGCTGTGTTCATGGTTGGAACGGCTGACCGCATGAAAGGGCTGGTGGATATCTCCCACCAAATGAATCAGGCAGCGCAGCGCAAAGGCCTTTTCAAAATCCCCGGCTTTGGGGTTTTCGAGGGTTTTGCTGAGCCCTTCGATGTGGGTCAAAATATTGTTCTCGGGCACGGCGTTGATTTTGGGTAGCCCGTCGGGGTTATAAGGCAAATTGGCATAATGCCAGGGGTCCATGCTTTTCAGGCCACGTGCCTTGGTTTCGTCCATCCAAACCGAGGCGGGCACAAAATGGCGCCGTTCAGGGGTGGTTTCAGCCACATCCAGGCTGCGAATCAGGCGATCGACTTCTGCCCGCACCTCGGGTTTGAGCGCATCGTGGGCAATTTGAGCGGTGATCATATGCCCCGTGTCCCACCAGGCCTGGGCAGGGGGGGGGGCCATCATCTGCAGCCCTGCAACGGCCAAAACCGCACAACAGGTGGTTCGAATGAGATTGTGAAAAGAACATGAATTTTTGTTGAACACAGAGTTACTCCTGAGGGGGGATCGTTTGTGAATATTTGCTTGAAAGTTTTTTGCCCAGGCTTTTTTCGAGAAAATGACTGGCTTTGACCAATTTATCTAAGTCGATGCCTGTTTGAATTCCCATGGCATTGAGCATAAAGGCCAAATCTTCAGTGGCCAAATTGCCGGATGCGCCAGGAGCATAGGGGCAACCCCCCAGACCACCGATGGCAGAATCAAAGACGCGAATGCCCATTTGCAGGCCCATCAGGGCATTGGCCAAGGCAGTGCCACGGGTATCATGTAAATGCAACGCCAGCGCTTCGATAGGGGCCTCTGGCAGCAGGGCATCAAGCATTTTTGCAACCAAGAGGGGGTGGGCAATGCCAATGGTGTCTCCGAGTGAAATCTGATAGACCCCAGTCTCAAGCAGGGCATTGACGAGGGGCTTGACCTGTTCGGGATTGACCTCTCCCTCGTAGGGGCAACCAAAAACCGTTGAGAGATAGGCCCGCACACGCAGGCCTTCAGCCAAGGCCTGTTTGACCAATTCTTGATACCCTGCCAAGGCCTCTTGGGTACTGCGGTTGATATTGCTGCGGTTGTGGCTTTCGGTGACCGACATAAAAATGGCGACCTCGCGCAGGCCCACTTCTTGGGCCCTTTGCAATCCACGGGCGTTGGGAATCAAGGCAGAATAGATATTTTCATGGCCTTTGGGCAATTGCAGGGCCACCTGATCGGTGTCGGCCAACGGTGGAATGCGGTCGGCCCGCACAAACGAGCCAATTTCGATTTTTTTGAGTCCACTTTCGGTTAGCAATTGAATCAATCTGACTTTGTCTGCCGTGGGCAAAATGCGGGTTTCATTTTGCAAACCATCACGGGGGCCCACTTCGACCAGGCTGACAGATTCAGGATAATCGGACAGTTTACACGAAACCATCTATTTTTTCTCCTGTTTGTCCTGATCGTCCTCTGTGGGTTCCCCTTTTTGTTCTTGGGCCATAAATCCAGAGGCTTTTTTCAGCCAGATACCACCTTCTGCCATACGCTCGTTGACCAAGGCCATGCCCTTGTCTTCTTCCCACATTTTGCGGGCGACCAAATAACTCTCATAGGCCCTCAACACAGCGCGATAGGACTCTTTCTCGGCAAAAGGGGAGGACTGATAACTGGCCAGAACCCGCTGTGTGGTGGGACGGATTTCTTCCAGGCGGATTTTGTAGCGGGCCTTGCTGATTTTATCAGAGCCCACAAAACTGCGAATTTTGTCGAGTTCGCTGTGGGCTGATTCCAAATCTTGATAGTATTTTTTTTCTTCGTTGCTCATCGTGGGGCCACTTTTGGCACAGGCCACGAGTAGGGTGAAAAGGATCAACGCCGCGAACAGTCTACGTTTCAGCATGAGCAAGCTCCTTGGTGTGATGCGTTGCAAAGTGTAGCAGGGAGAGCGATCCTCCCAGGCCTATAGATATGATACCAGATATGACAAGAACCACTGGAATGACCGGAAAAACGGGTTCATCGGCGGGAATGGCAGTGTCGAGGATTTTAAACAAGGGCGGTTTTCTGGCCGCTTCCAGTTGGGCGGCTTGGGTCTGTTGGCTGAGCAAGACATAGAGCTGGTTTTGCAGGGTTATCTTGCGTTCTAAGCGGGCCAGGCCCAAGGCCTGATTGGGCAAGGCAGCCAAAAGCCGCTCATATTTGCCCCGCGCCCGTTTGATTTCTTTTTGACGTTCATTTAATCCAGCGCTGTTCAATTCAAGTTGATTGGCCATTTCGGCCCAATTGGGATTGAGTTCAGTGGATTGGTTTTCCAGGCGGTTCAGTTTGGCTTGGGTTTCTTTGAGGGCAGCGCGGGCACTGACTTCTTCTGCTTCAAGTTCGGCCAATTGGCTGATCAATTGTGTGACTTCATCATCAAGGGAAAACAAACGGTGTTTTCGTTGATACGCCAACAATTCCTCTTCGGCCAATTGCAGAGCCGTGCCCATGGTCTTGAGCTGTTTTTCGAGGTAGCGTTGGTGTTCGTTGGAATCTTGGGTGATCAATTTGCGCACGAAAATTTCCAATTTATCGACATAGGTATTGGCCACATCTGCAGCCAATTGGGGGTCGCTGAGTTTGACTTCGATGCGCAGGGTGCCATCTTTGCCATCGGGGGAGAGGATATTCACCTGTTTGAGCAACCAGGCCAATAAGACCTGTTTGGGATTGCCTTTTTTGTGTTTTTTGAGTTCTTTTTGGGCTTCGGGCAAGACCTTCAAGCGGGGATAGCGGGCAAAGACCTCTTCGGCCAAACTGCGGCTGTTTAAAATGCTGATCAGATCTTTGAGAGAAGAACTGAAATGTTGTCCGCCGATGACCGAACGCAGGGGGCCCAGCATTTCCAATTGGGATTCCAATTGGTTCAACATCGGCCCCAATTGGCCTTTGCTCTGGCTCGGCAGAATCAAAAGACTGGCTTGGGAGGCATAAATGGGGGTTACCAGGTATTTGACACTGGCCCAGCTCAAGGCCGTGCCCAGCAGAGTTGTAAAGACAATAAACACGCTGTAGCGCCTGAGAAAAAGTTTGAACTGGGGCCAGAGCTGTACGGTGCTCATGGTTGACGACTCAGGTTTAAAACCACGCTGACAATGCCCAGTGCGCCCACCACCAAGGTGGTCAACTCCATGATATTGCGCACACTGAAAAACGTTTCGGGAATATACAAAATATCGCCAGGCTCCAAAGCTGTTTCGCCGTCGCGGTTTTTGCCTTGCAGCCAATCCTGTAAATTGAGTTCTTTGAGGGTGCGCAAATCGCCCTCAGCAGTCATGCGACTGATGCGCACGGCCCCCAGATCGGCACTGGGCAAAGGTCCGCCTGCCTGACGCAGCAAATCCTGCACAGTGATTCCCCGGCGGTAGGCCTGAACACCGGGTGTCATCACCTGGCCATAGACAGTCAGGTTTTTTTCTTCGGTGGGCAATTTGCGCAAAGGCAGGTGCAAAATATCCCCGTTTTGCAGCATATAACTGGCTTGGAGGGGGCGCGTTTGCAAAGGCACTTTGGACCCATTTAAGCCATTTTGCCAAAGCAGCAAGCCCTCTGGATCTCCTGTGGGTTTGGCTCCCCCTGTGAGTTTGAGCAGGCTGTTGAGATCTTCTCCGGGCAAAAACTCATACAAGCCAGGTGAACGGAATTGCCCTGTTAAAGCGACTTTGTTGCCCAAAATCGGCACAAAAATTTGTTCTTCGCCAGTCAAAAGCGGGTTGTCTTGCAGATCGCCTTGGTAATGAAAGCGATACAAATCCAGTTGGGATTTTTTGCCCCCTTGGCTGAGTTGCACCCGGCGCACCGAGCCCTGATCTTGTACCCCTCCCGCCCGCCGCAACACCTCAATCAAGCGGGTGCCCCAAGGCACTTGGTAAAACCCAGGGTTTTGAATATACCCTGTCACCAAGACCTGCACAGGGCGCACCCGGCTTAAAACCACGCTGACACGGACCTCGTCGCGGTATTGCTGCCGCAGCAGGCTGCTGAGATGCACTTCTAAGGCATTGAGGCTCAAACCATGCACCTTTAAGGCCCCCAATTTGGGTATCATGATTTTGCCGTCGGGCCCTACGTTGAGACTGTATTGCAATTGAATCCGGGGGTTCCAAAGATAAATTTCGATGCCATCTCCCACCCCCAAGGTATAGTCTTTGATCACTCCTTGCTCGGGAATAAACACCGGTGCGGGCAACGGCGCGCTGCGGGTAAATTGGACTTGGGGTTGGGCCAATTCCAGGGCTTTTTGCATTTCGTCGATCAGGGTCTGGGCACTCTGGGCCCAAACCGGTTGCCAGAGTTGGAGCCAAACCAGGGCCGAAACCAGCCCAATTTTACCGCGTTTAGATGAAGTCATCGGCATTTCTCCTGACTTCTTTGCGGCTGAGCAGATGAAAACGTTGTATCCGTTTGAGGTGGCGCTGCGAAATTTTGTTTAAAGGCAGGTGATAGAGGGTTTTGCCCAGCGAGGCCGCCATCTTGTAATAATAGGCCTCGGGGGGAATTTGGGCCAAATAGAGGATGCCGGGCCGGGGGCTGAGCTGAATGGCCAAACGCACCAGGTGCTCTTTGCGCAGTTCTTCATGCACATCCAGCGCTTCCCAGCCAATTTTGGCCTCATTGGGCAAAGCGGGTTTGAGGGCCAACATCGCGCCATATTGGGCGCGAATAATTTCGCGGGTCACAGGATGCAGAGCGGGATTGGAGGCATAAAAAGCGATGTCCGATTCATTGTGGTGCTCCGCTGAAAGTGACATCATCCAGGGGTATTTTAATTCATTTAAATCTTCGTCAAAGATCAGCACCCAAGCGCCAATCTGGGCCAAACGGCTGCGCTCCTCTTTGACATAGAGTTTGCCCAGGTGGTGGTGGCGGATGGTCTCACGCAGGGCCACGCCGTCGAGCAGACTGCCTGAAAATTCTTGCACACGGGTTTCTGTGGCTGTCTGCTGGCTGGCCAATTTATCGCCCAATCGTTCGATAAAACCTTCCAGTATCAGGTCTTCTGGGACATGGGAATAAAAGCCAAAAAAGAACCAAAAAGGCATATAACCTTCGGGCAGGTTTTCCTGTTTTTTGCGCACAATTTTGAGTTTGATCCAGTCTTGGTTCTTGTCACTCAAACTGATCGGCGGGGGCAGGCGGCGCATGAGGGTGATACTGCGGCTACCGAGTTTAAATTGCTCTGAATTGGGATCAAATTCAATTTCGGGGATCTTGTGATCGTCTTCATAGGGGTAGGCCAGCGCCCGGTCCATCACTTCAAGCGCATAGTCGTCTCCCAGGGTCTGTTTGCAGGCCAGCAGCAGATTATACAAGTCGGGGCTGACCCGTTTATCACTGACCGCCAGTCGCGCTGCGTATCTAAGAATATTGAGAATTTCGCGCAGGGTATATGATTCATCGGCCAAAGCAGGTGCTTCGCGGGCTTCAAGCAAGAGTTTGCGCAGATGCACCTGCCGCACAAAAGGCAGCCCAAAGCGCCTGGAAATTTCGTAATGTAAAACCAGATAGGGGATTTCTTCGAGCAAGGTGTGGCGTGCTTTGGGGCCCAATTTGGCCAAAAAAGGCGAAGCAATGCCCTCCAATTGATGGGGGTGCAAGGTGCGTTTGTTTTTTTCGAGCAGGGCCTTGATCGGTTCCCAGTGAAACATGCCACAGATCAAGAGAATGCGCTGGTACTTGCCCGATAAATGATGGAGCCTGGCTGCCATGTGCTCTTCGCGTTTGTGGTCGGGGCTGCCACTGGCTGCGGGTTTTAAATAGGGTAAAACCGTCTCGTAATAAGCCTCCAGACCAATATGTTCAATGGCCTGATCATCGGGGGGCGCAAAGGCCTCATAAGCGGGGCTGTAATTTTCGACGGCCAAGTCAATCAGGGCAAGGGGCAGGCTGTTTTCTCGGGCCAGGCGCAGGCCTTCGATCATGGAGTCATTGGGAAAAACGGGGATATAGCTATACGAGCTGTTCTTTTGGCTGATACAGAGCAAACTCAGGCGTGGCAGACGGGCAATGCCCTGCAAAATATCTGAGGTATAGACATCAGGCAGTTCGACGGCCACCACATCCGGCAATATTTCGCTGAAGGCCCTGCGCACCTCGCGGGCAAATTGTAGGCGGTTGTGGAAAGAGGGAATACAGGTAATATTCCCAAATTGCAGCAATGACATCAGTCCTCTTCGAGATCGTCGTCAGCAAAGTCTGCAAATTCAGCGTCATCTGAGCCCTCTGGCTCCAACATGTCATCGGCAGTTTGGGCAAGATCTGAGAGTGCTGAATAGTCAGAGAGATCATTCTCAGGCCAAGTATCCACTTCTTCCTCATCCAAGGGAATCTCCCCCAGGTCTGATGGGGCACCCAGGAGGAGCAGATCATGCAGGCGTGAAATGGCCTCTTCTTTTTCACCGACACAATTTTCGAGATAAAATCCCAGGGCATGGCTGTCCATGGTTTGCAGGAGGGCCTGTTGGATGGCTTCCTCTTGGGTAATTTGCCCCAAGTGCAAGAGTTTCACTGCATAGCGGGCCAGATTGACGCCGTCACGGGTGGTATATGCCCGGTTTTCTTCGTGAGAGCGGCTTAAAAAGTCGGAAATAATGCCCAAAATATCTGCGGGGGCTTCGGGCAAGTGGGCTTCGAGAATAGCCAATTCTTCTTCTTGGCTGGGAAAACCCACCTCAATCTGGGGTTGTAAGCGCGACTGGATATAGTCGGGCACGTCAAAAGTGCTGGCGTCTTCGTTCATGGTCACAGCCAAGCGAAATTCGGGGTGGGCGGGGATCTTGATTCCGGCCACCAAACTTTCGACATAGCGGCGCATATCCAACAAGGGGGCCAGAGAGGCCCAGCTTTTTTCTCCCATGCGGTTGCCTTCGTCGAGAATACAAATGCCCCCTTTGAGCATGGCGGTCACCAAGGGGCTGGCGTGGTAACGGATACTTTGGTTGGCCCCAATCACGGGGGTCACAAGCAGGTCTTCTGGGCGGGTATCCACGGTACACTGAAAGAGGTAGACTGATTGGCTCATTTCTTCGGCCACACAATAGGCCAAGGTGGTTTTGCCAATGCCTGGTTTGCCCACAATTCGGGGGCTCATGGGCAGGTCTTTGTTGGAGAGAATCAGCCAAGCGGCTTCAAGCTGGCGTTTGACCTCTTTATTGCCGACCCAGGTCAGGTCCATCGTGGTGGCTTGGGAGAGAATCAACTCGACTCCCTGAATCAACATGCTGTCCATTTGTGGCTGCAACCTCTGGTTTTGTCGTCAGGGTATTTTAACACACCCTTCAGCTCCGCTCAGGGTGGCACCTCCGACGCTCAGGCAAACGCCGAATGCTAAATTGAGTTTAAGTTGCGTTAAAAAAACGGCAAAATGAGACAAGAAAATCCATCTGAGGGCATAAGAGTAAATTATCAGGAATGCGTAAGAGGTTAGACTTATGAAATCGATCCGTTCAATTGCCGCTTTAACATTGGCCGCTGTCACCGTTGGCTGTGCTTCATCTCTCCCCGGTCCCGCCCCCATGATGGGCCTGCCCCCCGCGCAATTGATGCGCCAATCTGCTGTCGCCGCTCCCGGTGCAGCCGCTCAGCCCTTCACAGTGCATTTTGTTCAAGCTTACAAAGGCCCGATTGCCGAAAACGAACCTCTCACCCGCCGCGATCCCAATGGCCCTGCTGCCGCTCTGATTCAACTGATCAACACCGCCCGCAAAAGCCTCGATGGCGCATTTTACGATTTCTCCGATGAAAATATTGCCGAGGCCTTTATTCAGGCCAAAAAGCGCGGCGTTCAGGTTCGCTTGATTACCGATAACGAAAACCTGACTGTGCGGGATACAGGCCCCCAGGGTCCTGTGCGTCCCCATATTGCCAAAATGCAACAGGCCGGCATTCCCGTGATCGACGACAAACGCTCGGGCCTGATGCATCACAAATTTTTGGTTCAAGATGGCCAAACAGTCTGGATGGGTTCGACCAATTTGACCCCCACCAGTCTCTACCAACACAACAACAATGCTATGACCATTCGCGTTCCCCAAGTGGCCGCCAATTATACCTACGAATTTGAGCGCATGTTTGTTCAAGGCATCTTTGGCCCCAACCCTCCCCGCCAATTGCCTTTTCCTGTGGTTCAGGTGGGCAACTCCACCATTCGCACCTTTTTCTCTCCCAAAGGCGGCGGTCAAGAGGCCGTCGTGGGCACCTTGCAGCAGGCCAAAAAAGATGTTGCTTTTATGACCTTCTCCTTCACCGACAAAGAGATCGGCGCAATCATGGTGGCCAAGCGCCAGGCCGGTTTAAAAGTCGAGGGCGTGTTTGATCAGTGTCTGGGTTATGGCCAGTATTCCCAGTACCACACCCTCAAGGCTGCCAATATTTTCAGCCGCATGGATGGCAATCAAGCCCTGCTGCATCACAAAATTCTCTTGGTCGACGATACCGTCATCACTGGCTCGTACAATTTTTCCAGCAATGCCGACAAGAGCAATAACGAAAACGTCCTGCTGATCCAGAACAACTATGTCAGCAGCATGTATCGCCAAGAATATGCGCGCATCATGCAGGCGGCCAAGACCAACAATCCGCCCCGGGGCGAGTGCCCTGGCGACAAACCTGCCGTCCCCGGCACCCCCACTCCCGCTTCTCCCTAGTCGCATGTCGCCATAAAGGTTGGGGCTCCTGGTCTTCCCAGGGGCCTTTTGCCTTTTGCTCCTTTTGTCCCTTGAACGGGATTGCGCTGCGGAATTTCAGCTCAGGTGTGATCTATCCTCTCTGAACTCAAAGCCGCTCTGCAGTAGAATAGTTAAATAGACACCTGTGAGGAAATCCATGGATCAGATCACCCCCTTAAAAGACTGGCAATCCAACCCACAATACCCCTTTGTGGTTGCCGGACCCTGCAGCGCAGAAACCGAAGAACAGGTGCTGCAAACCGCCCGCGAATTGGCCCAAAACAAAAAAATCAGCGCCTTTCGGGCCGGAATTTGGAAGCCCCGCACCCGCCCCAATGCCTTTGAAGGCGTTGGTTTGCAGGGTTTGCCCTGGCTCAAAAAAGTCAAAGAAGAAACGGGCCTGCCCATTGCCACAGAAGTGGCCAACGCCAAACACACTGAGCTGGCTCTGTTGGCAGGCGTGGATATTCTCTGGGTCGGTGCTCGCACCACGGCCAATCCTTTTTCTGTTCAAGAAATTGCCGATGTGCTCAAAGGCATGGATATTCCCGTGATGGTCAAAAATCCCGTCAATGCCGATTTGGCACTTTGGATCGGGGCCCTGGAGCGCCTCTCCAATGCGGGGATTAAAAAGCTGGTGGCCATTCACCGCGGTTTTTCCAGCCACGAAAAAAGTCTTTGGCGCAATCCCCCGATGTGGCGACTGCCGATTGAACTCAAACGCCTGTACCCCCACTTACCCATGATTTGCGATCCCAGCCATATTACGGGTCAGCGTGATCTGATCTACCGGGTCAGCCAAAAAGCCCTGGATTTGGGTATGAATGGCCTGATGATTGAAACACACCCCAATCCCGAAAAAGCTTGGAGCGATGCCGATCAACAGGTCACACCTGCCATGTTGGCTGAGATTCTGATCGAGCTGGATTTGCGTGTGCCCGAATTACACAATCCGGGTTATGAGCAAGAATTGGAGCAATTGCGCGCTCAAATTGATCGCATCGACAATGAATTGCTCGATGTTTTACATCATCGCATGCAGGTCGTTCACAAAATTGGCGATCTGAAAATTCGCAATGGTGTCACTGCTTTTCAGATTCAGCGCATGAACGAAATCATGGAAAAACGCACAGGGGCTGCGATTAAGCTCGGTTTGCGTCCCGAGTATATCGAAGAGATGTTTCGCACGGTACACGAAGAGTCGATCAAAACCCAAACCGACATGATGCGCGAACACCACGGATTGCCCTGATGGATTTGGGGCTGATTGGGTTTGGCCGTCTGGGCCGCCTGCTGACTGCTTATTTGGCCCAGGATTTTCATGTCCATGTCTATGATCTCGACCTTGACCCCGTGGCTGTCAAAAAACTCGGGGCCCAGCCAGCCAGTTTCGAAGAAGCTGCTTCAAAGCCTTTGGTGGTGCCATTGGTGCCGATGTCGGCCTTTGAAGCCCTGATGATCCAATTGGCGCCTCATCTGCAAAAAGAGGCGCTGGTGATTGATGCCTGTTCGGTCAAGACCTTGCCTGTGCAATGGATGCTCAAACATCTGCCTGATCACGTTTCGATTTTGGGTACCCACCCGATGTTTGGGCCTGACAGTGCCTCAGATACGCTCTTTGGGGCCAAATTGGTGCTTTGCCCTGTGCGAGTGCCAGAAAAACGCTATGGCGAAATCAAAACCTATTTGCACAAACACGGCATGAAGTTAATTGAAAGCACTCCCGAAGAACACGATCAGCAAATCAGCCGCTCGCTGTTCTTGGCCCATTTTTTGGGCCGGACCCTGTTGGAGTTTGGGGCTGCACCCCTGGAAATAGATACCAAAGGCTATCGCCGTCTGATGAAGATCTTGCTCACGGTCGAAAATGACTCTTTGCAGCTGTTTGAAGACATGTACCATTTTAATCCCTTTGCTGCAGAGACCCGCAGCCAGTTTTTAAAGGCCCTCGATACGGTCGTCAGCAGGCTGGATACATGAAAATAGCCTTTCAGGGTGTGCGTGGCGCCAACAGTGAAGTGGGGATTTGGCAGTATTTTGGCGAAAATGCTGAACCCACAGGTTACGCGTATAGTGAACAGGTCTTTGAAGCGGTTTTGGCGGGAGAATGTCCCTTGGGTTTTGTGCCTGTCGAAAACAGCATTGCTGGCAATGTGGCGATCAATATGGATTTGCTCTACAGACAGCCGGTGACCCTCATTGCTGAAATTTACGTGCCAATCAGGCACTGTCTGTTAGCGCTGCCGGGCACAAAAATTGAAGCGCTCAAAGAGGTCAATTCCCATCCCATAGCATTGGCCCAGTGCCGCCCGTTTTTGCAACAAATGAATCTCGAAGCCATTCCCGATTTTGATACAGCCGGGGCAGCCATGCATGTGGCCAAATGGCAAAAGCCCGAGGTGGCGGCCATTGCCCCCGAGCTTTGCGCGGAAATCTATGGTCTGGACATTCTCAACCGCAATATTCAACAGATGAAGGTCAATATCACCCGCTTTGTGGTCTTTGCGCCAGCCACCCAGGTGCCCGCGGATCTGCGCCAAGAAAAGACCTCTCTGGCATTTACGGCCCGTCACCAGCCTGGTTCTTTGGTTACCTGTTTGGAGCAGTTTTCCCGCCATGGGCTCAATTTGACACGTCTGGAATCACGCCCGATCCCAGAAAATCCCTTTGCATACGTCTTCTTTGTCGATTTTTTAGGGGCCCCTCAAGAGGAGGCTGTGCGTGATTGTCTGACAGAGATGAGCCGCAGTGCGCAGTTGATCAAAATCCTCGGGTCTTATCCCCAGGCTGAACCGCCCCAACTCTCGCTGTTTGAATCCCCGCTGCGCTAATTCTGGGCGCTAATCCAGGCCGAGATAGGTGCTCAGTTTCTCTTCCAGGCGCAGCCCCTCGCCGGTACTGATGCCCCAAGTCAGGATCCACGGCCCTGATTGATTTTTGACTTCCATCCAAATCAAGCAAATCGGACCATGACTCTCGACCCGAAAACGATCGATCTCAGGGATGTTAAAACGCTCTAATTGTGGCCCTTTTTTGGACCATAGTCGGGCCTCCAATTGACCTTGGGTGCGATTGATCACCACCGAGCCTGTCAAAACTTGATAAAAACGTCTGAGCAACAGCCATCCGCCAAATGCAAAAAAAGCCCCTAACACAACAAAGACCAGATAATCATTCGGGGCTTTTCTCTCTATCGGAGCAGCACTGGGGTCTGCCAAAAATGTGCGTAACTTTTGCACCTCGTTCTCGGCCAATGCGGGTGTTTGGGCATAATCCCAAATCAATGGCCCAGCTGGGTGCTCCAATTGAATCGGATACACCACATTGCCACTTTTGGGTTTGTATGGCCGAGCACTGACCTGTGTGATACTGCCAAGGGGCAAAATCTGCTCAGAGCGGCGCAGCAAAAAGAAGTCGGTTTCCACACACTGGGCCTCAGGTTGGTGCCGGCAAAAAATCTCAGTTCGAAGGGGGATTATCAGAGCCAAAAACAAAAATAAAAAGCCCCCAAGTAGCCCCAGCAGACCCAAAGGCACCCAGCGCATCAGGGGGGTTGGCACAAATCGGATCTCCAACATGTCGGAGGTCTCTTTTTTAACGACAGGCATCGAGAGTGACAGCGACGGAAAAGACATAGGTGATTTCCTCTTAAAATTCATCAAGGCACAATTTTGACTGAGGTTCCGGCTTTGATCCAGGGATAGAGTTCTTGTATATCTGTGTTTTTCAGCGAAATGCAACCCGCTGTCCAGTTTTTACGCTGATCGATCCATTGATTCTGGTCGAGTGGCACCCCATGTATGCCAATTTCTGAGCCAATACCTGCATTGGCATCCAATTTGCCTGACGCTTTGGCGGCTCTGTGTTTGCGCCAGGAATCAGCGGTGGGATAGTCCAACCAAAGAAAATAGGTCCAGTTGGGATGGGGGTATTTATTTTGGATCCGAAAAAGGCCTTCAGGGGTGGCTCCATCCCCTTCGCGCAGTTTATCTGGCCCAGCCCCAAAGCCAAAGACCACCGGGTAGGTTTTGATCACCTTTCCAGCACTGATGACGGCCATCAGATAAGCGGATTTATCCACCAATAATGCCACGGGGGCCCCTGCTTTCAACTGTGTCTTCAGGGCTGGTTGCCCCTTGACTTGGACTGATTCCAAATTCTCGGGGCCGCCGTTGTTCCAAATATGTAGAGAGTGCGATTCCTGCACTTTTTCTGGCTCACAGGCCACACAGCCCCAGATCACAGCGACAATTCCGAGTAAATTGTATTTTAGGGCTATTTTCAAGTCATCATCCTTTGGGACTTTTATATCTCATTACATTTTTAGCACACCTTGACCCATCAGCGTGAAAATTTTAAACATGGTAACGTATACTCAAATAGCATCCAAACAGGAACGATTTTATGAGTAATGGACTGATGATGGGCCCGATTTATCTCCAAATCCAAGATCTGTGGCTGACCCTCTTGGCCCTGGCATTGGTTTTTCCCCTGGGATGGAAATACGGCCAAACACTCGCCAAACAAGGATTAAACCTCGATACAGCCTTTCAGAAAGGGTTGCGCAAATGGGTTTTTTTATTCGGTTTTTTGGCTATTTGTGCCCTGATTGCCTTGGTGTATAAATTTCCCTATTTGCTCAACCCCTGGCTATTGGGCTATTTGGAGCCCGCCACTTGGTTGGCTGCCAAAGGGGGGGCCCTGTTTCTGGCGGGCATGGCCAGTCCTTTGGGGCGGGCTTCAAAAAGAGGGGAGGTTTTGGCTCTCTATTTTTTGGCCGGTCTATCCACTTTGGGGATTCAGGGACTTCAGGGCTATTTTTTGCGCCCGATTGCGCCACACACCCTTTTTGAACGTTTTTCCAGCGATGGCGCAATCTTGCAAAGTACCAATGTCAGTTGTACAGCAGCGGCTTTGGCCAATGCACTGCGGCTCTTTGAGATTGAAGCCAGTGAAAAAGAGGTGGCGCGCATTTTGGGCACCCGTGATTCTGGCACCACCCAAATTCAACTGTTAAATGGCTTGAGTCGCTTTGGTCTCTTTGGGCATTATGTTTCAGTATTGCCCGAACACCTCGCACGCATGCAACGCCCAGCGTTGGTTTCGATTGACCTCTTTGTGATCACCCATTCCATTTTGGCTTTGGGCAGTGATGCAAAAGGCAATATCCTGATCATTGATCCGGTGTCGGGCAAGGGGAAACTCACACCAGAACAATTTCACAAAAAGCTCAAAGAGCCAATGGGGGTGGTTTTGACAGACCGACCTTTGCCTCCCATCGATCGCGATTCTCCCACCTTTTTGATCAATCAATTGCAGACCATTTTGGTCAGAGAAAAACACCTCAAAAAACGCAACTTGATTTGGGATCAGGCCACAGAAAAGGCCATCAAAGACTTTCAACGCCACTGGAGAATTCCCGCCACGGGTCAGGTCGACGCGCAGACTTGGTTATTGTTATCGGGACTTGATCAAAAATTTGACTTCCCCCCAAAATTGAATACACTGTAAGCACACAAATAACCAAATTATGTGTGAATCCAGAATAATTTTAATTATGTCCTTATCTTAAATTAAACCATTTTAAACACAAGGAGTTTTTGTATGCTTTTTTCTAAACGGTCTTCTGCCATTTTATTGGGGGCCAGTCTCTTGGCTATCGGTGCGCTTCCTTCTGTGGCTGCCTCTCCCAGTATTGTCTTTACCCACAATGGCAAAGCAGTGAGCTCCATTCCCTTGGACAAACTCAGTGAGTTAAGCGTCACTGTCAGTACCGGTGGTTCGACTTTTAAACAGGTTTTTGCGGGACAGTGGAGTGGCTTGGATCAGGCCCAGACCCTCAAAGCCACCCCCTTTATAAAAGGCGCTGCTTTTCCCGATCTCGAAAATGCGCACAGCTGGCCCAATTTTGACCTGGCCGTGACATCCGGTGACAGTACCTGGGGTGGTTTAAAATCCCTCACTGCCAGTATGCGCAAAGGAGCGATTGAACTCTCTCTCTTCAAAGCCAGCAGCGAGCATGATTTGGCTTTTACCTCGCTGTTTTACCGCAAAGACTATACGGGCAAAACGGTGTGGCAAAACAATGGGTGGGTTCAAGAAACCCGCTGGCAAGCCCTGGGTAACGCTTTGGGCCAGGCGACCTTAAAATTGGATCCTCCCACATTTGCGGCTTCATTGGATCCCAAGGTTTTGTTTGCCCCAGCAGTGGAAAAGTTTAACACAGACAAGACCTATTATTCGACGCGGGCCGAAGGTATCTCACAAACCCTTTTGTATCCCACTTCATATGGCGGCCGCAAAGTGACCTTTGATGGTTCGAAAGTCATTGAATTTACCTTGGCAGAGGGCGGAAAACCGGTCTTTAACTGGAATTATAAAGAAAAAGACAAATCTGAATATATTCAAGCTGAAATGACCGTGAATATGAAGATTCAGGCCGTGATGAATACCACCATGGAGGCCCTCCCAATTCCCACCAAAATGGAAGCGACCTTTAATTGCCCGATCAGAATCTCTGCCAATCGCGATTTGGGGGCCGCTGAATGGACTGTCAGCGATTTGGAATACAATGATTCAATTCG
>JBFWRL010000056.1:0-30136 GCA_050248915.1 Candidatus Sericytochromatia bacterium
GACTTTAAAGCCACCTTTGCGGGCATCGAAAGCCAACTCCAGCGCCTCGAAATAGATGTGATTCCCCAAGCCAAAGAGGCCTTTGACGATCTGAGTGTTAAACAAGAACGCAAAATTTCGGCCCGCTATCTGGAGACCTTCGAGAGCACTGTCAAAGCTGTGCGCAACCAGCTTGAAACCCTGCGTGAGCTGCCGCCGGATATCGACGCCATTGAACGCAATGCCCGCCTGGAAAAACTCAAATTGGTCTTGCTCAAAGGCATGAAAGAGATTCCCGACCAGCGCAATTATTTGGGTCTTTACAGCAGTGGCTTTGGCGATGGGGCCCGCCCCAGTGCTGGGGTGATGTATTCCCATGCCTTTGGCGCAGATAAAAATACAGTGGCCAGCATTCGTGCGGGGACATCTGCCCCGCTCAAAATGCAGGGCAATAGCAAAAACGATATTATGTTGGGCTTGGGGGTCAGCCACACCTTCCATTCCAACAATCGACTGATCGATGGCGCCAATGTGGGCGTGGGGGTGGGCTTTAGCCGCGATACACCTTTCTTTGTGGGGGTCACAGCCTCCAATAGTTGGTACCTCACGCCCTATCACGGCCTGCAAGACGAGACCTCCGTGGTGGGCGGTTTACACGCCACCATAGGCAGTTTTAACAATGTTGGTGGCACGATCGACGTACACAAACAGCTCAATGGCCGTGTGGACTTTGAAGGCTATGGCGAGGTCTCACTCTGGAACCAGGCCGCTGAAGCCGAATTGGAATTTGCCCTGTCCAAAGACAAAGATGTTTACCTGACCGCCGGAATCGGCACCAATAAACTGATCTATGCGGGAATTGGCATCGCCGACAAATACGAACTCGAAGTGGGCCTTGGCGGCATTTCACTCGGCAAAGACTCCAATAACCTGCCTGGCGAAAGCGGCTGGGAAGTGGGGGTGCGCAACTTTATTCTGCCGATTCCCTATTTCCGTCACAACCGCGTGCCCGGTTACCAATTTACCTATAACGACAAAAGCACCGAATACATCACACCCAACGGCAGTTTTATGACCGTGCGCCAAAACGACAAAGGCGAAAAATACCGCCAGGCATATGTTCCCGACCCCCAGGCCAGTACCGACCCGATGAAAGTCGTCTACCGCCGGGTGCGTTCCAAAGAAGAATTGGAGCGCTTGGATCAGGCCCCGGCACGCGAAATTTCAATTGGCCCCTTGGGATATCTGACCGTGACCGAAGATGGCGAGAAAATTATCGACGATGGCCTGATCCTCAAAGAGATGAACGAAGCGGATTTGGGCATTATCACCGACCAAGCGGGTGTGCTCTGGTTTGATCGCATCAAAAAAGATGCCAAACACTCCCTCGGCACGCGGCGTGAGACCATGCCTTTGCCCCTTTACCGCGCCGTTCACTACTAAGAAAGAACTCAGAGGCCGCGCTAACTTGGTGCTTTGCCCGTAAATAGCAACGGGTCTATTGATCGCTCGGCTGCCCCGTCCAAACAATCCGCCGTTTGCGAGGCAGCACCATCATGATCTGGGTCCCGTCTTCGGGGTTCGAGGTGATTAAAAATTTGCCTTGCAAAGCCTGGGTGACCAAGGTTTCTGCGATCGACAAACCAATGCCCATATGTCCCCCTTCGCGATCGGTGGTATAAAACAGCTCACAGGCTTGGCAAAGCACCTCTGGCGTCATTCCACTGCCTTGGTCAGTCAAGGTCAGTTCATATGCCGCCCGGTTGTCGAGCAGGGTGGGTTTGAGCGAAATTTGAACATGGCCATCCCCTTTGAGATAAGCATGGGTTTCCGTATTTTCCAGCAGGCGATGCAAAACCTCGCTGAGTAATCGCGGAAAGCCATCCCAGGGTTTTTGCTCAGCCGCATAGTGTACGTCAAAATCTATTTTAAGCTGGGAGTGACGATCCATACGGTAAAGATCGAGCATATCCCGGATTGTTTTATCCAAAATCACGGTTTCTGGGGTTTCTCGCACCGACTCCAGCCCCATATGCTGGAAAATATTCAACAGTTCTTGTAAATGCCCCATCTGGCTTTGTATGAGATGGGTGGCATCGAGCATTTGACGCAAGGTTTGCCCATCCCCCACAGGGGTGTCGAGATATTCTTTGAGCAGATCCTGGGAGAGGATTTGAGACATGGAATGGATCATGGTCAGGGGTTTGAGGATTTCATTGGTAATTGCCGTTACCATGCGGGCAGCCACGCGATCGTGCTGGCGCTCAAGGGATTGTTCCAGGGCATGTTTTTCCTGGTATTGTTTGAGGGTTTGTTCGTTGGCGCTGCGCAATTTTTGACTGATGCCAGCAATGATATGGGAGATCAACATCGGGGATTGAGAGAGAAAGTGCATAAAGGCCGAGCGCGTGAGCGTAAAAAACTCTGACCCCGTCAAGGCCGTGACTGTGGCTGTGCGTTTTTCTCCATCGGTCAAGGCCGATTCACCAAAAAAATCACCCGGCCCCAAAAGTGAGAGCTCAATATCTGTCCCGTCAAAGATCCGGGCCTCGATCCGCACCCGCCCCGAAAGAATCACATAGAGGCAGTCTGAATCTTCGCCTTCAGAAAAAATCAGGCTGCCCCCTTCAGCTTTGACGACTTGCCCCACTTCGGTCAAATCCGCCAATTGTTGGGCATTGAGGGGATCAAAGAAGGGAATGGCACGCAGCAATTTTTCGACAGAGATGTCAGCCATGCATATTTTCCAATTGATTGTATTCTCTACGCAGAGTCTTGTTCTCATTGTAAACAGATGGAGGAATTCGGTCAAATGCAAAGTGCTCGGTTACAATAAACGTATGGCAACCTCCAACCCCTCAGATTCAGATGAAAAAAAACGCTCAATGCGGGCTTCAGAATTTTTAAAAACCGGTTCTGATCTCATTGGCAAAAGCGGGCATACTGATGCATTGCCTGAGATCCCCCCCCCAGAACCTGCCAGCCAAAATTCAAATATGACACCGCCTTTACCGGCCAACACCGAGACCACGAAGCCCCGCACGGGCCTGGTCAGTTCAACCATTCACTACCCTGCCAAACCACCTTCAGATGCTGCAAGCCCTGAGCAAGGTGCGCAAGACACGTCAAACCCCACCGCCTCACAGACCGCCCCTTTAAAGGCTGAGCAAGCGCAAAAACAAACCCGCAGGCCATTGCCCACCGCCGAAAAAAGTCTCAAACGTGAAGCCCAGGTCGAGCGCATGGCTGATAAAATTGTCGATTTGGCAGAAGGCTTTGTTTTGTTTAAAACCGGGATGCTCAACCCCCAATTGACCCCTTCTCAAAAAGTCAAATTGGTGGCCCAGCGCTATCCCCACTTGTTTAAACGCTTTGGTAAGGTCTTTGGAGGCCTGATCCCCATTTTGTACCCTTTGATGCTCTTTTTGCAAAAACTGAATCAAAAAATGGCGGAGCGGCAATTAATTCAACCGGCACCGGTACCACCGCCCCCACAGCCCAAGTCCGATGTGGCAGAAGCCACTGTTCCAGCTGAGCCCGAAAAAGTCTCGTTTTTGGAGTTGGCCGAAAAAAATATTATCTTTTGTGATAATCACAAACGGCCCCTCTATAGCCTGGATAAATTGCGTGATAAATATGGTCGCACAGCCAGTGAAGACGTGATCGCCCCTTATGTCTATGCTGAAGTTCTCAAAGCCTTTCAAGAAGTGGCGGTCAAAGCCAAAGGGCTGCCCACACCGGAAAGTGGTTTGTTTGTAGGTATTCCCATGGAAACCGTGATGGAAAATACCACTGAGCGGGATATCCTGCTCTTTTTAAACTATGTCAAACGCTTTCCCAGGGGGTATACCGGCAAAAACTTCAGGATCACAGAGTCTTATGCAGGCTGGGTGCTCAGCGGCACCCCCGATGATTAATCTTGCTCAGAAATCAGGAACAGGGCCGTGGTTTTGTCCAATAAATCGTGGACGGTGGCAAACTGGCTTGGCATTTCGCTGTAGAGCTGGCTGACCTGGGGAGCCAAATCTGCGGCAGAAGGGGCCAAGACCTGGCGCACAGCAGGTGAAAGGGCCCCTTCTTTTTGCAGCAGGGGCAGCGCCAAATAGTGCAGGCAGAGCTCGGTCTGTTCGCTCTGAGACAAGTCGGCCCACCCAGCGACAGGGGCTTGGAGCTGGGTGTGTAAAGCTTTGAGTTGGGGATTGCTTGCTTGGGTGTGTTTGCGCAGATTTTTCATGGATGGGGCCTTTTTGATTCAGTATAATCGAAGCCCTGGCGATTGGGTGCAAAAGAAATTGACTTGGCAAAACCCACATCATTTACCTGGTCTGAATGAGTCAAAAGCGATGATGCCAGTTATGTCAGCTCGGTCAAAGCCCTTTTGTCGGGCAAAAAAGAGACAGGTTGGCTGGGAAAGACCTTAAAAAAGTTTTTTGGTTGATTCCCCAATGGCCGGATAAAGCTATTGCCCCTGATTGACAAAGCGGTTATTGCTGCGATCCACATCGGGGGTCACTCCAGAAGGATCGAGGCGGACCTCTTTGACTTCTGAAGTCACTTCAAAACTCAAACGCTCTGAACGGCTATTGCCATCCCAGAGGTGAAAGACCACCTCACCGCTTTTAAGCACCAAGGCAATCGAGACGGGCATGACCGCCTCACCCAGGCGCTGGACAGTCACCGTGACCGTGTATTTGCCTTCGCGCTCGGAGACCTGCAAAGACTGAATGGCGTAGTCAATCACATGGCTCTCTTGTACCCATTGCCGAAAAAACCACTGCAGGTCTTTGCCTGCAATTTTTTCCAATTCGGTCTGAAAGTCTTGAACTGTCAAATCTTTTTGCAAATAGCGCTTTTGCAATTGGACTTCAAGATTTTCAAGCACCTTTTTGCCCAGCAACACATCCAACATGCGAAAGAGGGTATACCCTTTGCCTTGGGCCAAGGCCGAAAAGCTGTTCAGCGGCAAACGGTCGAGAATCAGGCGGGGGGTTTGCAACGAGGTATTCCAGCCCTGACGGGCAGAACGCAGGTAATTTTCGGATGTTTGGTCACCCAGCAGATACGATTTGCGTTTTTGCTGCATATAGACCTGCCCGGTATACAGGGCCAGTCCCTGGGTAATCCAAGGCAGCAGCTCTTGGGTTTGACGCACCCGTTGGCCCCAATATTGCTGAGCAATGCCATACACCAGCCACTCGGTCAATTGCTGGCGGCTGCGGGCCTCATCTTTGCCCTCGGCAAAGCTGTTGCGCAGAATCAG
This sequence comes from Candidatus Sericytochromatia bacterium, assembly GCA_050248915.1. Classification (GTDB taxonomy): domain Bacteria; phylum Cyanobacteriota; class Sericytochromatia; order UBA7694; family UBA7694. Next base: position 5,240 of record JBFWRL010000056.1, read on the forward strand.
CAATTGCTGCGAAGCGATCACCGGGTATTTACTGTCCTCTGTTGCAACAATGGTCAGGCGTTTGCCCGGAAAGACCCCGTAGCGCTGTTTGAAAAAACGCAAAATTTCTTCTGTGATCTGCAGGGCCTCGGTGCTCCATTTTTGCATTTTGCCCGGATAATAATAACGCAATTGCAAATCATCCACATCTGCGGTACGCAGCAACAAATCGGGGGTAAAGATCAGGTCCAGACCACTTTGGCGTTCTGCGCTGTAGCGGTAGGTGTGATCAGAACTGGAGAGACTGACGGGGGCCAGGGGTGAGATCGCAAAGAGCTTGTCCAAGACCCGCGCACTGACGCTATAATCTGACAATTCAGAAACCTCGGGGTGCCATTCTCCCTTCTGATACGTCACCAGACGCGGGTACCAACTGCCCAGCCCCAGACGCGCGGGGTCGTCGATCAGGTAATACGAACGATTGGCTTGGGGCAGGCGTTCAATCACATAGCGAAAGGTCAATTTAAGTTCTTGGCCTGGTTCCAGGGGCTGAGACAAAAAGACCTGATAGAGCAAGGGGTCTTCAATTTCACGGCCCAAATAGGTATACCGATACAAGCGCCCCGGCAAGACCAACTTGTCGGCACTCAAGACCTCACGCACTTGCATGCGGGCCTGGGTATTGGCATCAAGCCGAAAGAACAGCTCTTTGAGAGGCTCTTTGCCTTCATGGGTAAAGGTCAAAAATTGTTCACCCTGCAAAGAGGCCGTGTCGGTATTGAGCTCCACATTGAGTTGGTAGCTAACCCGCGCTTGAGCGCTGGGAAGCAAAGTTAAACCTGCGCCAAACAGGCCCATTGGGCAAAACAGCCACAACAGCAACGAGAGCAAACCCAGACTTAAGCCGTGTTTTAACATGGAATTTTAACTTTGCAATTGGGCCAGAGCTGTTTGAGCAGCCCCTTTGAGGGCTGCGCTGCACGCGTCATTTTGAACCAGCCCCTGCAAGGCGGCCTGGGCACGGGGGTCACGCAAATTTCCCAAGGCCATCACAGCTTCCTGCCTGACGCTCTCGTGGGCATCTGCCAGGGCATTGAGCAGGGGAATCAAGGCCCTGGCATCGCCTTGTTTGCCCAATGAAGAGGCCGCAAAGGCCCGCATTAAAAAGTCGCTGTTGTCTTCTAAAACGCTGATCAGCGGAGCAATAATTTGTGGGCTGTGCATGGCCCCCAATGCTTCTGCAGCAGCGGTCTTTACCCAGGCATCACTGTCGTTCAGCGCTTTGAGCAGCCCCTGAAGGGAGTCGGGGTGGTGCAATTGCCCCAAACTTTGCACCACAGCAGAGCGCACCCAGGCTTCGGGATGCTCCAAAAGTGGCTGTAAAGCTGTGGCCACCTGGGGATCACCTAAAAAGCCCAGGGTTTCAACCGCTGCTTGCACCACTTTGGGATCTTTGTCCGCCAAAAGAACGACCAGCGCGGGACAGGCGCGGGTATCTTTGAGCAGCCCCAGGGCAATTGCCGCCCTTTGACGAACGCCAGATGCCCGATCTTGCAAGGCTTCAAGCAAAGCCGCAAAAGCGGCTTCGCCTTTGATATGCCCCAAGGCCTGAGCGGCCAAGGTCCGCACAATAAAGTCGTCATCCTGTTGTAAGGTTTCAATCAGGGCTGCGGTCGCAAGCGGATCACAGCGATCACTCAAGACCTGGGCCGCAGCCTGGCGCACCCAGGCTTCGGGATCTTTTAAGCTGGCAATTAAGATCGCTGAAACCGCTTCACCTTCAGCCTGCCCCAAAGCCCGAACAGCCAATTCCCGCACCTCTGCATCGGGATCTTGTGCGGCCAAACTCATCGCGGCAAAGACCTCTGGGGTCTGAAAATGGATCAGGGCCTGTGTTGCAACAACCCTGGCCCAATGTTTGCCCGACTTTAACGTTTCGAGCAGGGCGGGAATGGCACGGGGATCCGCCTGTCTGGCCAAGGCTTCGGCAGCGGCTTGCACCACGCGCTCTTCACTGTCTGCCAGCATGGGAATAATCAAAGCATAGGTCTGACTGGAATCCAACTCACCCAAGGCAACGGTGGCCACGGTTCTGACCCACTCATCTTCATGCCCAAGGGCCCGCTGCAAAGCACTGAGCGCCAAAGGGCTGCGCAAATAGCGCAACATTTCGATCGCATTTTGGCGAATCTCAACATCACGGGAGTCCAAGGCCCGGGTCAAAGCGGGCAAGACCTGTTCTTCGCCCAAGAGCTTTAAAGCTGCCAGAATCTTTTCTCGCATCAAATCCCCATCAGGCAGCAAAGCGGCCTGAATCAGAATTTCAATTGAGCGCGGGTCTTGTAAGCGCCCAAGTGCAGAGATCACCGCCTCGCGAACAGGAGCCAAATCCGATTGCAAGGCGTGTTCCAAAAAAGGCAGCGCTCGGCTGTCGCCCAAACGCCCCAAGCGCTCAACGGCACTTAAACGCAGGGCCTGATCTTCGGCATTTAAGTCAGATAAAAGGGGCCAAAGACGGGTTTCGGGATCGATCCGAGACAGACTTTCAGCGACCTGGGTGCGTACCCAGCGGTCAGGGTCTTCGAGCGCCTGGGTGAGGGCTTCGCGGCTGCTATCTGTCGCAAAAGCCCCCAAAACCTCCGCCAAGGTCGCCCGCACCAAATAAGAAGGGTCGTGACGCAAATGCTGACAGAGGGTCTCCAAAGCGGGAGAATGGTTGAGATCTACCCCCAAGTTCGCCACCGCTTCAGCAGCAGTGGCCCGCACGAGATAGTTTTCATCTTCGAGGGTCTTTAAAAGTGGGTTGAGTGAGCGGGGATCTGCCAATTTGCCCAGCGCAGCCGCCACCTGTTGGCGGACATCCGGTTCGGGATCGTCGAGCAGGGCCATAATGGGGTCAACTGCGCGCGGGTCTTCGCTTTCCCCCAAGAACTCGACGGCCTGCTGACGCACATCTGGTTTTTGACTTTGAAGCAGGAATAGCAGGGCTTCAAAGCGTTGGTTGCGGGCTTTGTGGCCATCGGGTGTGGCGGGCGGGGATTCCTGTGTCAGCGGTTGAGCTGTGCTGTCTAAGCTGGCGAGCAAATCTTCAATCTCGTCCATGGTGCATCGTTTCCCTTCTGGGGCGGAAATTTAAGCGCGGATGATGTGCCTGTTTTTAACATGTTACCATTCTGCAAGGGCTGCTTGCTATTCACAAGGCTTGATCGCCTTAATTTATGGGATAATAGACAAAAATTGAGGGGGGCTTTGCAATGTGGGGTGGCGTTTTTGCACTTTCTGACGCTGTTTCCCCAGATTTTGAGCAGGACACAGGGATCCCCAGGTTTGAGGGTGCATTCTTCGGTTTTAACGCCCGTTCTGCACTTTATCTTTTGCTCAAGCATCTGCAACCAGCCAAAGTTTGGCTGCCCGCCTATCTCTGTCCAGAATTGCTCAAGGCCCTGCCCGCGGGCCAAAGCTGGGGCTATTATGCCCTCGATAGCCAACTCAAACCCGCGTCTGATTCGTGGTTGGAACAACTCTCCCCCGGCGATTTGGTCTTGGCCATTGCCTATCTGGGATTTGCCCCCGATCCCAGTTGGTTGGCACAGGTGCGCGCACGGGGTGCTCAGCTCTTGTTGGATGCCTCACAGGCTCTGTATTTAACGCCTAGCCATCCCCAGGATTATCTGCTTTATAGTCCGCGCAAATGGGGAGGGGTGAGTGATGGCGGCCTCTTGATCGGCCCCCATTTGCCCCCGCTGCCCACACAACAAGACGCTCCTCCAGCTTGGGACTTGATGCATCGTGCCCAAACCCTGCGCCGAGCGTTTGAGACCCAAGGGCAAAACAACCGACAACTGCAGGCGGAATGGTTTGACCTCTTTCGCCAAGCTGAAAGCTTGCAACCCGTGGGCGCTTGGGCCATGACAGAGACCTCACAGAAACATTTACAGAGCCTTTTGAAGGACCCCATGCTGCCTTTGCAGCGGCGCAAAAATTACCAGCGACTTTCAGCCGCCCTGGCAGATTGGGCACTTTTTCCGGAATTGCCCGCAGAGACGGTTCCCTTGGGTTTTGCACTCTGCGCGCGACAGCGCAACGCCTTACAAGCCGCGTTGGCTGAAACCCGGATCTATTGCCCGATCTATTGGCCTTTGGCAGATCTGGTACCAGAGACATTCAGGGAGAGCCACTGGCTCGCAGACAGACTCTTGTCTTTGCCCTGTGATCAGCGTTATAGCGAAGCAGATATGGACATTATCCTCACGCGCATAGAAGCGCTCAAACACCTGTTATGACAGAATTACAGGGTTATTTACACCCCCAGTATCCCGCTTCTTTGCGTGCTTGGGGTGAGCCGCTGTATTTGCCCGAAACCCAGGCTTGGCTCTTGATGCGCCCCCTGCCACATTCCCCCCATGAATGGGATTATGCGGGTCCTTATCCCTTTTTGCGCTGCGTTTATCCCCAACAGCTCGCCAGAGATTTGGCTGTTTTGCCCCAGTCAGCCCCAGCGCTGGTGATTGTGACAGATCCCCTCGGCCCCGCTCTGTCTGAAGATTTTTGGCAAGGGCTCTTTCCCGATTGCTGCCACCTGTTTAAAACCCACTGGGGAATCGACTTCTCACAAACGCTGAAGATCAGTTCACATCACCGCTATTATGCCCGAAAGGCCTTGCGCAGCTTGGAGATTGAGCGTTTAACGGAGCCCATTTTGGCCCTCAAGACCTGGAACCAACTCTATACCCATCTGGCCCAGCGCCACCACATTCAAGGGCTGCGGCGTTTTTCTGAGCAGGCTTTTGCCCTGCAATTACAGGTACCTGGTATGGTGGCTTTTGCCGCCAAACAGGCGGGCAAGATCGTGGCGATCCACCTCTGGTATTTAGAATCAGCACAGGGTCTGGCTTATAGCCATTTGGCTGCCAGTGATGAAGTGGGTTATCAACACTCCGCCCCTTATGCCCTCTATATGGCAGCCATTGAATGGTTTCAAGCCCAAGGGGTGGCCCAGCTCGACCTCGGTGGCGAAGTCAGCAGCGTTGCCGCCCAGGGCAATACTGGGCTGGGCTTTTTTAAACGTGGCTGGGCCAATATTGAGCGTCCGGTCTGGCTTTGCGGTAAAATTCTGAATGCTGAGCGCTATGCCCAATTGGCAGGGCCAGACCCCGGTGCTTATTTTCCGGCTTATCGCCACGGTGAATAATCGGGCTTGATCTGAAAAGGAGAAACAATGGAAAACACAGAGCTGTTGCACCTCATTCAAACCCAGGGCTGGATCTTGTTTGAATCACAATTGCCCAAAGCCCTGACCCAGGTTCTGTCACAGGCACTCGATCAAGCCATCAACCGCTGTGCCGATTTACAAAGCGAATTATTGGGGCAGGTCTTGCCTGGAACAGCGCACCATCTCCTGGGCCAAGGCCCTGTCTTTCAGACCTTGCTGGAGCAGGCCTGGCTGGATCAAGAACTCAAAGTCTTGCTCGAAGGGCCGTATATTCTCAACTCGTTTGGGGGGGTGGTCAATCCACCGGCAGAATCGGCTTATGTGCATCAAATTCACAGGGATCAGCGCACTTGGATGCCGGATTTTCGCCTGATGATCAATCTTTTGGTCATGCTCGACGATTTTCTGCCAGAAAATGGAGCAACTTGGCTTTTGAGCGGTTCACAAAACCAGCCGCAGCCCCCCAGCCCGGAGGCCTTTTTTGCTGAAGCCCAACAGATCTGCGCCCCCGCAGGCAGCCTCTTGCTCTTTGACTCCCGACTCTGGCATGCTGCTGGCCAAAACACAACCAACAAGGTGCGCCGCGGGCTGACACTGACATGGAGCCGCCCCTTTCTCAAACCCCAGTTTGACTATTTGGGACAAGTCAACGGCTCCCTTTCTGAGCATCTCAAACAAATACTCGGCGAATATTCTCGGGTGCCAGCGACACTGGAACAGTGGTATTTACCATCCGAGCAACGTTTTTACAGGCCCGGACAGGGCTAAACCACATGAGGGAAAAACCATGACCACGTTTGCAGACGGTTTTGTTGACCAAGAATTTGAAAAGCTCAATCAAATTGCCGGAGATTATGATCTCTCGCCCTTTGATCAGCGCATGCGCCACTATATGTTGCGCGGCTTGCGGCCCTGGCTCAAAACGGGCAAAGCCTTGGAAATGGGCTGCATGCATGGGGAGTTTACGGCGCTTTTGGCTGGGCTCTACGCAGATTTAACGGTGGTCGAAGCAGCAAGCCAATTTATAGCAACCACCCAGTCACGGGTGGGGCCCCAGGTCAAATTTGTGCAATCGCTGTTTGAGACCTATCACACCGCAGAGCGTTATGACGCGATCTTTTTATTACACGTTTTGGAACATTTGGATGATCCTGTCGCCGTCTTAAAACAAGCGGGCCGTCTGCTGGCGCCGGGCGGACGGCTGTTTTTGGTGGTGCCCAATGGCAATGCCCCTTCGCGGCAGATTGCCGTCAAAATGGGGCTTTTGACCCATTTAACCGATCTCTCTGAGGCCGATCTCAAACACGGCCACCGCCGCGTGTATATGGCAGACACCCTCGAAAGAGAGGCCCGTCAGGCCGAATTGCAGGTGATCGCAAGGGGCGGAATCTTCTTTAAGCCCTTGGCCAATTTCCAATTTGATCAGCTGATTGGCACCGAATTGCTCAATGAGGCTTTTATGGAGGGCTGTTTTGCCCTCGGCATGGAGCATCCCACCCTCTGCGCCAGCATCTTTTTGGTCTGTGAGGCGCGGGCATGATCTATCTGCGCGAACTGACGCGGGCAGATTTGGCCCAAACCCTGCTTTGGCGACAAGATCCCAGATTGGTGGCAACGCTGGGAGAACCTTTTCGCTTTATCAACGGTGAGACAGAGAACGCTTGGTTTGATGCCTACCTCTCCCATCGCGCCCAGCAGGTGCGTTTGGCGATCTGTGAGATCGGCAGCGATCGGCATATTGGCAATGTACAGCTTTTGCAGATTCACCCGGTGCACCGCAGCGCAGAATTCAGTATTTTGATTGGCGAGGCCAATTGCCACGGCAAAGGCTTTGGCACACTGGCAACTGAGCGCTGTTTGCAACACGCCTTTGACGATCTCAACTTGCACCGCGTCTGGTTGCAGGTGCGCGCCGACAATGTGCCCGCCCTGAAACTCTATCAGCGGGTGGGGTTTGTCGAAGAGGGCCGGTTGCGCCAAGCGGCCTTTAAACAGGGAAATTATGTGGATCTGCTGATGATGGGCCTGTTGGCGGCTGAATTTCGGCCGCAGGCAGGATAGGCTTTGGGCTGAGATTGACAGCCATTCTAAATCGCGCAGAAAAAACGCCCCGACTCAAGAGACGGGGCGTTTGCCGTTTAATCCTGCTTACACAGGGTGAAACTATCTGTGTTTTTCGATTTTGCCAACGTAGGGCAAAAGGGCCATGTGACGGGCGCGTTTAATTGCGCGGGTCAATTGACGCTGGTGCTTGGCACGACTGCCGGTCACGCGGCGAGAAAGGATTTTGGCGTGCTCGCTCAAAAACTCTTTCAAACGCTCAACGTCTTTAAAGTCAATCGTTTCAATGCCCCATTCATCAAATTTGGACACTTTCTGACGACGACGACGGGGACCGCCGCCACCGCGACCACCAAACGAACGGCCACCGCCGCCGCCTTGGCCACCACCGAATGAACGGCGTCCGCCACCATAAGAGGGACGATCTCCGCCGCCGCCATAAGCGGGACGGTCGCCACCACCCTGGTAGGGAGGACGATCACCTTGGGGACGGTCGCCGCCACCTTGGTAAGGAGGACGGTCACCACCGCCACCGGGTGTGTAAGGACGGTCACCACCACCGGGGGTATAGGGACGGCCACCACCACCGGGAGTATAGGGACGGCCACCACCTTGATAAGGGGGACGGTCGCCACCACCCTGGTAAGAGGGGCGATCTCCGCCACCTTGGTAGGGGGGACGATCACCACCGCCCTGGTAAGAGGGGCGGTCGCCACCACCTTGGTAGGAGGGACGATCGGCGTTATAGGCTGGGCGCTCACCAGCGGGAGATTCTCCCCCTTCGGAGGAGCTGCGTGGGGCTTCATCATAGGGTCTGCTCATAATGCTGTTCCTTTCATATGGGTTGAGCCTAAAATGCTCAGGGATTCAAGTTGGATTTCCGGCTGCATCCGTTTAATGCCGGAGACTTCAGACTTTCGTTTTTGGATTTGGCCTTCGACAATCACATTCATTCCTTTGCGCAGCTGCCGCTGAAGTTCAGGGCTGCTTTCGCGGCGATTAATCACTCGAATGGTGTGTGTCTGGTCTGGCTGATGGGCATCCGCCAGGGCCAGATTAAATTCGAGCACCGCTTTTCCAGAAACGGTGTAGCGAATTTCACTGTCTTGGACCAAATGGCCCGAAAGAATGACGTAGTTAAGACTCATCTCTGCGAACGATCAGATGCCGGATTAATCCATCCGTGATCCCCATAACCCGCTGAAGTTCGTCCAGCGACTGGGTGTCGGTCTCAAAATGTGTCAGCATATACAGCCCATCGTTCTGCTTTTTGATGGGGTACGCCAATTTTTTGCGACCGAGGGATTCGGATTTTTCAATTTTGCCACCGATTTTGGCGATGGTTTCGTTGACACGTGTGTTGATTTTCTTCTGGCCTTCTTCGTCAAGACGCGAATCCAGAATATACATCACTTCGTAAGGTCTTTGCATGGATATAATTTCCTTTCCTATGGCCTAAGGTTGTCTTTGCAGATAAAAACAACAGAAAAGGCTGTGACTGATTTACGTGAAACATTCCATTTTCAGAGCACCCTCAAGGGGTGAGCAGAAAAGAGATTTTCGCAACCTGCGGGGAAGTACCTTGATGTGGTGGAACATAGCACTACAGGAACCAAATTACGCGAGAGGTCTGTTCAACCTCATCCACCTGCGAAGCAGTTTAACACAAACTTAATCTGGTGGCTATGGCATTTGATTCAGCCGTCAGGTGATTACCCACAGTTGACGGAAATACTTAGACAATGTTATATTTTTCAAATGAATTAAATACGTAATATTTCCGAAAATGCTTCTCTTATAACAGTCTTGTTAAAAAAAATTGGTGGTGAATGAAATGCAAGTCAATCAGCCGAACTCTCTAACACCTCAACCGGCAGTCAAAGTAAACGTCTCCCCCCCACAACAGCAAGCCGACGAGATTCAACATCCGGTTCCGGTCTCCAACCCTGAGGCCTTTAAAAAAAACAGCGCTGACTCTGCCCCCCTTGATCTCAACCAAGCTCGGGAAGAATTACATCAAGCCATTGAACAGACCTCCGAAACAAGTATTGTCGGCTACAGTGAAAGCATTCCCAAACCCGATAATTTTTTAAACGCCATTCAAAGTGCAGAGCTCAAAGCGACGACCACGGTCGAAAAAACGGGATTGGCATCCGCCCAGCAGGAATACCGCGATCACAAACATGATTTGCAGGTCTTATCCAAAACAGAACGTGTCACCCAGCCAGAGGTTCAGCGCGTATCTGTCAATGTGGATTATTCTCCCCTCTTGAGCGAAGGCCTCAAAACAGACTTGCAGTTTTTCTCCGCCGGTTTGCAAGCGGGCCAAAGAGACGGACAAATTGAAAGCCAACTCAAAGCGGTCTTTGCACCCGCCCTGCACAATCTCGACAAAGCAGGCCGCTCTGTTTTTAACGCTAAAACACATATCGCCAAAGTCAATCAAGAAACCCAGCAAATGGCGCAAAAATGGATCGCCGATCTGGGTTCAGACAGCGACTTGGCACTCATTCTGCAAAGCAAAACCCATGCCGAGTTGCGGGTGTTGGTACAAGAAATGGTGGGAGATATCAAAGGCTACGATAACCAGGATCTTGAGCAGCTTTCCAAGAAAAAGAATCAATTCATTGACGCCATTGTCTCTGGCATTGAATCGGGGATACAATCAGCGCCACCTTCTGCACATCCAGGCCAATTGGCAGAAAGATTGGCTGGTATGCAATCAAAATTGGCACAGGTGCTTGAGCAAAACCCCGATTTGCGTCAAGATTTGACCTTGCGCACCCAATCCCAGATCAAGTTAAAGCTGGGTCAAGTGATGGGCATAAGCAATCCTCAGGTGCTTGAGGCCTTATATAAAGGGGCCATGCAAAGCATTCAAAATGATGTCAGCCCAGTGACGCTGACCGTGAATAATATTGAGGTGCCCGCCACATTTCAGCTCAATGGCAAGAGCTATGGTGAGCCCAAGTTTTTGGACGCGGGTGGATTTGCCAATGTCTTTCGGTATCAAGATCTTGAAACAGGGCAATTTGTGGCAGTCAAAATTTCGAGTATCAAAGCGGGCAAAGATCCCGAAGAATTGAGAAACGAAGAACTGAATGAAATCACTGCCCACAAAGAGATTTTGGGTAGAACAGGACACGCCAATATTATCGGCTTTGAAGGTGTGCTCAAAACCCAAACGGATCAACTGATCATGGTGCAAGAATTTGCCGATGGAGGCAATCTGCGTGGCTTCATGCGGCAGCTCAACGGCTTAGAAGAGGCGGGGGTCATTTCACATGAACAGAGATTGCTTTTGGGCTCAGCCATGCTCAAAGGTGTCCTCCAAGGTGCACAGCATATGGAAAGCCAAGGCGCCTTTCACTTTGATCTCAAATTAGACAATTGTCTTTTGGGCGGAGATTTCGAACCCAAAATTACAGACTTTGGCATGTCTGGCATCGGCACAGAAAAAATCATGACAGCCAAATCAGAAACCGCAGATAACCCCCTGTTTAAATCACCCGAACGCTTAGCCAGCGAAAAAGCCATGGTGGCAGAAGCCAAAGCAACCATCAATAATTATATCCGTGAAAACCATGGCTTCTTTGATCCTGGATTACCCCCCACCAAACCGAAAGCACCCGTTGATGCTTCAAATCCCACCCCATTAGAAGCACAGGCATTGGCACAACACCCTATTGATTTAGCCAAATACGAAGCAGATTTAGAAGCGTTCAATAAAAACAAACCCGAATATGATCGTTTATTTGCCCAATACAACAGCCAAGGAATGGGTTCTCAAACCCTCAGCACCAAAGCAGACAATTGGGCTATGGGTGTATTGGCGATTGAATTATTAAGCGGTGATGCTAAAAGTGTGGACCTGTTTAATCAAAAATTCAACTTTCAGACAGAAAGAAAAATCAAAGAGTTTGGCCAGGGTGAAGGCACCGTTCTGGATGCAGAAAACTCGGCGCTGGGCGAAACGCCTACGACCCGTTTGATCAATGCCCTGATGAAACCCAAAGACGACGATCGGGTCAATTTTACAGGCGCTTTAGAGAGCAGCATGATGCAAGATCCCCGTTTGGATTCTCCAATCATGAAAGATGTACTGCGTTTTTTCAAAGAAAATGACCTGCCAAAAGCACCGAAAAATGATGCAGAAGACGCCATCTTTCAAGTGGACATGAAAACTTGGAAAGAGCAGCACCAAGCCACACTCGCCCAGATGTTTGCGCAAATCTAAATTCAGCCATCTCGCAAACGGTGAAACCCAAAGCAGTTGAGAAAAGCCGTTGAAATGAAGCCCATACACGCTCTTCAAACCAGGTTGCGCGCTCTGGCCAATCCTGAACAGGCCCAACAGGCCTCTCGCTTTTTTAAAACGGGCCCCGGCCAATATGGCGAAGGGGATCGCTTTCTGGGCATCAAAATGCCGGTTCTGCGCGCCTGGGCGCAAAGCCAGAGAGAGGCCTCTCAGGCAGAGCTGGCAACTTTGTTGGCGAGTGAGTACCACGAAGAGCGCATGGCTGCCCTGCTGATCGTGATGCTGCAACACAAAAAGGCGCGGACCGATGAAATGCGGCAGATCTGCATTGATTTTTTGCTTCAACACCTCTCGGCCATGAACAATTGGGATCTGGTCGATGTGATTGTGCCAGGTACTATTGGGGATTGGATTTGGCGAAACCCGGCAGAAGAAAGGCTTCTCTGGAATTGGATTGGGTCTGAGACACTTTGGGAAAGGCGGATTGCGGTTATGGCGACCTTTGCCCACATCCGCAAGGGCCGCTATGAGCTGACTTTGCAACTCTGTGAATTCCAACTCAAAAGTGGCAAGCCCTTGCATGATTTGATGCAAAAGGCCAATGGTTGGATGTTGCGGGAAATGGGCAAACGCGATTTGCAAGTGCTCTTGGGCTTTTTAGACACCTGGGCGGCGCATTTGCCACGCACGATGTTGCGTTATGCGATCGAAAAATTGCAAGAGGCTCAGCGGCAGGGGTATTTGAAAATGCGGAATTCGGCATGATGGCGCTTGAGCGTTTTGATGGGGATATGGGTTGATTGGGATATGGGGTAATCGGTTCCAGTTGGCACAAGCCCCTGACGGTCGGGCCACTCGCTACGCACATCCTGTGCTGCGCTCGTTAAAAGTCACGCCGCCTTTTGCCATCCTGGCACGGCAACGTTCCTATTGCCCGCCCTTTTCAGGGTCTTGGCCAACGCGGGTGATTCCGCCAAAGATGCAAGGCAAATTCAAACAATCACTTGCAAAGAATTTGTTATTTTCGGCTTCATGGTTGTTATTTTACCCAATCAAAAGAGAAAGCGTGAAAATTAGCTTTCTTCTTCTTCTTCTTCTTCTTCCATATCCGGGTCAACACAAAAACTATTGATGAACGCCTCGAAATCTGAGGCAATCAAAGCCAGATTTTCTCGACGTGGTCGCCCGTATTCATCTGAGTAATCGGGATGATCGTGCATCCACCAATATAAAGAACCATTATCTGGACCTGAGACAGACAAAAAAATCTCATCGCCAAATATATTGCTTGCAATGGTGATCATCCCAACAGGCATCTCTAACACATTATTCATATTTTCCAAAAGTAAATCCCCATACTCGGAAGAAATGGGTTCCTCGTGTGGTGTTATTCCGTACAGGAAAATTTCAGAGCCTAAGGATTTTTCTGTCTCAAAATGATTCGGTTTCGGCCCTCCCCCGTTTATTTCCAACAAAAACCTGCGGTAAGACTCGGGAAGTGTAATTTTAAGTTTCCTCTCTACTCTTTCTAACTCTTTGTCAGAAATAAGAGAAAAAGAATTTTTAAACAATGGCTTCATAAAAGATTTCCCAATTATAAATTTACTTATTTCCTAGCTATGAAACTGGACCCTCATGCTGAAAAGCTACATGTAGTTCTTTCCTCACAAACTGAGCGGTTCCCCGTTTTGTATTGGTTTCTACATTAGCAAGGTGAAATTGAAAACAAGACTTTTCTGCCTCTTCATGGCCTCTAAAAGCAGCTTCTCCAGATTGTTTCTGCTTTTGATGTCAGCGATAGGCCATATTGGCTGGAATACCATGGCTTCTTGCAGGCAGAGCGCCGCCCACTTTCTCTGCCTGGGCCAGAACTTCCAGTTTAAATTCTTTGCTGTATTTTCTCTTTCCCATTTTTCCTTTACCTTCTGTTTTAAGTGTAAACCGCTCTTCTCAGGTGTCCACTTTTTTAGGTAAAGGTCAGTTGTTCACTGAGCGGAGTCGAAGTGAACGCCCTACTCCCCGCCGTAGGTCTGAAACAGATCCAATTCAGGAAAAGGCCCTTTTTGCACCAGGCCGCGCTTTTGAATCAAACTCACCAGCGAATGCTGCTTGATCTGCGAGGTCATTTTTTGCTGGCGCTGGACGCGCTCCAGGCTGTTGTTGCGCTGCAGAGGCGCGAGTTTTTTGGGGGGTGGATTTTGCATGGGGTTTATCCTTGTTTGGGCAGATTGCGCAGGTCTTGAAAGCGGCTGACCTTGAGGGCCAGGCGCTCATAAGCGGGGACCAAGCGGCTGCAGTCCAGGCCCAGCCCTTCGAGCTGGTCGAGTTGATCGGCCAAATCGTCACAGTCTTTGAGCAAATAGTCGAAGCGCTCTTCGGAGAAATCCGGGGGAAGTTTGCCTGTCTTTTCAAATTGCAGCAATTCACGTTCCATCCAGCGGTGGTGGCCTTCGAGCATCTCCTGCAAATGGATCATCTGCCAAGAGAGATTGAGGCTGTGTTCACAGCGGGCCACAATAATATCCAGGGGCTTGAGCATTTGACGCAGAGCCGAACAGTCGATTTCGCTTTCGATCTCGGCGATCTTGGTCAAAAACTGGCTCTGCGACTCCCGCAGCGCAATATACTGTTTCTCGACTTTTTCGACTTTAAAGCGGTCGCGGCTGCTGGCATACCAATCAGGATGAAAGATTGAGAGCTTTTTGACCTCGCGCTGAATCCGGCCTTCGAGTTGATCGTAGAGTTTGTCATAGTCGACCACGACCACCGGGGTCAGTTTGGGGCCGGTTTTGGCAAACGACGGGGGCCGCGACTTAAAGCTAATTTTGGGGCGGCTGCTGGAGCGGGCAGCATCAGGGCGGCGGGGACCGGCGGCGGTTTCGGAGTCATCAGTTTCATCGCCAAAAACCACGGCCTCAAAATCGTCGTCAGGAGAAGGATCTACCGTTGGCTCCTCTTCAGACAGGGCCTGATCGAGCAAGCGCTCGGTTTCAGATGCGGCGTTATCTGAAGCAGGGGGGGCCGAATCGGGGGCCGCAGGTTCAAGCGGCAATAAGGGACTGAGAATATTGTCAGGTTGAGGCGGAGGGGGGGGCGGCAATAAATAATGGATTTTTAAGGCATCGGCATGTTCGGGGTCAAGCATCAGGGCCTCTTCTAAAAAGGCCTCGGCATCGCGGTTCTCGCCAATCAGCCAGAGCAAATAACCCATTGCAGCAAAGGCATCGGGGTTGCTGCGGTTGTAGCGAATCGACTCCAGCAAATATTCACAGGCCTCTTTGAGTGGAGCGCTGGCCAGAGCGGGGTTGGCTTGGGCCGCGCTCAGACCGGCGACACCGAGGCGCAACAAATTGACCGCCAATTCTTTGCGTTGATCGGCCAGAGACGGTGCTTTGCTCTCTGAAAGGGCATCAGAAACGGGTTCGACAGAACTTGACACTGGGTTCTCCAATAATTGAAATCCTCGGGGAGAATGCCCCATTCTATCACAGGCCAGCCGGGGCTTGGCAACGCTCAGCCAAAGTGCAGCTTGCGCTTTTCTCCTGACTTCAAGACAGGCCATGGCGTATAATCAGGGCAAATGCAATGACAGGATCACGCAATACATATGATGCAATGGCACTTCGACAATCGTTTTATCTCAGAACTCCCTGCCGACCCGGTCTCGGTCAATCTCTCGCGGCAGGTGCGCGGAGCCACTTGGTCAGAGGTGGCTGCCACCCCCGTGGCCAAACCCCAGCTTTTGGCCTGGTCTCCCGAAATGGCCCAAGCGCTGGATATAAACCCCGAAGATTTTTCCTCGCCAGCGTTTGTCGAGGACTTTGCCCAGATCTTTGCAGGCAATCGCCTGCTGCCGGGCATGAAATCTTACGCGACCCGCTATGGCGGGCATCAATTTGGCAATTGGGCCGGGCAATTGGGTGATGGCCGGGCCCTGCATTTGGGCGAAGTGGTCAACAAAGCCGGTCAGCGCTGGGATCTGCAACTCAAAGGGGCGGGCCCCACTCCGTATTCGCGCCGGGCGGATGGCCGGGCCGTTTTGCGCTCGTCGCTGCGGGAATTTTTGTGCAGCGAGGCCATGTTTCATTTGGGGGTGCCCACCACCCGCGCCCTGAGTCTGGTTTTAACCGGCGAAGAAGTGGTGCGGGACATGATGTACGATGGCAATGCGGGTCCCGAACCGGGGGCCATTGTCTGCCGGGTCGCCCCCTCGTTTTTGCGCTTTGGCCATTACGAGATTTTGGCGGCTCAGAAAGAGCCTGAACTGCTGGAAAAGTTGGTGGATTTTACCTTGGCGCGGGATTATCCTGAAATCGCGGGCGAGGGCCAAGCCAAGCGGGGGGCCTGGTTCAAAGAAATCTGTGGCCGCACGGCCTTGATGGTCGCCCACTGGATGCGGGTCGGTTTTGTGCATGGGGTGATGAATACCGACAATATGTCGATTCTGGGCCTGACAATCGACTATGGCCCTTATGGTTGGGTCGACAATCTTGATCCCGGCTGGACACCCAATACCACCGATGCCCAGATGCGCCGCTACCGCTATGGGCAACAACCCCAGATCGCCCTTTGGAATTTGGGCTGTCTGGCCACAGCCCTGGACGTGATCTTGCAAGACAAAGATCTGCTCGAAGCCGGTCTGGAGCACTATTTACAGGTTTATACCGAGACCCACCAGCGCTTCAGTGCCCAAAAATTTGGCTTTGCGGCCTTGGGCCAGGCAGAAGAAGATCTGGTCACGCGGGCCTACCGCCTGATGGGCCAAGCCGAAGTGGATATGACCCTGTTTTTCAGGGCTCTGGCGGAAATTTCAGCCACTGAACCCCGTCCAGAAACGCTCTTGCCCGCCTTTTACAGCGCCGAAGAATTTGCCAAAGAACGCGAAAACTGGCAAAACTGGCTCAATGATTACACCGCTCAATTGCCAAAACAAGCAGAGGCACTGGCCGAAAGGCGCACAGCCATGAATGCGGTCAATCCGATCTATGTTCTGCGCAATTACCTGGCCCAGGAGGCGATTGAGCTGGCTGAGCAAGGAGACAATAGCCGGATATTGGCTTTACAAGCGGCCCTGCGCCAGCCCTACACCCCCAAGCCCGAAT
Source organism: Candidatus Sericytochromatia bacterium (assembly GCA_050248915.1). Taxonomy (GTDB): domain Bacteria; phylum Cyanobacteriota; class Sericytochromatia; order UBA7694; family UBA7694. Next base: position 21,852 of record JBFWRL010000056.1, read on the forward strand.
ACGCTGCTTTTGCCCAAAAGCGCCCCGACTGGGCCCGTTTTAAACCGGGCTGTTCGATGTTATCTTGCAGCTCTTAAGCTGGCTTGCCGCGCTCAATCGCTCAAGGCGCTTTAAACCCCAGCAGGGGATTGCCATAAAACGCCCCTTTTTCCCAGCCTTTGGCATTCCAATGGCCATCGGTCTGGGCAAGAACTTTGACGGGAAAGGTCCAGCGATCAAAGGCACTGGTTCTAAGCGAAAAGCCATTGTCGACCACTTTGCCATCGTTGCCCACTGCAAATTTGAGGCTGCGGCTGAGTTTGCCATCATGTAAGACCTTGATCTCATAGTCTCCTGGGTTTTTGGCCAAAACATGCGCAGAGGCATAGGCATTGCTCTGGGAGAGATCATAAAAGAAGACCGGTCCCGCGTTGTCGCGGCCCATAAAGGTAAATTTAACGGCACTCCAGCTATACGGAGAGGTTTCGGTGGTGCTCCAGGTCGTGCTATTTCCCTCGGCCCGGGCAATGTTCTTGCCTTGGTAAAAGAGATGGGCCTGGGTCTTCTGCAGCGAGGTGCTATCACCCCGAAACCACATCACCGCACTCAGGGTGGGGGTATTGTTCAAGCCTGTGGCCGTATAATTGCTCTCGTACCAATTGCCGGTGAGATAGCCAAAAGGCATGCGCCAATCCTGATCGACATAATAGTCAAATTTGTTTTTGAAAGCGGGAAACTGTTTGGGATCCAGTGGGTTGTATTTTTTGACGTCGAGGGTGCCTTTGTAAAGCCACTGTTCTGTGCCCTTGAGTTCGTTGCTGGCACGAATCGTCAAGACCACAGGGCCAGTGGCCACAGTGGCCTTTTGATCATCCCCTGGCGCGCCAACCCGGCTGAAGAATTCACTGCCCGTGGCAGGCTGGGGGGAGGGATTGAGTTCATAGCGCAGCCAAGGGGTTTTACTTGTGCCAAGCCAATATTCCACTGTAACCAAGGTGCCGGATTCAATCGGGCCGTTGAGTTTAAAGTCCAAACTGGGCAGCCAGCTCCATTGGGTATCTGTCGATTGGTTGGGTTTGGGATAATACAGCCCCCGTTTGTTTAGCCAAACAATCAACGATGATTGATCGATACTGGGGCCCGTTACCGCACTGGCTACCTGGGCATTTTGGGCCAAAGCGGGAGCAATATCAAAAGCCCCCAAAATACTGAGGGTACTTGAGATGGCCAAGCCCATCAGCAGAAAACGAGCGGAAAAAGACTTTAACATCTTAGAAAGGCCTCCAAGGCAATCTTTTTTGGCTATTAACCCTCAGAAATTTTAACCTTAAAATTGCCAGAAAAAAAGCCCCGTGTAGGGCCTTTTGATCTGTCTTGACTGATTTCCTGTTGGAAAGGTTATTCTTTGGCAGCGGGAACTTCGGTTTTGGCTTCCGCAGGTTTGGCGGCACCCGTCAGCGGCAGTGAAGCAGCTGTGCTGGCTTTGACCGCATCAGCCTGTTCGTCGCGGTTTTTATTGTAGAAATAATAACCGGTCCCGGCGGCGGCGGCCAAAACACCCAGGGTCACAAAGGGATGCTGAACGGCAGTTGTAAAGACCTTTTCAGCGCCTTTGCCCAAATACCTTGCGCCCGTTTGCACGCCTTGGGCCGTGGTTTCGAGGACCTTCATGCCGGTTCTTTCGACACCGGGCATATTAAAGGTGCGGCCCACCAAAGCCGTGGTGCCTGCGCCGGTCAAAATACCAGCGGTGGCCAAACCGGCAGACATAGCGCCCGAACCCAGGTTGGGATCTTTGAGGAAGTCTTTGCCATGGTCGAGGGCCATTTCACCCAATTTGTAGGTGGTGGCCCCCAGGGTCACGGCAGCGACGGGCTGCCAGCCTTTTTCGACCACCTTGCGGGCGGCATTTTCAAGCACGGGAATATTGTAGGCATGGCCCACCAAACCAGTGGCTGTGGTGCCTGTCGCCACTGCGGCAGTGCCCAACCCAATTGCTTTGGCACCCGCCACCACATCGTCGCTGTTTTCCAGAAAGGCTTTGCCCTCTTCGATCGCCATTTCACCCAATTTGGCGGTGGCCACACCCAAGCCTGCTGCGGCAATCGTCTCATAACCTTTGGTGAAAGCGGCATCAGCGGCTTCCATGCCAAATTTGCGCGTGATAATATGTGCGCCACCGGTGCCCATCAGGGCTGCAGCGGTGCCTGTTGCCGTATTGATCAGATTGAGGCCGTCTTTTTGGGCGCTGTCGATCGTGTGTTTGCCCATGGCAAAGGCCCCACCCACCAAGGCAGCGCCGCCGAGCACATCGACGTTTTCGGGGAAGACTTTCAGCAATTTTTCGGAGCCGGTCGCGTAGCCAATAATCGAGGCCCCACCGGTCACGCCAGCAACGCCTGCGGTAAATTCAGCCACACCAATGGCGTCGTTGGCAATGCCCTTTTGGGTGGTCAAGCGGCGCACACCATCAGCGGCAGCGCCCAGGCCTGCTGCGGCCACGGTGCCACCAGAGACAGTAATGCCGCCTTTGGAGGTAAACATATATTTGACCGGGCCTGTCAGGGCCTGATTGAGAACCGGGATATTAAAATTGCGGCCCACGAGTTCAGCCCCACCGAGCACACCCACGGCACCACCGGCAATTTCAGCGCCAGCCAGCCATTTATTGCCCCCGTCGCCGAGCCGATCCACACCGTCTTTGATGGCAAAGGCCCCACCGGCCACGGCTGTGGCACCAGTGACGGCTTTGACATTGGTCTGCACCCATTCTGCAGAGCCTGAGAGCGCGCTTTTCATCACGGGGATATTGTAATTGCGGCCCACAAGTTCAGCCCCACCGAGGGTCGCCAAAGCGCCCCCCGCCAGTTTGGCACCGCCCAACATGGTCTCTCCCTCTTTGAGGTCGTTGACCCCACTGGCGGCCAAAGCCACCCCCGCACCAGCCACAGCGGTCCCGCCAATGCCACCGGCATTTTTGGCCACCACTTCGGCCACTTTTTTGGCGGGGGTTGAGACAATGCCCTGCAGTGGGCCCACATTATACGCATGGCCGACAATTTCAGCGCCCCCCATGGTGATCACACCACCACCGGCCAATTTGCCTGCGGCTTTGAGGTATTCGCCCTCTTTGAGATCATCCACACCACTTTTGGCCAGGGCAGCGCCACCGGCAGCCACACCGCCACCGACCAGACCGACACCATGTTTGCCCAAAAACTTGGCGGTGGCTTCAGCCGGGCCACTCAGGGCACGGTTGAGTACGGGAATATTAAATTGACGGCCGGTCAGCTCTGCGCCGCCCAAGCCAATGATGGCAGCCCCAGCGCCTTCGGCCACAGCGCGACCGGTATTGCCCTCTTTGTAAGACGCAACGGCATCTTCTGCCAAGAGGGCAGAAGCGGCCAAGGCTGCGCCTGAGCCCACCAATTTGCCATTGTCAACAAAGACCGTTTTGAGCACTTCTTTGACAGCGGGAATGGCATCGGCGGTCTTTTTCAGGGCCGAACCTGCGGCCACAGTGCCCACCACAGCACCCGCGCCGGTGAGCAGCATATTGTCGCCAATAAAGGTGCCCTCTTTGACATTTTCATGAATGGCTTGCCCCATTTTCTCCAGGCGGGAGTCGATTTTGGGTTTTTCGGCTGAGGCAGGAATCACGGGCTGGTTATTGACTTGCATGGGGGAACTTTCTCCGTTAAAGATGGCGCCCAGATAGGCACAGATAATTTAGATATCGCCAAAAATGTGAGAATCTGACCAGAGAATGGTCGCTTATTACTTTTATTTTACGATTTTTTCACGCTAAAAGCTAGCCCCCGCCTTTAAGCGTGGGAGCCCCCGCAGGGCAGGGCCACAAAGCGCTCACGGGCCCGCAGGTAGAGTGGATGGCAAACCTCTTGCAAATAAGGGCCCTCCCAGGCAGGCACAGGGGCCGTGGCGGGATAATACGGCGGCAAATGGGGAATCACACACGAGGCACCGCCTTCGGCATCCCAAGCGGCAAAGACAATCCGGCCCACGCCATGTAAGAGCAAGGTGCCAAAACACATCAAACAGGGTTCCAGACTGCTATAACAGGTCATGTCAGCGGCTTGGGACCAGAGCCCCGGATCCACGCGTTTGATCGCCTCGATCTCGGCATGGCCGCCGGGATTATACACCGGCAGCAGCAGGGCATTTCGGCCCTCGGCAATCACCTCGCCCTTGAGCACAATCAACGAGCCAATCGGCATATTGCCAACCGACTCCGCCTCCAGGGCCAGATCTTTGGCTCTGTGCAAAAACTGCAGATCAGCTTCGCTGGCTGGCATTACATCACTTCGGGGGCCGAGATGCCAAAGACATCGACCAAGACATTGCGCAGCACGACCTGGGTGGCTTTGACCAAATTCAAGCGGGCCAAACTCAGGGAAATTTCTTCAGGGGTGACGTCTTCTTTTTCAAACAAGACCCGGCACTGTTTGTAAAAGGAGTGAAACAGCGCCGCCAAATCTTGGGCATAGGTCGCCAGGCGATGGGGCTCACGTTGGCTGGCTGCAAATTTGAGTTCATCGGGGTAAGAGAGCAATTTGAGCAACAAAATTCGCTCTTCGGGAGCCACCAGCGCATCGAGTGAGGCCTGGGGCCAAGTGGTGGCATCATAGGCCTTGAGATTGGCGGCATTGCGGAAAATACTGCAAATGCGTGCATGGGCGTATTGCACATAAAAAACCGGGTTTTCGGAGTTTTGGCTCTTGGCCAGCTCCAGGTCAAAGTCCAAGGTCACGTCCGCGCTGCGCTGCATCAGCAAAAAGCGGGTGGCATCGGTGCCCACTTCTTCGAGCACCTCCCCAAAGCTGATCATGTCTCCCGTGCGTTTGGACATGCGCACCTTTTCGCCATTGCGAAAGAGATTGACCATTTGACCGAGCAGCACTTGCAGCGCTTCTTTGGGATAACCCAGGGCCTGAATGGCTGCCGACATGCGCGCAATATAGCCGTGGTGATCGGCCCCCCAGAGGTTGATCAAGCGGGTGTGGCCCCGGCGCAATTTGTCCCAGTGGTAGGCGATATCGTTGGCGAAATAGGTATTGCTGCCGGTCTGTTTGACCAAGACCCGATCTTGGTCGTCGCCATAATCAGTCGAGCGAAACCAGAGTGCGCCGTCTTGTTCATAGGTTTTGCCGGATTCTTTGAGGTGTTTGAGCGCCTCAGCTACGGCCTGTTCGTGGTGCAAGCGGCTCTCGGGGAACCACTCGTCAAAGACCACCCCAAATTGTTTGAGTTGGGCCTGTTGCTCTGCCAAAATGGCAGATTTAGCATAGTCGCTAAAATAACCCAAATCCGCCGTGAGTTGTGCCGGGCCTTGGTGTTCAAACAGGCTCTGGCCCAAGGTTTGAATATACTGACCGTGGTAAAATTGCACCTGGCCTTTGGTTTCGGCATTTTTTTCAGCGAGATAGGTTTCAATCAAAGTCAAAGCCTCGGCATCCAGGGTTTGGCCTGCAGCCTGGGCGGCCTGAAAATAACAGGCCCGCACGGAGGCACCCAAATTATTGACCTGGGCCCCCGTGTCGTTGATATAAAACTCGGTTTTGACGCTGTAACCGGCCAAACGCATCAGCCGGGCCAGACAATCGCCCAAAACCGCCCAGCGTCCATGGCCAAAGTGCAGAGGGCCGGTGGGATTGGCAGAGACATATTCAATCATATAGGTTTCGGAATCGCCGTTTGTCTGTTGGCCAAAGCTCTGGTCGGCTTGAATCAAGCCCTGCAATTGTTGCAAGAGCCAGTCTTGTGAGAGCCGGAAGTTGATAAAACCCGGCCCGGCAATACTGACCTCTTGAAAGAGCGGGCCCTGCAAATGGGGCAGCAGGATTTCAGCCAATTTGCGCGGGGGGAGTTTGGCGCTTTTGGCCAAACTCATGGCTATATTGCTGGCATAATCGCCATGACTGGGATCACGGGGGGTTTCGATCTTGATCTCACTGGGCAAGCTGTCGAGGGTGAGTTCTTGGACATTTTGGGCGGCTTGCAGGGCCTTTAAAACGTGTTGGGCCAAACTGGCTTGAATCATAGTGCTTACATCTTTCTACGGCTAGGATCAAATGGCTGGGTTTAATTCATCAAAGACAGAAATTCGGTCTCAGTATCGCTGAGAATCTCACTCATGGTCTTGTCTGAATGGAAAAAGTCATGGAGTTTTTCGCCAATTTTTTGGCTGAAAAAGCTCAGGATTTCGAGTATTTCGATAATCAAAAAGTTGGAGATATCCCCTTGGAGCCTGACAAAGTGATGTCTGAAGACAATTTCACGGGTTTGTGGCATCAATTGAATCGCACCGATCGGCAAAAAACGATTAAAATGCACCAGCAATTCCGCTGTCTCGTTGAGTTTTTCAGGCGGCAAAGCGAGATCCAGGCCCACCTGAAAACAGAGCATCATGCTCTGTTGTGATTCCTGCGCCGATTCTCTCTGCGCGTCTGGCGGCAGCCAATCGGCGATCGCAGAAATCTGCAGGGCCTGGGGCCTTTGCGGCAAATCAACCAAGAGCACCCCTTTGGCGGGATCTTCGGGATGGGGGCAGGGAGTGGTCGTAAAATCAAGGTAATTCAACATGCTGGCCAGACGCAGCAGCAGCGGCCAGAGCGGTTCTGCGGCAGAAGGGAGTGTTTCAGGAGAAATTGAGGCCATGACTTTGTTTTTTTTCTGGTCCAACCCCGAGACAAAAAGTTGGTGCTCCAATTTGAGGTGTTCGGTGCTCAATTCCAGATCGGCTTTGCGCTTTTTCAGGTCTGTAGAACGCTGCAAAAGCCGCTCCTGAAAGGCCACAATTTGTTTGGACTGGGTATGTAAACGCACCAACTGGCTGGGAGATTCTGGGGCACTTTGGCGCATATGCATCAAGGTATAGTCGTTTTGGTCACGGTAGTTTTGAATTTGCTGAATATGGCTACTGACGCGCGTCTGCTCAGACTCCAGGATCTGGAAATAAAAGTCAAATTTGGCCTGTTTTTTTTGAATGCGCTGGCGTTGCCGGTGATTCATTTGGCTGCGGTAAACCCAGGCGAAGCCAGGAACCAGGGTCATGAGGCCCAGGCCCAGCCCCAAACTGCTGCCCAACCAAGGTGTCAGCAAGGTGCTGGCCAAGACAGCGGTAAAACCCACGCCAAAATAGCCGAGCCCATGGCGCAATTCGCTCAGCCGCTCACGGGGCATGTTGCGGGCGGGTGGGTGGGCCACCCGCGAACGAATGCGGTGATTGAGCAGGTCCTGAAAATCATGGCGCAAAACCTGATAGAGATCCGGTGAAATCGGGGGAATGCCTGTCAACACTTTTTCAAGCCAGGTTTTAAAGCGCGGCAAGAGCTGATCCAAAAGCAAAACAATATCTGTGGCAGAGCGGCTTTCCACCCAGGGAGACTCTGTGAGAAGTCCATAGCGGTAATAGATGCTGCGGGCCGGAGAGAGTTCGAGCGACCCCAGAGGCAAAACATAATTCAGATAAGACAGGAGTTTGGCCAGATCAGCAGTGCCAAAATTTTCACCTGGCAGGGCAAATTCAGCAAAAAAATACAAAATCCCGGTGCTGGGTGCATGGTCTTCTTGGGGCAAACGCACAGGGGCATCCGCCGAAAAGAGTTGCAGTTGAACCGGCTCAGGCCCATCGCCCAAAGGCAATAAAAGGGCCGTCTGCTCTGGCCCCGCTTCAAACCACTGGGCCTCACGTTGGTAACGGGTAAGCAAAACCGAATAGATATCTTTGAGAATTTCGGAGGGCATGATTGTACCTGCTTCAAAGTCAGCACATTAAACTATTATAACCCATGGGGCAGGCTTTCGGTTGAGGGTGCCACCCCCAACCACGCTGCCAAAGTTAAGCTGGTTTTGTGGTTGCGGGCAGTGGTCCAGGTGCCCAATTGTTTTTCGAGCCAATTTGAATGGTTTAAGCGTTTGTCTTGCAAATCTTTGGGCGTTTTGAGAATCAGGGCTTGGGGCAGCAAATGCCACGACACGCCCGGCTGTGCCAAGGCTTGCAGGCGATCTTCAGCCTCGGTAGCGGGAAGGCCTCCCAAAAAATAAACATTCAGCCGTTCTTCGGGCCTTGCTGGGGGCAAAGCGGCTTGAATCACTTGCAGATCTCTTGCCTCAAACAGCGCGCAAGGGATTTCAAAGCCCCAATGTCTGAGCAAATGGCCTTCGAGCTGGCGCGCCAGGGCCTCCCGATCGGTTGCGGTCGATTCAAAGACCAGATTGCCACTTTGGATATAGCTGCGAATCTCAAAAAACCCCAATTCAGCCACAGCTGAACGCAATTCGGCCAT
>JBFWRL010000057.1:0-29905 GCA_050248915.1 Candidatus Sericytochromatia bacterium
GATCTGGAATCCGAGTTGAGTAAACACAGCATTTCTCCCAAAGATATTATTGCTGCACCCACAAAAGAACACATGGACACAATCAGTCTTGCTTTAAAGACGTTTGAAGAAAGCAGTCAAGAATCATCTGATTTTGAATCGTTATTAGATTCAGCCCCAGGAGATTCTCCTGGAGAAAAACAAGCCAATTTCATTCATACTTTAACGATTTTGGGTTCTAAAGATCAAAAAGAACACGTATGCAGTTTGCTGGAGAAAAACGCTTTTGCGAAAGTCTTTAAAAATAGGGTTCGCGATGGAGAAATGCATGAGCAAATTATTACAAGCAATACGGTTGCTGCAGCCTTAAAGGATTTGCGTAAAGAAATCATCCATTCACCAGATAAAAAAGGGAACCCGATCACCCTGATGCGTTTGCATCGTTTAACTTTAACTGAAACAAGAGATATGACTTGGAAGGGGTTGTCAGAAGACGGTTTTCAAAATAACCACATTTCCTCTGCCTGGAAAGGTATCTCTGGACGCAAAGAAAAGCCGCAACAAGGCAAAGGCAATGCGGAATTTCATGACCTTTTAGAAAATGCTTTCAATGAAAGTAAATCAACCCGAGAATTAGCAGATCGTATTTTTATTGTTAACCGAGATTTTAGCGAAAATAAGGCGGGATTTAAGGAGATTTTGCCTAAAGACAGAAAAAAATCAAATGTATATGTTTCTTCTGATGATAAAAAATATAAACCCTCTCAAGACAAGCATCATGAAATTTTGTCTGATGTAGTTCATTGGAAGCGAAGTATTGTCTTAAATCGACTTCAAGGGGTACGTGATGTCTTTGATTCTAACGAAAACTATCAAGGACCGACTTTGGCTCCCCTTTCTCCTGATCGCTATTCTTCAGATTTAACTGAAATAAGCACACCCCTATTTATCGAAAAAATGTATCCGCCAAGTCCTATAATTTCGAGTGAAACAGAAATACAAGAAGATCCTTTGGAATAGATGCAACAAAGATCAAAAAATAGAATAATATTGATCTGACACTCCAAAACAAGTATAGTAAGAAAATGCTGAAACAAGCCATTTCACTGCCTGGGTTGAAGCCCCGCCGGTTGCTTCAATTCAGTGTGGCGCTGCTCTGTCTGCTGGGCTCTTTCTCGGGGCCGACCGAAGCAGAGGCCCGTGCCCGCCTGCCTGTCAATGTGGGGCTGGCCTCGTATTACAGCAGCCGCTTTCATGGCAAATGTTGCACTGCCAATGGCGAAAAGGTCAATATCTACTCCATGACCGCCGCCCATCGCAGCCTGCCTTTTGGCAGCGTGGTGCGGGTCACCAATTTGAGCAATTCCCGCAGTGTGGTGGTTCGCATCAATGACCGGGGGCCTTATGGGGGAAGCCGGATTATCGATCTCTCACAGGCCGCTTTTAAACGCATTGCCAAGACCCAAAAAGGCATGGTCCGGGTGCGCCTGGATCTGCTCTAAGTTCTATTCCTTTTCGAGCCATGCCAAGGCCTCTCCCAGCATCTTTTCCAAGACCGGCACTACCTTGCTTGCTTTGTCTGCCCGCCACGTTTTGTCTGCTTCGTTGAGATAACTGGCCTGGGATAGCTCCAATTGCAGGGTCAACAGGCCCGTTGTGCGCCTGTGATAAGCGCGGGTAATATAGCCCCCTTTAAATCGCCCGTTCAGCACCCAGGGCTCACCGCTGGCCTGGGCATTGTCGGCAAAGATTTGCTCCAGTTCGGGTTCACAGCTCAAGCCATTGTCGCTGCCCAAATTAAACACGGGCAAGACGCCCTCAAAAAAGCGCGGCACTTCTGAGGCGATGGAATGGGCCTCAAAGATCAGCACCCGTGGGTGCGTTTGATGCAGGCGGGTTTGTTCGTCTTGCAAAGCCTGGTGGTACGGCCGCCACCAGCTTTTTATGCGGGTCTGAATCTCGGCCTGACTGGGGGCCTCGCCCGGCAGGTAGATCTCTTTCATGTCAAAACAGCTGGTGGGACAGAGTTCGGTGGTGTTTTGGCCCGGATAAAGGGAGGCATTGTCGGGGGGGCGATTGAGATCAATCACATAACGCGAGCAGGCCGGTTTGAGCAGGCTCGCGCCAAGGGTTTCGGCAAAGCTGTAGAGCCGATCGAGAAACCAGTCTGTGTCGGGGCTGGTCTGGGCATACGGGTTCATGCGGCAGGCCAGTTCCGGCGGAATAAAGGCGCTGTTGTGAGGCATGCTGATCAGCAGGGGGCGTTGGCCTTGAATCAGCTCAAAGGGGGGGATCGACATGGGTTTTGCTCCTGATTGTTGTGGCTGGGATGGCCCGTGGGGTCTGTCTCTATTTTAGGTTATACTGAAGCAAAAAAAGGTCTCCCATGCTCGATTACCGCGATCATCGCCAAAACCCCGAGGCCTGGGCACAGCATTTGGGCATCGACCCGGATGCTGTTTGGCTCTATCTCGACAGCGAAGTGATCGATTTACACACCGATTCGTATATCTGGAAACGCGTGGCAGGCTACCGTCTGGAACAACACCATCGCTTAAAACCGTGGTTAAAGCCTTGGGGTGCGCCCTTTGCCGGTCAAGTGGACTTTCCCCGCTGCCTGGAGGCCCAGATGGCCGGTCTGGTTTGGGATATTCCCACCCACCCTTTGCGCCGGACCTCAGAGAAATATGGCCGCCTGCGGGCAAATATTGCGATGATTCTGAAAGACCTTAAGTTGCACTCGGGCCAATTTGAACATGTGGTCTCGTATGCCGATTACCGCCGGGCCAGAGCGACAGGCAAAGTGGCTTCGTGGATCTCGATTCAAGGGGGGCAGGCGGTGGATCATAATTTACACGATCTGGCCCGCATTCCCGAGGTGCACCGCATTACCCTGGTGCATTTTACCCGCAGCAGAATTGGCGCCAGCAATTTTGACAAACTCCACGCCAATGAGGGCCTCTCTTCTTTTGGCAAGGCCTTTGTGGCGCGCATGGTCGAACACAAAATGCTGGTGGATTTGGCGCATATTAACCGCAGGGGATTCTTTGACGCTCTGGATGTGATGCCCCCAGACGTGCCGCCGATTGTGACCCATACCGGTGTCAAAGGGGTGTGTGATATCTGGCGAAATATCGATGACGCCCAGATCCGTGCGGTGGCCGAGCGGGGTGGTACAATTGGGGCCATTTACGAGGCGAATTTTCTCTCACATCAGCGCGAAGGTCAGTCGGTGGCCGGCATTGTCGATCATTTGGCGCATATTATTCAGATTGGTGGCGAAGATGCCGCTTCGCTGGGCTCGGATTACGATGGCATGATTCGCCTGCCAAAAGATCTGCCGGATATCACCTACCAGCCAAGGCTGGTGGCTGAGATGGTCAAGCGGGGCTGGTCGGAGACCCGCATTCGCAAAATTCTGGGCCTGAATTTTTTGCGGGTGGTGCAGGCGGTGCGGCCGGAATAGTGTTTCTGTTTGACCTAGGCTTGAGATTTGCTACTATGAACGCCACACCCTATCTGTAGGAATACCCCTTAAAACATGGCCCAGCTTGACTACCCATTGATCGAAAAAGAAGCCGAAAGCCTGCGCAGTGTCACGCGCCTAGAATCCGTGCGCCAAGAGGCTTATCGTATAATGCGATTTGCATGAGTAAAACAGAAGTACGGACAGCCCAAGAATTGGCCTTGTTATTACAGGCGGGTGAAGGCTATTTGATTGAATTTAAAGAAAATGTCAATAGCGATTTGCCCAAAGAAATGGTGGCTTTTGCAAACGCTTCAGGCGGGCGTATTTTATTGGGGGTTAATGATCACGGACAGGTGAGCGGAATTCAATATACGAATTCCTTGGCCTCTCAGATTCAAGACATGGCTTTGCATTGTGACCCACCTGTCACGATTGAACTGGAAAGCTATCAAAACATTGTGATTGTACATGTCAAAGAAGGACTGAATAAACCCCATGGGGCCAATAAAGGTTTCTTTTTGCGCAATGGGGCCAACTCTCAGAAAATGACCACCCGTGAGATTCAGGCCTTTATGCAGGCCGAAGGGCGCATCCGCTTTGATGAGATATTGCGCAATGATCTCAATTTTAAGCAGATCTTTGCCCCTGAATTATTAAAATTCTTTTTAGAACAAGCAGGTTTAACTGTCAAATTAACTCCCACAGCTATTCTGCAAAATTTAGGGGTTTTGAGCTGGCAGGGCAAAGAGCCCATCTTCAACAATGCAGGTGTGCTCTTCTTTTGCAAAGAGATGTTTCCTGTCTTGTATCAGGCCACGATTACCTGCGCGCTGTACAAAGGCACCAACAAAGTCTATATCCTCGACCGCAAAGACTTCACTGGCCCTTTACTTAACAATATTGAAGATACCTTGGTATTTTTAAAACAACATCTGCGCCTGCGCTATGAGATCAAAACCCCGCAACGCAAAGAAATTCTCGAAATTCCTGCCGATGCCTTGCGGGAAGCGGTGATCAATGCGGTCTGCCATCGGGACTATTTTGAAAAAGGCTGTGCGGTGATGGTTGAAATTTTTGATGATCGGGTTGTGATTACCAATCCCGGTGGTTTGCCCCAGGGATTGCCCAAAGCCAAGTTTGGGCAGCTCAGTGTGCCCCGTAACCCCTTGATTGCGGCATTGCTGCATCGCAGCCACTATATCGAAAAAATGGGCACGGGCATTCACCGCATCCGCGAAGTGCTCAAACAGGCGGGTAATCCAGCCCCTGACTTTGATATCGATAGCTTTTTTACGCTCACTTTTCAACGTCCAACTGAAAGGGCGTGGAGAGAATCGGTAGAAATAAGTTCACCCAAAACTTCGGAGAAAACTTCGGAGAAAACTTCGGAGAAAACTTCGGAGAAAACTTCGGAGAAAACGCTGAGCAAAACGCCCCAGCAGATTTTGGCTCAGATTACTTTGACTCCAGCTATTACTATTCAAGAGCTTTCTAAAAAACTTGGTAAAACAACCCGCACTATAGAACAACATTTGGAAAAACTAAAAAAAGCAAATTACCTCAAACGCATTGGACCGGATAAAGGTGGCCATTGGCAGATCATCAAGCCAAAGTCATAAACCCCAACAGGCAGAGGGCTAGTCGTCTCAAACAGCCCACCCCTGTGTTATACTTTGCCAAATAAAAAACCCGCAGCCGCAAAAGGACAGAATGCCGATGACAGAGATCGCCATCATGGGAGGAGCCGGATATATCGGTTCCCATGTCGTCAAGTATCTCTTGCAGCAAGGTCACCAGCCTGTGGTCTACGACAGCCTGGTTGGCGGTCACGCTGAAAATCTGCCTGAATGCCCACTGGTGCAGGGGGAGATTGGCGACAGGGAAAAACTGGCCCATTTTTTTAAGCAATATCCGGTCGAAGCGGTGATGAACTTTGCGGGTCTCATTGCTGTGGGCGAGTCGGTCATCGCGCCTGCCCGCTATTACCAAACCAATGTCTTACAGACCCTGGCCCTCTTGGATGCCGTGCTCGAAGCCAAAATCCCCCATTTTATTTTTTCTTCGACCTGTGCGATCTATGGGCCCCCCCAATTTTTGCCCCTGACCGAAGATCACCCTTTTGCCCCAGTCAGCCCTTATGGGCGCACCAAATTGGCGATTGAATTGGCCCTGGCCGATTATGCTGCGGCTTATGCGGATTTTAACTATGTCTCGCTGCGCTATTTTAATGCCTCTGGGGCCGATCCTGAGGGCCAGATCGGCGAATGCCACCAACCCGAAACCCATTTGATTCCGATTATTTTTGAGGCGGTGCTGGGCCAACGCCCCTATGTGCAGCTCAATGGCACAGATTACCCCACCCCCGATGGCACCTGTGTGCGCGACTATATCCATGTCTGGGATTTGGCCCAGGCCCATTTGCTGGCCCTGCAGTATTTACAGACACACCAAAACAGCCAATGCTTTAATTTGGGCAATGGCAATGGCTATTCGGTGCGGGAAGTGATCACAGAGATTGAAAGGATCACAGGCCAAAAAGTGCCTGTGCAAGAAGGACCGCGCCGAGAGGGAGATCCTCCCATACTGGTGGGCTCCAGCGCCAAAGCAGAAGCGCATTTGGGCTGGAAACCCTCTTACCAGCGCTTAGAGACCATTCTCAGTACGGCCTGGAACTGGCACCAAAGCCAGAGATAACAAAGGTCTGGGTGTTTGATTCGGTGTGGGTGAGTTTGGAGAAATTATTCAGCGCGTCTTTTTTTGTGCTGTTGTAAAGCTTCGCGAATGGCTGTGTGATTCGAGAGCATGGTGGTATTGTCGTGAGAGAGAATCACTTTGGCTTGCTGGGCCACAGTGTTGACCAAAAAATAACGGTTCTCTTCCCCTTGGCTGGCTCTGCTATTGGTTGAATTCGGAGTGGTCATATCGTCTTTTCCCCTTTGAGAAGTGATTGAAAGATTCGCTGACGTTCCGCCTGAATAATCGCTGAAACCGTTTGCACGGCATCTTCGAGCTGATCATTGATCACGTAATAGTCATAGTCTGGTAAATAGCCCATTTCTTCTTCTGCCCGTTTCAGACGTGCCTGGATGGCTTCTTCGGTCTCGGTTTTGCGTGTTTGCAAGCGGCTCAACAAATTGGCGCGGGAAGGCGGCATAACAAAAATATGCACTGAACGCCGTTCCCAATTTTTGCGGATCTGTTGGCCCCCTTGAACCTCGATTTCAAGAATCACATCTTCAGCACCCGCGATTTTGTTTAAAACAAAGGTGCGGGGGGTGCCATAATAATTGCCATTGTACAGCGCGTATTCCAAAAATTGGCCCTGTTCAATCCGGCTTTCGAATGTTTCTTTGGAAACAAAGAAATAGTGTTGGCCTTCGACTTCTCCGCGCCGGGGGGCACGGGTGGTCGTGGAGATCGACAAGGTCAAATGGGAATGCCGGGGCAAAAGCGCTTGGACAATTGTCCCTTTGCCTGCTCCCGAGGGGCCTGAAATGACAAACAGAGACCCTTCCCCTGGTCGTTTGAGGAATTGAATGGTCTCATCTAGGTTGGTTTGCATATTTAATTGCCTGTTCTTCAATTATACTCCAGACAGCCGGGTTGCTGGGAGATGCTCTCCAAGATCCCGTGGCTATTTTGTGCTTGGAGTATAATGAAACCAATTACGAAACCAATTCTGAAACCAATTTTAATTCGCCCTTTGAGGATCCATGGAAATATTTATTAATCTTGAAACCGACCCCGATCTTTTGTCCCGCCTGAACTACAAACTCGACAATCACCGCTGGGTGGCTTATCTCGAGAGCCTGGGCAAGTCCACCCATTGTGCCCCGGACACCATTGTCAGCGTGACCTTTTCCGACAATGCCACGATTCACCACCTCAATTATGAATACCGCGAAAAAGATCAGCCCACCGATGTGCTCTCTTTTCCCCAGGACATGGAGAATCATTTGCTCGGGGATATTATCGTCTCGCTCGAAAAAGCCCAGGAGCAGGCTTTGGAGCGCAATCAGAGCCTGGAACGTGAATTGGCGTTTTTGGTGACCCACGGATTTTTGCACCTGTTGGGCTACGATCACCAGAATGAAGAAGATGAAAAAGAGATGTTTGCCCTGCAAAAAGCCCTGCTGGAAATGCATTTTTCGACCTGTTTTCAGGCTTAAATTCTGCGCCAGTACATTGCAGGAAACTTATTCTTCGGCTGTCTCGGTCGCTTGAGATTGGGCCGCGATCCAGCTTTGAATTTGCTGAATTGAAATTCCCCGCTGGAGCAATTCAGTGGGGGCCCTCAGGCCTGTGAGCTTTTCCAGGCGCTGGCGCAATTCTACAGCCAAAAGTGAATCGAAGCCATACGTGTCGAGTGGGCTGTTGGGATCGAGTTGTGAGGCGGGCAATCGCAACAATTGGGCGATTTCAGCCCGCAAAAGCATGTGCAGATCCGCAGGCTGTGTGACAGGCTGTTTTTCAATGCCTGCTGGGGCTATTTCTGCTTTTCTTGCTGCGACTTCGCCTGTCGGGGGGGCTGGGGGTGTCCACCATTGGCCTTGGCGCAAAGCCAGAATTGGGCTCTCGGGGGGAGATTGCAAAAGGGCTGCCAATTTGCCCCAACTCGCGGGGCGGGTATCTGGCAGATCGCAGCAATAAAAATGGGTCTGTTCTCCCTGTGTCCATTTGGGGGCGGCATCAAACGCCAGACCCGGATCTTCGGGTCTGACCTGCCAATGATTCAAACACAGGTACCAGACTGGCCATCCGGCCAGGGCTGGATGGGCCTGCAAGTTTTGCGCGGTCCCGTGCTGTTGAGGCAAGGGGCCTTCCAGATCTGCGAGATAGAGCAAAGCCGGATTTTGATCGGCCAAAGAGGCCAGATACGCAGACAAGCGCGCTTGCTCTTCGGGGCGCGTGTCTGTGTTTGTCAGCAAGCAGAGCAGATCTGCCGGCAGTTCTCGGCAAGACAGGCCCGTGCTTTCCAGGACCAATGTCAGGCTTGAACGCCAAGTGGCAGAACCTCCGGCCAATAGCCAGGTTCTCTGGCTGGGGCGGGTTTTGACTGTTTTTAGGACTTGCCAGACCGGGATGCTTTTTTCCAGCGCAGGCTTTGTTTCGCGGAGCGCGGGATCCAGCCAATAGTTTTGACGCTCCCAGGCCGCTGGGGGCAAGGGGTCTGCGGGCAGATAATCTGTGGGCAGCAGTGCCTGCCAATGGGGCGTCAGGCCCAAGTTATACAGCTCTCCCAGGGTCTGTAAAAGGGCCTTGCGCTCAGGCTGCCCCCGGCGGCCACTGCCTGCGGCCCACAAGCCTTGGCTTTGTAAGCTGGGGGCCAAAACGGGATGGGGCCCCAGTTCGAGAAAATGATGAAGCCCATTTTTTTGGGCTGTTTCAAGGGCGGTTTGAAACAGCACAGGGCTGCGCAGATTTTGGGCCCAATAGGCCGGGCCAAGTTGCTGGCCATCCAGGCCGTCTTCGCCCAATAATTGGCCGGTGACGGTGGATATCATCGGGATTTGGCCTGTTTGGGGGGCTATTTTTTGCAAGCGGGTTGTGATTTCGGGCAGAATGGTATCGACAAAGGGGCTGTGGGAGGCCACATTGACGGCAATCGGCCGGGCCAAACGCCCCGTCACTTCGAGGGTAATTGCGACCTGAGAGAGGGCAAAGACCTCCCCCGCCAGCACGGTCTGTTGTGGCCCGGCTTGCACAGCCCTGACCAGATGGGGTTTTTCCCAGCGGGCGGCGGCTTCCCAGCTTAAATCTGTCAAAAGCATGGCCCCGCCAGGGGGCAGGCTCTGCATCAATTGGCTGCGCTCACAGATGATCTGGGCAACATCGTTTAAACTGAGCAGGCCTGCGATATGGGCTGCGGCCACTTCCCCCATGCTGTGGCCAATTACGGCCTGGGGCATCAGGCCCCACGATTGCCAGAGCCGGGCCAAGGCAATTTGGTAGGCACAGAGCAGGGGCTGAATTTGGTCGATGTGATCTTCCTGCCATTGTGCCAAAAGTGGGGCGAGCCCCCCCGGAAACCAGGCTTGAAAGGCCTCAGCACAGGCCTCAAAGGCAGCTGCAAAGGCGGGTTCTTGCAAAAGACTTTGGCCCATACCCAGCCATTGCCCCCCCTGGCCAGGAAAGACCCAAACCAGCCCAGGCCCCGTTTGCACCGGTGTGAACGGGGGGGGCTGAGGTTCTGCCAGGAGGCGAAGCCCTTCGTCGAGGCTTTCAACCACCCAGCTCAGCCGCCAAGCTTCGTGGCGGCGTCGGTGGGCCAATTGGGTGGCAATTGTGCTCGGGAGTGGGGGCGAGTCTGTTTGTCGGGCTCTGTTTAAGGCCTTCTGCAGGCGGCGCAGATTCTCCTGCAGGCCAGATTGGCTGCGGCCCGAAAGCACCCACAATTGGGCCTGTTTGGGCTCTGTTGGGCTTTGTTTTGCTGGCTGTGGGTGATCAGTGGGGGGGGCTTCGAGAATCAGGTGGGCATTGGTCCCACTGATACCAAAGGCGCTGACCCCGGCCAAACGCCGTCCCGACCAGGTGATATTTTGGCTGGGAAATTGCAAGGGGCCAAGAAAGTCTTTTAAGTGCGGATTGAGGGGGCTGCCGTTTAAATTGGCAGGGATCACGCCGTGGCGCAGAATTAAGAGGGTTTTGAGCAGACCTGCCATGCCTGCTGCGGCTTCCAAATGGCCGAGCATAGATTTGACCGCGCCGATATACAGCGGGGGCTGGGCTGCACTGCGCTGACCATAGACGGCGTGAAGGGCTGCGACCTCAATTGGGTCCCCCAGGGGCGTGCCCGTGCCATGGGCTTCGAGAAAACCCAGATCTTCGGCTTGCAGGCCTGCGCGCGCCAAAGCCAATTGCAAAAGCCGCATTTGGGCTTGGCCATTGGGGGCGGTCAGACCCTGGCTGAGGCCATCGTGATTGACCGCGCTGGCGCGGATCAGCGCCCAGAGTGGGCTGTGTTGGGGCCGGTGGTCTGCGCTGCGCTGCAACACCACCATGCCAGCCCCTTCGGAGCGCACATAGCCGTCAGCGGCGGCTGAAAAGGACTTGCAATGGCCATCGGCAGAGAGGGCCCCGGCCCATTGAAAGCCCAGGCTGACATCGGGTTCAAGAATCAGGTTGGCGGCCCCAGCCAGGGCCAGATCACACTCGCCGCTGTTGAGGCTTTGGCAAGCCAGATGGACGGCCATCAAGCCCGATGAACAGGCGGTGTCGACGGTCAAGGTCGGGCCTTGGGTGCCCAATTGGTAGGCGATTCGGCCCGCTGCCACGCTCAGGGCCGCTCCTGTCACACTGCTGCCACTGCGGCGGTCTTCGCCCCCAAAGAGGCTGCGTTGGGCGTAATCACTGCCTGAGAGCCCGATAAAAATGCCCACATTCTGCCCTTGCAGGCTTTCGGGCAAGAAGCCTGCATTTTCGAGGGCCTCCCAAGCCAGTTCGAGTAAGATCCGCTGTTGGGGGTCCATACTTTCGGCCTCGCGGGCCGAAATGCCAAAAAAGGCCGCATCAAAGGCCTCAATATCCGTCAGATAACCGCCTTTGAGGGCCCCCTCTGAGCGGGCAAAGCGCCCATGGGGGGCCTCGGTAATGGCATCGTGACCTGCGATCAGATTCTGCCAAAAGCGTTCGGGATCGTTGGCCTGCCCCGGAAAACGGCAAGCCAGACCCAAAATGGCCACAGGGGCCTGGGTTAAGGGGCGCTGTGCTGGATCGTTGCTCTTGGCGGGGAGGGCCGCTTCAGGAGCCAGCAAAACAGGCAATAATTTTTCCAGGCTGGGAAAGTCCCAGAGCAGCGCGGGGGAGAGTTTGCGTTTTAAATGGCTTTCCAAATCTGCCTGCAAACGCACAGCCAGTGCCGAATCCAGGCCTTGGCCCCGCAAAGGCCGGGTCACATTGATCTGGCGGGGTTCACAATTCAATTCTTCTGCCAGCCATTGGCGCAGCCAATTTAACAGGGCCAAGCTGTTTTCGGGGGGGATTGTGGGGGCCGCATCGGGCTGTGGCTGTGCTGAGTCAGGGTGATGCTGGGCGGGCAAGCTGTCTGCTTCGGGGCTGGTAGATAAGATCGGCCAGCTAAAGTGGGCCTTTAAACTGGCTGGATTTTTTTCTAAGGCTTGGCGACAGGCTTGGCGCATCAATTTGCCGCTGGAGGTTTTGGGCAGTGCCCCTGCTGGCAGCAGCAAAATTCGGCGTGGGGCAACCTCGGACTCTGCCTCGATCCGCTCGACCAGGGCTTGGCAGAGATCTTCGCCTGCGTCAAAAGGCAAGTTGACTTCGATCAGCAGCGCCAATTGTTCGCTGTCTGGGCCAGAGAGTGCCACAGCCACAGCACAGCCGGGGCGAATGGCGGGAAAAGCCGGGCGCAGGCTCTCAATTTGTTTTTCCAGATCCTGGGGATAGAGGTTGCGGCCGCGTACAATGATCAGGTCTTTGATGCGGCCGGTGACAAAGATTTCGCCCTTATGCAAAAATCCCAGATCGCCGCTGCGCAGCCAGGTCTCGGCGCTGCCATCATTCAGGTGCGCACCAAAATGGGCCAGGGTTTCGCTCTCCCGGTTCCAATAGCCTTGGGCAATATGTGAGCCGCGCAGCCAGATTTCTCCCACGCGGTCTGCTCCCACATCTTGGCAGGTCTGCGGATCCACCACCCGCAATTCTTCGTCACCCCAGGGGCGGCCAGAACCGACCAGGATCTGGGCCTCGGGGCTCTGCGCAGACAATGTTTCGACCCTGTTTTCGGCCAGGGCTGTGCGGCTGACGGGCAGATAGACCGGGCGTTCATGGCGCAAACTGCCGCTGATGAACACCGTGGCTTCGGCCATGCCATAAGCGGGGTACATGGCGCTGCGGGGGAAGCCCGCTGGGGCGAAATAGTTGATAAATTTTTCAACGGTGGCATGTTGCACGGGCTCTGCGCCGTTTAAGACCAGTTTGAGTGAACTGAGATCGAGGCTGTCGCGCTCAGCGGGGCTGATCTTGCGCACACAGAGATCATAGGCAAAATTGGGCGCGCCGGTGGCGGTGCCGCGCCAGTCGGAGATCAGTTTGAGCCAGCGCAGGGGTTTGCGCAAAAAGTCCAAGGGGCTCATGAGCACGGTATGGCCACCGACAAAAAGCGATTCGAGCAAATGGCCAACCAGCCCCATATCATGATAAAAAGGCACCCAGCAGACAATGGTGTCGTTGCATTCTCCCAATTCAAAGCCCGCTTTGATCATGGCCAGATTGTGTAATAAATTGCTGTGGCTGATCATCACCCCTTTGGGCAGGGCGGTTGAACCGGAGGTGTATTGTAAAAAAGCCAGGCTTTCAGCTCCCAAATCGGGGCTTTGCCAGCGCTCAGGATCGCTGCTGCTCAGATCTGCGGGGGTCAGCCAGGTCAGGGTCTGTAAGTCTTTTTGGCCGGATTGCTGGATCAGGCCCTCGGCCATCTGACGAAAAGCCTCAATTGTGAGCACAACGGGGGCCTGGGCATCGGCAATGATCGCCAAAAGCCGCTTGAGACTGTGCTCCAGGCGGTGCTGTTCGGGGGGGTAAGCGGGCACGGGAATCCAACCGGCATAGAGGCAGCCGACAAAGGCCTGTAAAAATTCTGGGCCCGGTGGAAAGACCAACAGAGCCCGGTTGCCGGGGGGGGCCAAGGCCAAGAGCCGAACGGCCCAGCGGCGGGCAGAGGCATCCAGTTCTGCATAACTGAGCTGAGAACTGAGGGTATCTCCATCGGCAAACCAGCTCAGGGCCACCAATTCAGGGTGGCTTTGGGCCCGCCAGCGCAGCAGTTCGACAAAATGATCACAAGGGAGAGAGGGAGTCACGCAGCCTCAACTCTCTGCGATCTGCAAACGCAGTTTTTGCAGATCTTTTTGCCAGCTGCCTTCGGGGTATTTTTTGAGGGCTTGATCCAGTTTTTCCAGGGCCAAGGGCTTTTTTCCACTTTTCCAGAGGGCGTAAGCCAGGTGTTTGGTGATCAATTGCAGGTGGTTGTCGTTGATCTCCTTTTCACGTTCCGAGAGCAGGCGCTGCAGGCGCTCGATTGTTTCGGCATAGGCATTTTTCTGATTCAGGCTCTGGGCCAGATCCAGGGCGATATTTGCCACCACCCGGCCAGGTTTGTCCCAGCCTTCGGGGGCCTGGTGGTAAAAATATTTGTCCATGGCAAAGCGCTGCAAATCCAGCAAAGAGGGATAACTTTCATCGCTGGACTTGAGAAAAGAAATGGCATTGACCACCAAATTGTCATCGCTGGGAAAATCCAAGATGAGCTGGTAACTGGCTTTGAACATTTCCAAGTCGGGGCCCGAACGGGAGGGTTTGCAGCGCCAGAGCGTATTTAAACCTTCGACATTCGCCAAGCGGGGAGCCGGGGTGTCTTCCCACCAAGCCGGTTGGGGGAATTTGGCCAAAAAATCTGCCCGCAAGGCCTCTGCTTCGGGGCTGCTTTCGGGTTTGACCGCTGGCAGTGGCGCGCTAAAACAGGCATGGTGCACTTCTTGGGGGGGAGAGGGCCGCTGTTTGACCAAACTCAGGGCCAGCAGGCCACCCACGAGCACCACCAAGGCCCCCCCTGCGATCAAAAGTGTGTTCTGGTTCTTTTTCGGCGCGGGCGGGGGATTGGTTTTTCGCTCACTTTGGCTAAATTCTTGGCCGTTGGCGGCTCTCTCCAAGGCGGCCAAGGCCTCGCGGGCTGAGCGAAAGCGGTGGGTCAGGCGCGGATCCACCATGACCTCCAGCCATTGGATCAGCAAAGGCGAGCAGGAGAGGTATTCCTGAAATTGCAAATTGTGCCCCGCTTGGGGCAATTCAGAGGGTGAGCGGCCCGAAAGCAGGTGGATCAACGTTGCCCCCAAGCCATAGAGATCGCTGGCGGGCTCGGCTTTGCCTGCAAATTGTTCGGGGGCCATATAGCCAAAGGTGCCCACCACTGTGCGCCCCCCTTCGGGATGCAAGAGGTGCTGCGCCGCCCCAAAATCCACCAAATGAATCTGCTCCTCGGCGTCCCGCAGCAGATTGGAAGGTTTAATATCCCGGTGGACAACTGGTGGATTCAGGCCATGTAAGTATTCGAGAATGTCGAGCACCTGTCGGGCGATTTGAATCACCGCCCCCTCGCTGGGACGCCAGCCATTGTTGAGCATGGTGGCCAGTGAAACCCCTGGGATTTTTTCGACCACCAAAAACAGCCGGGTGCCTGCTTCGTTTTTAAAATAGTCGATCAGGCGCGGCACGCCTGTGTGGTTGAGATGGGTTAAGGTTTGGGCCTCGCGCTCAAACAATTCCATGCGCTTCCAATCGTCGAGGGCTTCGATCTGCAGCTCTTTGACAATCACAAATTCATTGCGCTCAAAGTCGATGGCGCTGTAAGTCGGGTTGAGCGGAGAGGGATTGAGTACCGCTTCGATCTGGTAGCGGTTTTGGAGTTTATCTTGGGGCACAAGGCTCATAAGGCGGTTCCTTCTATTTCAAATCTTTGGCCCGTGCATCTTTCCAGGGCCAAGAGGGCCATGGCAAAAACCGAAGACGCACTCCACAGGCCCTGTTCACGTTTGAGAGCCAATCCACGCAATTGGCTGGGGGCAAAACCTGCTTGCAGCAGGGCCGGGCGGGCCAAGAGCGATTCCCCCAAGGCATAAACCGCCACTTCAGCTTCGGGTTTTACCCCGCCAAAACAATCATGGGCCACCGCTTGAATCGCGGCAGCGGCTTTGTCGCGCAGGCGGCGATAGAGAAAGTCTCGCAGTTCCAGCAGCTCAGCCTCTGAAACCCAAAAGGGGTCGAGACCAATCAATTGACAGAGCTGGTTGCGGGCCCGTTCGGGGCTGGGAAACGACTGACCATAGGCGTGTTCTTCAAAGAGGGCCGGATCGCTTTCAGCCAAAAGGGCAAAGATCAAATCGCTGCGGTAATGGCGGGGCACAATTTGAAAGCTGCCTGTCGACAATTCCACCCGCTCGCAGAGGCTGTGCAGGGGCACAATGGTCAGCCCCAGCCAGTGAATGCGGTTGTGGCTGTAGCGAAAGCGCAAATAGCCATCGGGGTCTTGCAGACCCACCGGGTCGATCTGCCCGTTGACAATCGGAATCACATCCAGGGTGGTGGTGCCAATGTCGATGGAGAGGCCGTTTTGAATTTGCCGGGCCGCCAGGGTGGCAGAACCGACAAAATTGGTCAAGACATAGCGGTATTTCTCGGCCGGGGGCAAGGCGGAAATGGCTTCGCGTGGGGTGAGTGTGCCCAGGGCCGAGACCAAAAAGACCGGGCACTGTTGAAACACCTTGCCCAGAATTTCAACCAAATGATCGACCGATTCATGGAAGTGATCATAGCTGTACGAATGGCTGCTGCAGACCGCAACACCGTCGATTTCGCTCATTTTGAGGCTGTTTTTGAGGCAAAAGGCCATCAGCGCCAGGGGGATGCCGCTCTCGAAGTCTTCGCGGCGGTTGCTGGTCAGGGGCAGGGGCTGAGAGGCCCAGACAATTTCAGAACTTGCGAGATCGCCCCGAAAGCGGATCAAACAGAGCTTGAGTTTGGCATTGCCCAGATCGAGACCCAAAACCTGCATGACACCCCCCCTTAAGCAGCGACTTTGCTGCTGTCGTTCATTTGCATTTGTCTCTTTTGCCGATTTCGCTTGGCGACTTCCCTATTTTAAGCGCAGGCCGCATGGGGGACAAGGGCAAGCCGCGATTTAATGCCCGGCAGGCATCCCACCTTTGCGCGGATCCGAAGCGCCTGTCAGACGTCCGCCTTGGGCCAGAATCGCCTGAACCGTGCTCTCCGAGCTGCCGAGTTGCAAGGTATGGCCTTTGGCCGTGAGGGCCTCGCGCACATCCAAAGGCATGTCTTTTTCAATAAACAGCGTTTCGGGCACCCATTGGTGGTGAAAGCGCGGGGCCGAAACGGCTTCATTGATATTCATGCCAAAGTCGATCACATTTAAGATTGTGTGCAAGGTGCCTGTGATAATCCGGGGCCCCCCTGAAGCACCCACGGCCAGAAAGGGTTTGCCGCCTTTGAGCACAATTGTGGGGGTCATGCTGCTGAGGGGTTTTTTGCCAGGGGCAATGGCATTGGCAAAATTGCCAATCAGGCCAAAGGCGTTGGGCACACCCGGTTTGCTCGAAAAATCGTCCATTTGATTGTTGAGCAGAATGCCGGTGCCCGGCACCACTGTCAGTGAACCGAAATAGGTATTGACCGTTTCGGTGGCGGCGACCACATTGCCAAAGCGGTCCATGACCGAAAAATGGGTGGTGCCATGGTCTTCGCTGGGGGCGTGGCTGCTACTGAAACTCAGGCCTTTTTTGCCATAATAATTGCGGGGCAGGGTCTGGTTTTGGGCTTCACTCAGGCGCTTTTGCAGGCTTTGCGCATAAGATTTGCTGGTGAGTTCTTGTACAGGCACCTGCACAAAAGCGGGGTCGCCCAAAAATTCAGCCCGGTCGGCAAAGGCGTGTTTGAGGGCCTCGGTCACGCGGTGGACATAGCCCGAAGAACCAAATCCCGAGCTGTTCCAACCCAGTTTTTGCGGTTCGAGCAAATTGAGGGTTTCGATCAGGGCTGTTCCGCCAGAGCTGGGCGGGGGCATGGTCAGAATTGTATGGCCGCGATAATCACCTTTGAGCGGCTTGCGCAGGGTGACGCGGTAATTGGCCAGATCTTGGGCGCTGATCAGCCCGCCATTTTGCATCATGGCCGCCACCATTTGGCGAGCGAGTCCGCCGGTATAAAAGTCGGAAATGCCTTTTTCGGACAGGGTGCGCAGGGTCTTCGCCAGATCGGGCAGTTTGAGCTTTTCGCCGAGCAAATAGGGGCTGTAACCCTGTTTATGGGGGCTGGGTTTAAAAAAGACCTTTTCAAATTCGGCTTGGTTTTTGCTTTGCAGGCCTTTGATCCGCGTTTGGGCGACCTCGGAGGCCTCGCGAAAATGGGCGTCGGCAACAAAGCCTTTTTCGGCCAGGGCAATGGCAGGGGCAAAAAGAGTTTTGAGCGGGCGTGAGCCATAGCGCTGGTGAGCCGCTTGCAGGCCTGCGAGCAGACCCGGTACCCCCACCGCTTTGTAACCAACGGTGCTCAGGCCGGGCACGACATTGCCGAGCGGGTCGAGGTAGATATTTTGATGGGCAGCCGCCGGGGCCACTTCGCGGTAGTCGAGCACCGCCGTTTCGCCGCTGGCGAGGCGAATCAGCATAAAGCCGCCGCCGCCAATGCCTGTGCTCTGGTTGCGCAAAACCGAAAGCGCCAGAGAGGTGGCAATCGCAGCGTCAATCGCATTGCCGCCCTGTTTGAGGATGTTGGCTCCGACCTCGGAGGCCTGTTTGTGGTCGCTGGCGACCATGCCATGGTTGGCTGAGATAGGGGCAGAGACGGCGGCATTGGCGGCAGGGGTGGGCAGTAAGAGCAGGACGAGTCCTGGCAAGAGGTGTTGTGGGCGTTGATTCATAGCTGGTGCGGGGCATTCCCGCTTTCCTTTCTTTGCGGCGCTTTTCTCCATCATACGCGAGAAGTGACCTCTGCACAAAAAGTTCAGCACCTTGAGGCGGGTGATTGAAATGTGACAAAAAAAAGACAAAAATACAACTCTTGTTTGACAGAAGTCAAGATTTGGGTTATTATCCTCTCAGCATTTTTCGAGGTCATTTTGATGAGATTCGCTGCTGGATTGTGTTCTGTTTGGGGGTCTGTTTTTGTTTCTGGTTTGACCCCCATTATACCCCCCCCCTGTATCTAATCTTTCTTTTCAATTTCAACCACCGACTTCTGCCCTTGTTCTTCTCTTGGGCCGTGTTAGGCTTTTGGGTAGAACCCCTCAAAGGGCATTTCAACAGGTGGAGAAATAAATAAATGAAAAGTGTATACGGACTCGTTGTGAGCTTGGGATTGCTCAGTTGTGTCGCCCAATCCAATTCTGGCCCCGCTCCAGTTAAACCCTCGGCTTCAATTTCAACCCAAGCACCTGTTTCAGTTGCCTCAACCCTGCCTTCGCCGACAAGCACCCCCTCACCGGCCTGGGAAGTTCGTCCGAATGGAGATGTTTGTCTTTGGACAGACTTTAAAACCCTTGAATCTCATCTGAAATACCCTGTGGATTTAACGGTCACACCCGATGGTTCCGAAATATACATTGTTTCTAAGCGTTGTGAGGATTTTTATTCGACTAAACCTTACTATTATTTAAAATTTACAGACTGCTCTTCCTCTTTCCCCTCTAAACGTCTTAAAGATATAGAAAAAAATACAGAAACGCCGTATACGCCTGTTTTACCACGCAAATATATCCATCAATTGAATTCTCAAGGCCAGTTAAAACTTTTAAAGTTTAATCAAAACCCTCCCTTGAGTTGTGAGCTGGGAGAGGATATCGAAATCGACAATCAAGGCCGACTCTATGTCAGTGCGCCATCGAGTCACCGTATTTACCGTTTGGATTTATCAGCGCAAAGTGTTGAGCAGATAAGTGAGATCAAAGAATCTCAGCGCAATGACGATGTGTTCAGTTCTGACGGACCTGTTTTTTCTTCTGTCCGGGGACCGAGCCAATTGTATGTCGAAAATACCGATGTTTATTTCAGCATGCAGGGGGCCCCCGAAAATGGCTACCGCACGGTAAACAAACGGATCAACTCACAGAGTTATCAAAAAGTGATCCAGATTCAAGGCGGGGGAAGTGGCTCTCGATACCCTCAGTTTGCGGTCTTGCGTGAACAAGTTTATTTGTGGGGAACGGTTCCGCTGCCTTTGCCCTACCCAGTTTCAGACGAAGATCCCGCTTGGAGATTTAAATTTGACCCGCCTTCCGCTTATTATCCCAGCGAAAATATTGTCTCCGATATCAAATTAGACAGCCATGAAGATATCTATTTGAGCAAAACAAATGAACATATGATCCTTCGCATCAAACCAGACAAGTCCAAAAAAAATGCCCGTGTGGAAACCTTCGCGGGTTCAGGCATTCCTGGCATCAAAGACGGCCCGGCCCACGAAGCCCAATTTAAATACCCTTTGGGTTTGGCCATCGATGCACAAGATAATCTCTATGTCGCAGACACGGGCAACCACGCTATTCGAAAAATCACCCCAGAGGGCTATGTCACAACGCTTTACGCAGAAAAATCGCAATAAGAGGAAAAAATATGGTTTGGCTTAGAATTCTGATAATTGCAGGACTGTGTTTACTCACAGCCTGTCAAAAGACAGGACCCAATGGTAACAATTGGCTTGGCAGCTCTTCATCTGGCGATTTCAGTATTGCCCATTTGCGTAGAGAATTAAAACCATTGGTAGCGTGTGTCAAACCTAATTTTGATGGTTCTTTTACTGCTTATTTTGGCTACCAGAATACAACAGGAAAAACAATTACCTTACCTGTAGGAGAGAAAAACAAATTTCTTGAAAATCCAGGCAGAGAATCCAACTTTGATAAAAATGAAGATTATTACAGCGATGCCCATAATGACCGAGATAAAGGGTTCTCGACAAAATCCACCCAGAAAAGAGATGATGATAACAAAAAAGATCGGGATCAAGACAGAGAAGACGAGCATCAAAATAACCGCAGAGATTATCAGGATCGTGGACAACCCACTGTCTTTCCTGTAGGAAACTCCCCCGCTTGGCCCAACAATCCTTTGGCGATTAGATTTAATGCCGAACGCATAAGCTGGAAATTGGATCAACAAACAGTCACATCATATGCCAATGATTCAAGTCAACGCTGCAAAATCGAGCAAATTACAGTACCGCAACAAACACCTGTTCGTAAAAATATCTTGCCTGCACAGACTTTGCATATTATTCAGAGAAATTCAAGCAGCCACACTCTGAGTTTTAATATTGCCGAAACAGCCGATCTCAAACGCCGCATTCTTGTAAATATCATCAATGGCCCCAACGGGTCCCCCAGAGTTAACCAAGCAGATATTTTTGTCAATAAACAGCCTTTGAATATAAATTTAAATACGCAAACCCCAGACAATATAAAACAGGTATTTACGGCTCACAGTGGCACGAACACATTAGAAATAGAGCTCAATGGAGTAATCGGAAGTTCTGTAGAAGTTTCGATAGAAGGTCTGATGGATCCCATTTACATTCCTGGCGCTATGTTTAGCGATATTCCAGATAGCCCAGTGGTTCGGGCAATGGAACACAATAAACATCTTGTGGGACTGAAATTTATGGAAGGGATGCGCGTTCGCATTCAGAATGGCGCAAGTGGGAGTCAAGAATTCACAGACTTAACAGGTATCAGCTTAACGCCTTTGAATCGTTTATTGCCCAGCTTAACTCCCCGATTAATTTACCCAGCTTTAAGCAAATCGCCTGAAGAGCAAGAACAAACTGAAATACGTACACAGAATTTTTTTGGTGTCGAAACTATCAATACCAGCTTAATGTATCAATTAGAATTTTCGGCAGAGCAAGATGTTTGGGCTATTATCGATCAATTACGCCAACTTCCGTTTATTGAGGAGGCATTCCCAACCATTTTACCTGTTCAGGCAAGTGATACAAGCACTCCCGATGATGAGTATTTAAAATCTACTCATTCATATATCGAGAATTCAGATGGACCGACACGTCCAGCACTCAGCCTTACCTATCACACCTGGCTGAGAAATACCCGTGTGATGTCTGACCCTGTGGCTGGGACAGATGGTTCTTGGCTTTATACCAAGGGTAATCCCAATGTCAAAATAGCCGTTTTGGATTCAGGCATTCAACATCAAGGCCTAAAAGGGGTAGCAAAAACCCATGAAGATTTTTTTAATAAACAGGGAATAAACCCAATCCAAGTATTAAGCAATCTGCAACAAGACAAAATCCCTTCTGAATATACGCATTTAGATCACGGAACTCCTGCTGTTGGAATTATTTCTGCCCAAGGAGATAACAAAATAGGCAATGCGGCTTTGGCAAAAGGGACAGCAGGTATTGCTTATGAGGCAAAAATGATTTTTGTACAATCCTATGGAGAGTATACAAACCCAGCAAAGCCCAAAGAAAGAATAGGTATTCCTGCAAATTGCCTTAATCGTTATTCAGTCGGAAAACCTGAATATTGTGAACCCGCTGCTGATGCCATGGAATTATTACGACAGCATCATCCAGATATCAAAGTGGTTGTACTTGAAGTTTGGAACGGAATTGGGACTGCGGAAATGATGAATCCCGCTATTAGAGCACTGATTTCTGATTTTGTGAGTGCTGGTATTGCTGTTGTTGTACCAGCAGGTAACTCTACTTGTGATCATATACATCCTGAAGATGGGCCAAGTCAAAAAAAAGAATTTGATGAATGCAGCAGTCTTTATTCAGCACCAACTCCCGAAAAACCACTTTCAGGGGCTGATATTTCTAAACATATCGCAGTACCTCAATGGTATACGCCAGCGGGAACATCTTCCCCCAGGCCACTTAATTTGGCTGCGCGCTTACAACGCAAAGGTATTATATACGAGCTGCCCTGGCCTGATTTCGGTTCAATTATTGTGGGAGGAGTGAGAGTTGATGGAAAAACAAGACAAAGAGACGATTATAACCATGGCATCTCACATCCTGCAACGGCACCGTATCGTTTGACCTCGACGGAATGTAGTAATCCTGCAGCTATCTATACAACTGACGATGGCCACGGTACAGATGTATCTGGGCCCGCAGACCATATTTGGACAACAGGCTTCAAAATAGAGGACCCCGCGAAGTCTGATTTTTATACTCGGTTTAATGGAACCTCTGGAGCATCCCCAATTGTGGGTGGTGTAATAGCTCAAATGCTTTCAGTAAATCCCAATTTGAAACCGCTCGAAATCCGCCGCATTCTACGCTGCACAGCACAATCGATTGCTGCCAGTGAGCATATTGCTGGCATGGTCAATGCCTACGAAGCTGTCAAAATGGCCAATGGTGGTAAACCTCCTGCAAATATTGGTTTTACACGCCTATCCCTCCTCCCGCCCCCACCAGGAGCAACCCCTGGCGACCATGGGCTCAACGCTTTTTACGATCCCAACAGCACCACCCCGATCACGGCCCGTGCGGGCGACATGATTGGCTTTTATACGGCCAATGCCCGCACACGCAATATCTCTATCGAAATTCAAGGGCAAAATGCCGTCCTCACAGCCGTGGATGATCATCTTCTGACTATGACCGTTCCAGCCAATCTCGTGGTCGGCAATCTCGATGTCCTGTTTAAAAGTGCCGATGGTGAGTTTAAAATTGAAAACCTGATCAATTACACCTCACCTTTTCCCGAAGTGGTCAAATTTAGCAAACCCACGATCTTTGCCAATGGCGGCGATGTGGTGGATGGGTATATCACCGTTAAAGACGCCAATGGGCAGCCTGCTCCCGATGGCACCCCTTA
The DNA here is from genome assembly GCA_050248915.1 of Candidatus Sericytochromatia bacterium. Taxonomy (GTDB): domain Bacteria; phylum Cyanobacteriota; class Sericytochromatia; order UBA7694; family UBA7694. The sequence goes on from JBFWRL010000057.1 coordinate 22,821, forward strand.
TTATGTTCAGCTCGTGCCCACACAATTGGGGCTCTATCCCGACCTGACGATGATTCACCCCGAAACCGGCCAACAATATGGCGGCAGATGGACCACCGTGGAGCAGGTTCTGCCGGTCAAAAATGGCAAAATTCATATCCAAGCCAAACTGAATGCCCCGATTGCGCCGTATGAATACACCTACGACTTCAGCAACAGTCTGCCCAATGTGTTTACCTGGCCCCATGCCAACGCCCCCAGTTTTCAGGTGCAGGTCTGCAACCCGGCATACAACTCCAACAAACCTGGCTATGGCTATTATTGTGGCCAACAGCTCTTTCCGCAAGCAGGCAACACCCTCGATGGCCGCTTGTATGCCGTTCACGCCTATTCTTTTGATCCACAAATTCAACATGTGACCGCAGGCAGCCCCAAACGCACGATTACCATTCGCAATATCAAAGATATTTTGGGCAACCCTGTGCCGGTTGGAACACATTTGCATTTTAACCAAACCTATTATGGCAATGTTTCCAACCCCAATGGCAATGACATTTACTGGGGCGTGGCCGTGACAACCCCCGGCGAGGTTGATATTGTCTACGAACCTTTTCAACGGATCACTTGCGGCTTGGTGGGTGTAGAGGAATATGTCTATATAACCACCGTTCAAGGGGCTGTTGGAAACCCACTGCATTGGCTGGTTGGCAACCCGATCTATTTCAGGTATGTGGCCTGTTAGCCCTGTCATTTCAGGGGAGATTAATTCCAGCAGACACCATCGCTCTGCTCACCCCAGGCCTGAATGCGGGTATACAGTTCTTTGGCCATTTCAAGTTGGCCGCTCTCTTGGCAGTGGCGGGCCAAATGCACCAGACTGGGCACATGGTCGGGGTTGGCCTCCAGGGCCCGTTGCCAGCAATTGAGGGCTTGGGCGGTGTCGCCAGCCTCTTGGGCCAAAAAGCCCAACTCACACCAGGCGGGGGCGTTGTGGGGATCGAGATCGAGCAAATTGCTGTAGAGCCTTGCCGCTTCGCCATAGCGGCCGATCTCGTGGTAAAGATGCCCCAAATTAAACAGCGCAGAGACATGGCGGGGCTCTAAGACCAAACAGCGCAAATACCAGCTTTCGGCCTGTTCGGCTTCACCCAAACTGGCATAGAGATTGCCCAAATTATTGCAGGCCCGAAAATAGGCGGGATCCACTTCCAGGGTTTTGTGAAACCAGACCACGGCCTCTTCCCAATTTTGCAATTGTTTGTGCAAGAGGCCAATATTGTTGTAGGTTTTGGCACGAAAGGGATTGAGAATCAGGGCGTTTTCGTAATGGGGCAGGGCCTGTTTGGGCTGTTTGAGCTGCATCAGGGCATTGGCCAGATTGTAATGGGCCGCTTCGGAGTCGGGTTCTTGCGCCAGGGCCTGGGTATAAAATGTGAAGGCCGCTTGAAAATCGCCTTGATCATAGGCCAAATGACCCTGTTCGAGTAATGCCGCGCTGTCCATTTTTGGGGTGCCTCCAAGCCATGCCGTGGTATTATAACGCATATCCCTGCGCAAAAATTCCCTTCTAAAAGGATGCCATGTCAGCTTTCCAAGATTACGATACCTTGATTGTGCCCTTTGAGCGTTCGTTTATGCTCTACCGTGTGGCGGGGCTGATTCGGGTCGAAGCCCAGGGGCTGACGATTGAATTTCAGACCGTTGAAAATATTTTGGGGCTGGTGCGTTCACGCGCCCGCTCTTTGTTTGTGCCCTACCGCGATTTGGTGGAATTGCGGCTCTTGCCCCACCGCCTGCGGGCCGCTGAGTTGCAGATTCAAACCCGCAATTTACAGGCCCTGCGCAAATTGCCGGGCAGTTTGCAGGGGCGCTATCTCTGCCGCATTCGCCGCCGCGATCTGATGCAGGCCGAAATACTGGTCTCGCAAATTGAATTGGGGCTGGCCCAGGATCGCATTCAGCGCCTCGAAAACCCCGAACCCGAGCAACCCCTCTTGCAAGAACCGCTGGCGCGCCTGATTCTCAAAGAGGCGGCGGCCCGGCTGCGCAATTTACTCAATTGAACTTGCAATGCCTTCCGTCTGAGCCCCAGTCTGAGCTCCCGTCCGATCCTCTTGCTGCCAATAACTGAGCCAGGCAAAGGTCTCGGGCCCTTCAAGCGGCGCAATCTGGCGCAGCAACTTTAAAGGGGCCTCGGGCAACGGGATGCGAAAGTCAAAATTCAGGCTGTCTTTGAGCTGGTAGCCTAGGCCCCGAAACAGGGCCTTGAGGCTTTTGGGGGTAAAATGCCTGAGAAAATGCCGCTGTCTGCCGCCCCAATGGCCCTCTTGCCACTGGCCCAAAAGCAGCAGCACCCAATGGTAATACTGGCCCATATTGTAATCCAAGCTCAGCAAGGGCACCTGAGGTAGGCTGGCCAAAAAGGCCGCAGGATCGCGCAGACAGCTCAATTGGTGGTAGAGCAAAATCGGGCTGCTGCCTGGATTTGCTTGTAAATCGGCCAGACTCACCCTTTCCAATTGGCAATCCCCCAATTGGGCCGGTAAACCTGTATAAAAAGGGCTGAGTACCCGGCAATGGGTGATCTGGGCTTCGCTCAACAGGGCCATCAGGCGCTCGGGCAATTCCCAGCGCTCTTGGGCCAACACATCTTTGATCAGGCCCGATTCCTCGGTAAAGCGCCCACTCAGGTTTTCACTCAGGCGTTTAAACTGCCCGTGGGCCTCGGTGTAAAATGCGCGCGAATAATGTTCGCTCAGCAGCAGGGTCTGGGCTGGGTCAAACTCCAGATTGAGCAGGCGGTAGTCCACGTCAGCGGGCACAAAGCGCCCGGCGGCAACCGCTTTGTCCCAGACTGCGGTGCCGGGGAATGGGGTCATATGCGTGACATACGCCGTGGCAAAGCGGTCGCTATTGCCCGCAATGAGATCCCAGGTGGCCAATAAGTCGGCTTTGTCTTCTTGCTGGTCGCCAATAATAAAATTGCCGTGGGCAAAGAGTCCGTGCTGCTGGCAGAGTTCCAACACCCGCTGGTAGTCGTTGTGGCTGGTGCCGCCGCCTTTGAGCGCTTTGATCACCCGATCTGAGCCCGACTCCATGCCAAAGCTGATCAGCAACATATTCATGTCCACCAGCAATTTGCAGATCTCCGGGGAGAGCGTGTTTGAGCGCGAGGAGCAGAGAAAAAAGAAGCGTTTGTGCAGGCCCGCTGCGCGAATCGCTTTGACCAGTTCTTCGAGGCGGCTTTTTTTGAGGGTAAACAGATCATCGGAGAGGGTTATCTGGTCGCAATCCGGGTAGTGGCGGGCGATATTCTCCAGTTCAGCCACGACCCATTCGGGGCTGTGAAAGCGCCAACTCGGATTGACCAAGGGGGCCGAGCAAAAAGTGCAGCGATACGGGCAGCCCCGCGCGGTATGCACATGAAAGAGCGGTTTAAAGTCCGAAAAATGGGCCATCAAGGGCGCAAACATCTTCTGCCGATTGGGGTGGGCCAGGCGGTCCAGCTTTTCGATCGGCGGGCAGCGCCCGGTTTGCACCAATTCGCCCTGATCGCGAAAACTCAGCCCGAAGATCGTCTTTAAATGGCTGGGCACCAAGCGATTGGCCTGATAGGCGCGCACCAAGTCGGCCATGACTTCTTCGCCTTCGCCGACCACACCGATGTCGATCTCCGGGCGCAGATCAAAGGGATTGGTGGCCATGTGTGGCCCGCCCAGCACAATCGGGATATCTCGGTGCTGCTTGAGCAAACGGGCCTGCTCCAGAGCGGCGGGCAGGGTCTCAGAATAGGCTGAGATGCCCACCATCTCAGGTTCAAAGTCGAGCATATCTTGGGCCGTGATCCCGATTTTGGTTTCGACACCGGGGATTTCTTGCTCCAGCCAGGCGGCAATCGAGGCCAAACCCAAAGAGCCCACGCGCTGGCTGCGGGGCTGAAAAAAATCGTCTACATAGAGCAAACCGACACGGGTCATGGGCAGGCATTTGTCCTTGCTGGGCTGGCCTTACTATAGCTTAGGGCCCAAGCGGGAATCAAGAGCGGTGAGAGAATGAGAGGGATGACGCCCGCTTGAATGGTTGGAGGAATCTCGCTCACAAGATCGCTAACAAGAGCGCTTGCAAAAACGGTTATAATCTTTACATGATGAATCAACCTCTCCGCCCATTGGGTCAATCAGAGTTAGCCCCTTATGCTTCCAACGGCAATGGCTTCAGCCGTTTAGAAGATGCCCGTGCTGTCGCCAAAGCGCGTCCAGGTCAAGAAGTGATTGTTCAAGAAGGACAGAACTTTGTCCTGCACGCTGTAGCGGATCAGGCCCAGTTATCCCAATTATCTGCGTCCAACAGCCAACAAATTGTGCTTGAATTTGTCGGTGCAGATCATCAAGTTTTAAATCTGGATAACCCCGAAGGCATTCGGGGCGTTGGCAAAAAATTAAGCCTCGCAGATCTCAAAAACCATGCGAGCGGCGATAACGCCTTCAGCCGTTTTACCCATGCTGAATCTGTCGCTAAAAATCTGTCTTACCCAACAGCCATTGTGCACCGCAATGGCCATTATGAATTGTTTCGACTGACCGACGACAGCGCCAAACGCCTGCTTGCAGGCCAGAATGATCTGCTCGATGGCAAAGTCACTGCGGTCGTGCGCAGCTCTCAAACCTTGTATAATTGGGGCGCTGAGCGCAAGACTGCCCAAGCCCATCCAGGGGTTGTCTACAGCTCAGCGGGTAAATTGATGCTCGATGACAAGCCGTTCACGATTCGCGGGATGAATGTCTACGACCTGGTTGAAGTCGGGCAACGCAGTCCGGCAGAACTCAAAAAGACCTTGCAATTATTGGCAGATACCGGCGTCAACAGCGTTCGTTTGCTCTCTCTCAGCAAACATCAGCCCGAGGACTTAAAGCGTGTCTTAGACACGGCCCGTGAGATGAAACTCGATATGAAATTTATTCCGGTGCTGGGCAATCATTGGTCTCACGTAGAAGCCAAGCACAGTGCGTATAACAAAGATGAATCCTGGTATCGCAAAGACTTTGAACATCACTATTGGCCGCATGCCAAAGCCACAGTTGAAGCGGTGATAGATTACCCTGAAATTTTAATGTGGGAATTGATGAACGAACCCGAAGCGCAGCCTGAGACCTTGCGCCAATTTGCGGATGATGTCTCCACCCGGATGCGTGATTTATACACCCAACGGGAAGCGCAGACCGGTCAGCCTGTTCCCCATCACCTGATTGGTCTCGGCACCCGCAGTGTTGGACGTTACGGTGAAGAAGTGACGGGCATGGAGGGCCATGAATACAAAGATTTGTACGGTTTGCCCAATCTTGACGTGGCCACGACCCATGACTACACCAGCGACACCCTTGAAGGCAGTATTGCTGATGAAATGCGCTACGCCCGTGACTTGAACAAGCCCTTCTTTCTGGGGGAAATCGGTGTCAAAGTGCGGGGGGGCGGCACGGAGTCCAAACCAGAGTCTTTTGTGAGTGACCGTCTCAAGTCAAGTCTGGGCCTGAGTCCGACAGACCCCGCTGTGAACCGGCAGGCCGCCATTCAACGCCTGAAAGAAAAAATTCAGGCGTCCCAGCAGGCAGGCAGTGCCGGGGCCATGCTTTGGGGGCCCCAGCCCAATGGCTATGCGGTGGATGGCGATGGCTACGGATTTACGTATCAGCAGCAGGATGCGGCATTTCAAGAACTGCTTGATTTGTTTCGATCGTTTTGATTGTTAAAGCAGCCCCAGCCCCATTAAGGCCAAGGCGGCACCACCTGCAGAAGCCAGTGGAATACTCAGATTGTCATCGGGGTATTTGCCCAAATATTCACCCAGTGCGCCTGTTAAAGCGGCTGCGGCAGAAACCAGCAAATTGACGCCCAAAGGCAAGGGGTGCATCAGGCTCAGGCTGATACTGGCTGCCAGGGTGCCCACCACAAAAAAGGTCAAACTGCCTTCCAGGGTGCGGTTGCCGGGCATGGGAATTTTGCCGTATTTGCGGCCAATCAAAGCGGCGGCGGGGTCGGCAAAACCCAACACAGCCACAGCCACAATGCCCAAAGGCAAAGGCATGAGTGAAAGCAGGAGCAGAGCGACGCCATACCAAGTGGCCGAGTTGATCTTGTCATACTCGTGGGGGTGGGCAATTGGGGCAAAGACCCGCATGACCTTGGCTTTGACCTCGGGGCTGAAACGTTTGGCGGTTTCGGTGGCGACACAAAAGACCAAAAAGGCCAGGGCAATCCAAAACATCCAACCAAAGCTAGGCACTGACGCAATCATGGCCAAAATCGAGACCCCATTGGCGGCATGGAAGACCGAGCGGGTCAAATTGGTGGGACGCAGGTGGGGAATGGGGGTCTGGCAGGCTTCCATCATCACCGACAGGCGCTGATAGGCTTTTTGCAGGCGTTTGCTCAGGCTATACAAACTCACATAAGAGAGGTGGTCATCCAATTGTACGGCTTTGAGTTGGGTCAACAATTGGCCCACCTGTTTGAGGGTTTCGCGCAGGGCAGTCAGCGGATACTCTTTGTGGGAACCGTCTTCGAGGCTGTGGAAGACGCCTTGCATTTGATCGTAGAGGGCATGGACTTCGGCTTCGAGTTCAACGATGCGGGTTTTGAGGGTTTGTTTGCGAACACTGCCCCAGCGCGAAGGGTCGAGATCGCGCAGCAGGCTGTAGAGGCGAAGGGCAAAGCTCTTTGTTTCCAGGACCAACGTGGGTTCCATTAATTTAACGCCTTCATAATCTAATCTTAATAATTATTATATCTTCTTCATCGGCGTTTGTCTGCTCAAACTGACGCACTTTTTCCCTTTTTTTTGCGCAGTTAAACCCCTGAACGTGGTGCCACTTTGCCAAATTCTTGCTCAAAGCGTGCGACTGTCTCGTGATAGTCACTTTCTCCCAAGATCAATTGGGTCAGATAAGGCTGGTTGATTTCATAAAAGAAACCCAATAAACGGGCCACCCGCACCACCAACATGGGGGCAATTTTGCGATTGTCCGACTGCAGACCGTAGTTCAGACTTAGTTCTCCCTGGGCATCCATGCGATAAGCGCCCACCGGCAACAGGGGGTTGAGCACCATTA
>JBFWRL010000058.1:0-29497 GCA_050248915.1 Candidatus Sericytochromatia bacterium
AAATGTCTCTCAAGGAGAGCTTTTAGCTGTCGTCGAAAGTAGAGAGCTTGGGGATTTGCGCTTAGATTATCAACAATCTTCTTTGCGTTATGAACAGGCGCGTAAACGCTATGACGATGAACGGGGGTTTTTTAACAATACCTCGCGTCTGATTCGTGGGCTTCAAAAGGGCGAAAACATTGAATCTTTACACCAAGAATTGCTTGGATTGGCGATAGGAACAGATCGTCAAAATTTACTCAAAGCATATTCTGAATGGCGTTTGGCAAATCAAAACTACCAGCGCGAAAAAACTCTTTTGGCTCAGAAAGTAACCTCTCAAGCAGAATACCAACAAGCTGAACAAACTTTTTTAGAAACCCGTTCAGTTTATCAAGCTGTGATTGAAGAAGCTGAGCGTTCCCGACGCCTACAATTGCTTGAACGGGAACAAGATATGCGATCTTTGGCTCCTGCAGCAGACATGGCCCGTCAAAAATTGCAGTCTCTGGGCCTCAATACAAAAGGCACTTCTATTCGCTATGAATTGCGTTCGCCGATACATGGCACGATTATTTCCAAACATATTGCCGCAGGAGAGTCTCTCGCGGCTGATGCTGATGCCTTCTTGATTGCAGACCTGAGCCAGGTTTGGGCTGAAATGATGATTCCTGAATCTCAGCTTGAAAGTGTGCGATTGGGGCAGCGTGTTGAGGTGATTTCGCAAACGGGAAAATACTCAACAGGCGGTATTGTTAGTCATTTGGGAGCCACTGTTGATGAATCTAGCCGTACTGCGGAATCCCATGCAGAGGTCTTGAATTCTCAGCGGATTTGGAAGCCGGGCATGTTTGTCACTGTGCAGCTTCAAAGCAATCCTTACCGAGTTCCATTGGCTGTTCCTGCTGCTGCTATACAGGCACTGGAAGGAGAAGACGTTGTATTTGTACGTGATGGTGAAGCATTACAAGCGGTTCCTGTTGAGCTGGGTCGTCGCAGTCAGAATTGGGTTGAGGTGCGTGAGGGGCTTGAAGCAGGTATGGCTTATGTCTCAAGCAATAGCTTCTTATTAAAAGCCGAAATCGAAAAATCAACGGCCAGTCATAGCCATTAAAGGATACAACCATGTTTAACCGGATACTTGCATTTTCAATCCGGCAGCGCTGGTTTGTGCTGCTGGTCGTTGCCGCAATAGCCTTGCTGGGGGTCTATAATTTTCAACATTTGCCGATAGACGCTGTTCCTGATATTACCAATGTTCAAGTGCAAATTAATACCAGCGCACCGGGTTATACCCCGCAAGAAGCTGAGCAACAAATCACGTTTCCGATTGAGTCAACGCTTTCAGGACTACCCAAACTCAAGAGTACACGTTCACTTTCACGGTATGGGCTTTCTCAAGTAACGGTAATTTTTGAAGAGGGTACGGACATTTTCTTTGCCCGCCAGTTATTGAATGAGAAGCTTCAACAAATACGCAGTCAACTGCCTGCTGGCCTTGAACCAGAGTTGGGGCCAATTGCCAGTGGCTTAGGTGAAATTTATATGTGGACAGTGGAGGCTGAGCCTGGGGCTCGTCAAAAAGATGGAAGCCCCTATGATTTATTTGCCCTGCGTACACTTCAAGACTGGGTTATTCGCCCACAAATCAGGACTGTGCCTGGTGTTACAGAGGTAAATACCATTGGTGGCTATCGCAAGATGTTTCAGATCAGTCCTCAACCAGATAGATTACAGGCCTATGGATTGAGCTTTCGTGATGTGGTTATGGCTGTTGAGGCCAATAATGCCAATGTGGGTGCAGGTTATCTTGAATCTTATGGTACTCAGCAGCTTTTACGTGTACCTGGTCGTATTCACGACCGCGATGAGCTGGGCCGAATTTTGATTAAAAATGTCAAAGGAACTCCCGTCGCACTCAACGATGTGGCTCGGATTGAATATGGCCGGGAATTGCGTACAGGAGCAGCTACCCGCGATGGAAAAGAAACGGTTTTAGGCACAGCAGTGATGCTTTTAGGGGCAAACAGCCGGGAAGTCTCTGAGGCCGTACACGCAAAGATTGATCTGATCAATGCCAGTTTACCTGCTGGAGTTCGTGCTGTGCCTGTCTACAATCGCTCTACCCTGGTCGATCAGACCATTCACACTGTTGAAAAAAACCTGGTTGAAGGTGCTTTGTTGGTTGTAGTCATTTTGTTTTTGTTCTTGGGCAATTTTAGAGCGGCTTTGATTACTGCTTTGGTGATTCCCTTTTCAATGTGCTGGACAATCTCTGGTATGTTTGCGGGTAAAATCAGTGCCAATTTGATGAGCTTGGGAGCGTTGGATTTTGGCATTATAGTGGATGGGTCGGTTGTAATCGCTGAGAATTGTTTGCGCCATCTCAGTGAACGTCAACATGAACTTGGTCGCACAATGAATCTCAAGGAGCGCCTCAATGCCGTTTGGGAGGCATCCAAAGAGGCAAGACAGGCCTTGTTATTTGGTGAGTTAATTATCATGGTCGTCTATTTGCCCATTTTGACCTTGGAAGGCATTGAAGGAAAAATGTTCCGTCCGATGGCTCTGACTGTGGTTGTAGCTTTAGCAGGAGCCATGCTTTTAAGCATCACCTTCGTGCCTGCCGCGATTGCGCTGGTAATGCGGGGCCGGGTAGCTGAACAAGAAAATGTAATTGTTCGTTTGAGTAAACAACTTTATCGGCCAACTTTGAGTTGGGCATTGGCCAATCGGGCTGTGGTTCTGGTTTCTGCTGGGGTGTTAGTTTTTCTAAGCGGGATTGCTGCCCTAAAGATGGGAAGTGAGTTTATTCCGAGCCTTGATGAAGGGGATCTGACTGTTCAGGCTTTGCGAATTCCTGGTACGAGCCTGAGTCAATCTATAGAAATGCAGGAAGCACTTGAAACCCGTCTTAAAAAAGTACCAGAAGTAGATAAGGTTTTCGCTCGAATAGGTACAGCTGAGGTAGCAACTGACCCAATGCCGCCAGGCATTGCTGATACATATATCATCATGAAGCCCCGTTCTGAGTGGCCCATGCCCAAACTGCCTAAATCTGAGTTGGTGAATAAAATTCGGACAGCAGTTCAAGACCTGCCAGGCAATAATTACGAATTTGCCCAGCCGATTCAAATGCGCTTCAATGAACTGATTTCAGGTGTTCGTGCGGCTCTTGCAATCAAAGTGTATGGTGAGGATCTTGATTTGATGCGCCAAGAAGCCCAAAAAATTGCAAATACTTTGTCTCAGATTGCTGGAGCCAAAGATGTACAGGTGGAACAGGTGAGCGGCTTGTCAGTATTAACCATCAAGCCTAAATTTGGAAGTTTGCGCCGCTATGGATTGAATGTGAGGGATATTCAAGAAATTATTCAGGCTGCGGGTTCAGGTTTGCCTGCCGGAGAAATTTTTGAGGGTGACCGACGTTTTGAAATTATGGTACGCCTACCGGCAGAGTATCTTCGAGACGCGTCACGTCTGCGTGAACTGCCTGTGCCTTTGCCCAAAATTGAAGGCCAAGCAGTTGCATATATCCCCCTTTCTCAGGTGGCGAGCGTTGAAATTATCGAAGGACCAAACCAAATCAGTCGCGAAAATGGCAAGCGGCGTGTTGTTGTAAGTGCCAATGTTCAGGGCCGAGATCTTGGCAGCTTTGTTTCTGACGCTCAAAAAAGAGTTAAATCCACAGTCAAAATGCCTGCTGGTATGTGGTTGGAATGGGGAGGAGAATTTGAAAACCTGATCTCTGCCACCCGAAGACTCCAAATTGTCGTTCCAGTGGCTTTGGTGCTTATTTTACTCTTGCTGAATGCAACACTACACAGCATAAAAGATTCTCTTTTGGTATTTTCAGGTGTTCCTTTGGCGCTTACAGGTGGGATTGCGGCTTTGGCAGTGCGCGGTTTGCCTTTCTCAATCACTGCTGGTGTCGGTTTTGTCGCTCTTTCAGGTGTTGCTGTGCTGAATGGATTGGTCATGTTGACATTTATTCGCCAACTCCGAGCCCAGGGATTGAGCCTTTACAACGCATTGCTAGAAGGAGCAATGACGCGCTTGCGACCAGTTATGATGACAGCTTTGGTAGCTTCTTTGGGCTTTGTGCCAATGGCCATTGCTACAGGAACAGGCTCTGAAGTTCAGCGTCCTTTGGCCACGGTCGTCATAGGTGGGATTTTATCTTCAACCTTATTGACTCTCTTTGTTTTGCCTGTTCTCTATCAGCTCTTCCATCATAAAAGCCCAGCACCACATTTAAATAGTGGTGATTCAGCGTCTGATTTGGGAGAGGCGTTTCCCAAATTGGAATTGCTTCAAATCTCCCTCGAAGAGGAAAATACAGATGAGCAAAAATAGACTCATTCTTTTGGCAGGATTTTTATTTCTATCCCTTTTTCCATTGCCTGGGTTGCCCTTGCCTCAATCTTCGGCCCAAACCCAACAGCATTTAAGTCCCTCTCAGGCTTTGCTGCGTACTTGGCGATATCATCCTACTTTGCGGCAATTACGTCGAGAATACAGGCAAGCACAAGCCCGAAGGCTTCAGGTTGGGTTATTGCCAAACCCAGAATTGGGTTTGACTGCTGAAGACTTTGCTGGTTCCGCAGCATGGACCAATGATCGGTTTACCCAATTTACAATTGAATGGGTTCAGATTTTGCCTTTGGGAGATAAACTCTCGGAAGCAAAGCGTTTGGCAGAATTAGAGCCTGAGCTATTGAAGTGGCAATACCGCATTCAGCAGCGCCATTTGGCAGGTGATGTTTATCTGAACTACAGTCGCTTGCGCTATTTTCTTTCTCGTATAAATTTGGCTGATGAATTGCTTGTCAATGCCAGAGAGACACTTGCTCTGATTGAAATCCGTGTCAAGGCAGGTAAACTAGCCCCATTTGGTGCTCTGCAAGCCCGTCAACAGGTATTGATGCTTGAAGCAGAAGTTCAAGAAATGGCCGCCCAACAACGGATTTCTGGGCTTGAACTCTCGGCTCTTTGGGGAGAATACCAGCTAAAAGATATGCTGGATGTCAGTGCTTATGATACTCCTCAAGTTTTATCTGGATTGACCTTTTATCAACAGCGTTTACCACAACACCCACAGGTGGCACGTTGGCAGCTTGAAAGTCAAATCAGGCAAGCAACCTTGACAACTGCTCAGGCTCAAACGACCCCAGATCTGACTGCCTCCGGGGGTTTGCGTTATCACCCACCGGGGGATTGGGGAATGACAGCCTCTATCAGTCTGCCTTTGGCAATGTTCAACCGCAATCAAGGCCAGATTGAAGAAGCCCGTCTGCGCCAGAACAGTTTGGCTGCAGAACGGGAGCAGGAACTTGCAACACTGAACGCTGAGTTAACTCGTGCTTATGAAGTATACACAAGCGCTTATCAGCGCTGGCAACTCTATCAGAAACAGCTTCAACTATCTCAGGAAGGCTTTCGAATCGCTTTAATTGCCTTTGAAGCAGGTAAAACGAATTATCTGGATGTCTTACAAAGTCAGCAAGGCTATTTTACTGCTCGCCGCAATTTGATTGAAACCCAGTCCGTACTTGAGCAAGCTCTGATTACGGTGCGAGTCCTGACAGATGATTTGGAGCCTGTCCAGGATTATTCCATCTCTGAGCAAGAGGAGCGCACCCATGAGTGATAACCACACCCATTCTCATCACCCGAATCATCAAGGAGTTCTGATAATCTCTCTTGTTCTAACTGGTGTCTTTATGGTTGCTGAAATTATGGGAGGGCTGTTCAGTGGCAGCCTTGCTTTACTTTCAGATGCAGGTCACATGTTTAATGATGCACTTTCATTGGGCTTGGCACTTTGGGCTTTGTATTTGGGAAGAAGCAAGGCTGATAAACGTCGGACCTATGGAAACAGGCGTGCAGAGACCGTGATCGCTTTTACAAATGGAATTACACTTGTGCTTATCTCGGTGCTTATCTTCAAAGAAGCATTGAGCCGTTTTTGGATTCCTGTGACAGTTCATTCAGAGCAAATGCTCTGGATTTCTAGCCTTGGGCTTTTGGTAAATCTGGTTGTAGCGGGTTTATTAATGCAAGGGGCAAGTGAAAATCTTAATCTCAAAGGCGCATTTTTGCATGTATTGGGAGATTTATTGGGATCTGTTGGCGCTATTGCCGCCGCAGTAATTATTCAATTCACGGGTTGGACTTATGCCGATCCTTTGGTGAGTCTACTGATTGCCTTTTTGATTCTACAAACAAGTTGGTCCTTCTTGAGCGAAACTTGGCATATTCTCATGGAAAGCGTTCCTCCTCAGATCGAGCTAAGTGAACTTGAGCGTCGCATTTTACAGACTGAGGGCGTAATGGGATTGCATGACTTGCATGTCTGGTCATTAACTGGGGAACAGATCTTATTAACAGCTCATTTACAACTTATGGATGATGTAAGCAATTTCGGTACTGTTGCCAGTGTACGTCAGCTTTTGAATCAAGAATTTGGAATTCAACATTGCACACTTGAAACGGAACAATCTCTTTTGAATATTTGTGATTTAAACAAAGGATGCACACTCTAATGTCACTTAATTTAATTACACACGAAGATCATTTTGATGAACAAATAAATAAAAATCTGCTTGCAAAGTGGTATTCTTGGGCCCTTTTTCTGGCTGGCATCACCGTGTTCTACAATTTGCTCGAAGGTGTCATTTCTGTTTGGTTTGGTTTTAATGATGAAACCTTGGCACTCTTTGGATTTGGGCTCGATAGTTTTATTGAAGTTTTGTCAGGAGTTGGTGTTTTACACATGGTGCTGCGCCTTCAACACTCGCCAAATACACAGGAAAGAGACCGTTTTGAAACTCTGGCCCTAAGAATAACGGGGACTTCATTTTATCTTTTGATTGCCGGAACCGCACTGTTGATTCTGATTCATCTTTTTCAAAGCCACAAGCCTGATACTACATTTTGGGGCATCGTTATCTCTGCTTTGTCTATTTTGACGATGTATTCCCTTATGAGGGCAAAGCTCTGTATAGCTGAAAAGCTTAATTCATCGCCAATTAGAGCGGATGCCAATTGTACACGCGCCTGTCTGTATCTTTCTTTTTTGTTGTTGGCTTCTAGTTTAACTTATCAATGGACAGGTTTTGCCTATGCTGACAGCATTGGCGCTTTGGGAATTATGTGGTTTGCCTATCAAGAAGGGCAAGAAGCTTTCGCGCTCGCAGCAAATAAACAAAATGTTTGTTGCAGCAAATCTTGTCATTAATTGTGAAAAGAGGCAAGCTATATGCTGATCGGTGAACTGTCTCAGGTCTCTGGCATTAGCGCTAAAACAATTCGCTATTATGAGTCTATTGGGATTTTCCCTTGTGGTACCCGCACATTGGGGGGGTACCGTATTTATAATGAGGCTGATATTGAGGTGTTGATTCTGATAAAGCGCGCCCGTGATTTGGGCTTTACAATTCGAGAAATAAATGAATTGGTTGCATTTTGGCGAGACCCTAAACAGGCCAGTAAGAATACCAAAGAAATGGTCACTCGACATCTGCAAAGATTATTAAAACATGTTCAAGAAATAAAGGCGTTAACAGATTCTTTGGAAAAAATGTGTGCTGCGGTTTCGATTTCTGATTGACATTAAACGGATCGTTTGTATCAGATTTCATGTCCGACTCTGTGAAGCCGCAAAACCCAGGCCAAGCTGCCACATAATAAAAAAATCTCAACCAGTGCACCTAAATGCATGGCCCAAGCAGCGCTTAATGCGCCAGGCTGTCCTGTACTGACAAAAAACCAACACAGCGATAGCATTAATAAAACACCCATCAGAGTCGCCAAATTAATGAGCCAATTTTGCTGGTAGTTAATCAGCAAACCCTGCAAAGCGTTTTGAAAAGCCAAAAACAACGGGAATAATACAGCATAGAAGATAACCGGGTGTACAGCTTCTAACAGCTCGTGATTCTGTCCCAAGTATAATTGTAAGACCGTTTCACCCCAAGGAGTCCATCCCAAAAATGCGAGGACTAAGCTACAGCAAAACCCAACTATAAAGCTAAAACGCACGATTAAGCTCAGTTTGACCTGTTCAGCATGAGAGATAACAATCTGTTGCACCATGCGGGTGGCATTTGCAATAGCCAATACCAAGCCCCATGCAGCAGGCCAGGCAGCCAAGGCCACCGTACTGTCTAGAGAACGTGCTACCATAACGCTTAAAAGGGCCCGACCGCCCCAAACAAGAATCATGGTTGTGGCTAATGGCATGTAGTACTTGGCAACATTTTTTAAGTCATCTGGCAAGGTTGAATCTTTGGGTAAGTTGAGTGCTTCAATTTTTGAAACTACATTTAAGCGTAGAGCAAACCAAGTTACAACAAGTGCTTCCCAAAAAACGCCACCGATCAAGGCTAAACCACCTAATACAGCCCCATTCCACCTTAATGAAACACCTATAAGCAGAATGCCTATCACCCATCCCAAACGCAAAAAACTGGAGTAACCAATATATTTATTGTCTCCGCTGCGAATCAACAAGCCTTGAAAATAGCGCCGCCAGGCAATAACAAAAGGCCAAGCTATCATCATTAAAAACGCTGTTCGACCTATTTCTGCAACTTGAGTATTGACCCCAAAAACAGAATACAGTAGCCAATTGTAAACTGGACCGATACACAATCCAGTGAAAACCAAGCTTAATAAGCTACTTAAGAGCAGTGAAAAGCGCCAAAGCGCTTTTCGTGAAGAAGTCTGTTTTCCCAATGCCGTTGAAGCATGCAGAATCATGATAATGGGACTTTCAAGAAAAACAGCGATTGACTTGACGACTCCTAAACTTGCTAAGGTAGCTGGTGCTTGAGGCAAACGAGACAAAGCCATGGTTTGGAGAGGATCTCCCATTGCCATGATGATATCGGAAAGAGAAAGAGGTACAAATTTACCCAGAAGTTGTGTCAATCCTGGACCGTCTTTTGTCTGTTTCACAGGCTATCGTTCATTATCATTAAAAGTGTCATTATCAAAAAAATAGGATTAGGTAAAGAGACTGGCTCCCCAATCCTATATCTGTTTATACGGGGAAGCGAATTGGATTTAAGCGGGCAATATGTGAAGGAATACTTTCAAATGGATAAATTTCAAAACCATTGTGAGCGAGCCAATCTGCATCATAAATAGTTTCGAGATAGCGATCTCCCCGATCAGGATTAATCATCAATATACGACTGCCTGGAGTCATTTGTGTCGCCAAGTGTAAACCTGCAGAAACAATTGCACCTGTAGAAGCACCCAATAACAACCCTTCACGCTGTGCCAAAGCATGACAAACAGTATAAGAGAGGGACTCAGGTACAACATAACCGGCATCAAGTAACTGGTAATCCAGATTAGGAGGGATAAACGACAAGCCAACACCCGTCATTTTATAAGGACTGGCAGGAGTACCCATGATCACAGAGCCCAAAACATCTACTCCAATCACCCGAATAGAAGGATAGCGCTTCTTGAGGTGTTTGGCTATGCCCATGATTTGTCCCGCTGTACTGACACCAACTACAACGGCATCTAAGCTGTCACCAAAGGTATTTTCAATTTCTTGGGCCGTATAAAAAGCATGGGCATCCGTATTCACTGGATTGAGATGCTGGCAGGGATACCATGAATTGGGAGTACTCTCAGATAATTCCTTTGCTTTCCGCATACGGGCTTTTTGCATAGAGCCTCCTGCATCAGCTTCACTGAGTGGTACATCAACCAACTCGGCACCATAAGCCAAAAGCATACGGCGCATGGGCGGTGCGGTTTTAGCATCCACGACAATCTTTACCCGATAACCACGTGCAGCCCCAACAATGGCCAAGCCAATACCAAAGTTACCTGAACTGGACTCAATAATTGTTCCACCTGGTTTGAGTAGTCCTCGGGCCTCTGCATCATCAACCAGGTACACTGCATTTTTTTCTTTGATAGACCCCCCAGGATTACAGCTTTCCAGCTTAATATGGCAAAATCGTGTTTTGCAAACAGGGTGCAGGCTTTGCAATGAAACAGTTGGAACCATACCAACAGCTTGGGTGACATCTTCTCTCAGCCAAGAAAAAGTGCTGACATTTTGATGGCCCCCCTGAAAGAAGAGTTTGCGTTCATTGAGTTGTCCTGTTGGCATTTGTAAAGATTCCTCATTCAATTTTTATGAATAACAAAGTCAAACATTCTAATGTGCAGAAGCTTTGGTTTAACTGGAACTGTATTTTATATAGATGTTTAAGTTTAAAATCTTGTTTAAATTAGATTAACTTAATAAATAGTCTTATAAGACCGAAAACTTTCCATATTGAGGAATGTTTATCTGAATTGATTACAAACAAAGGTTCCTCAGTGAGGAATCTTTGTTTTTCTGACTAACCGTTCATGATTGTAAATGATTGAACCACATAATAGCAAAAGGCTGATATCTCTGTTTTTATCTCTGCGCATGGAGCAGCTCCTTGATATTTTTTTCAAGCACAAATGTTGATGCCATGGGGTTTTTGAGCCTGTATTGCCAGCGAATAACACCTTGCCCATCAAGCAGATAGAGTTGAGTGTATTTGTCGTTACCACCCAGACGCTGAGTGACTGTATTATCCCAGTCAACCAGAATATAGGGTAGTTTTAAACTTTCAACGGCATTCTGAAGGGAGCTGGAAATAAAACCATTGGGAATAAATCCTGGCAAACAGGTTTTGCTAAAAATAAAAGCAAAGCGAAAATGGGGGTTCTTGTGAAAACGGTAATAAACAGGAATACTCCAAACACCCGCCAATTCAACAGAGCAATAATTGGTTAGAACAACCAAAGTCACTTTCTTGGCAAAATTAGAACCAAAAGGAACGGCCTTGTCATTTTGATCTTTTAATTCAAAGCGTTGCAGCAGTGTGCCTCTCCCTCTTTGGGCCAAAACAGGCATAGGTGTCAAGAGGCCCAAAAGGAGTGTCAAAACCCCTATTTTTTTATAAATGCCCATCAGCCAAATCCTCTAAAATAGGACATTCAGATCGTGTATCGCCATGACAACTCTCAACCAGTTGTTTGAGTGTTTTGAGTACGGTTTGAATTTCTTGCGCCTTGGCCTCTAAGGCCAGAATATGTTTTGTCGCCAAGTCTTTAACTTCTGCACTGGAGCGATCAGCGTCATTCCAGAGCCCCAATAAAATTTCGATTTCGGGGATACTAAAACCCAAATTGCGTGAGCGTTTGATAAATTTGAGTAAATGGACATCTTCTGAGCGATAAACACGGTAATTGGAATCGGTGCGTTGTGCGGCAGGAATCAACTCAATCGACTCGTAATAGCGAATTAACTTGCTGTTGACACCCGATGCTTTGGCAAGCTGGCCAATATTCATGGTTAAAAAGATTCCTGCTGATTTTGACTCTCATTGACAGGTTCGAGATGTGAATGAGACAAAAGCCCGCCTAAAAAGCCTGTAAACAAGAGGGCAAAAACCATCAACCCCACATAGACCCAAATAAATTTACGAAAACTCTGAAACCATTGCCAGAGTGAACCTGTTACTAACAGAAACAAACTAAAAAAGCCGATCTTTTCATGCCACTGCATGATTTCAACAAGCGGGGAGTCTTGAAATACCTGCTTTTGATTTTCACCCGTTATCACAGCCAACAACCCTGTTGTGGCACTCAAAACAAGCACAAGCTTTGCAGGAGATTGAAATTCAGGCTGCTTAGAACTGAGTAGCCAAAACAAACAAGCCACCAAACCCAAAGCCAAAGGAAAATGTACCAACTTGTTATGAACATGTTCTCGCACACTCTCCCAGACCTTGATATCACTCAGGTGTATGGGTTTAGGCAAAGACTGAACGGCTTGCTCTGGCGTAATTTTTGACATATCCATCCCATCGTGATCAGGCATTTTTGTCTGTGCCAATCTTGGTGAGGAATTTTTTGCCAGGGGCATTGATTTGCTTTCACTGGATACACCCAAGAGCAAAAACGAAAACACAAGCATCCAAAGTCTAAAAATCCGCATTATTTCAGTACATCAGAGACGAAATTCAAAGCTAGCTTGGGCCTGTTTGTTGTTTGTTTTAAACAAAATAACCGCAATATATTTGCCTTTTTGATTCAAATCAAAGGCTGCGGCATAAAGTGGTGATTTATTTTTTAAGGTTACTTTCCCCATATTTTGCCCACTTTCTGCGCCAACGGTTTTTTGATCGGGGCCGATCAATTTGATCTTTATTTGGACATGGTTCACTCGCTGTTTATTTTGCATGAGATGTACAACCAAAACATGGCTGCCGTGAAAAGATTGAGCGCCACTCATGGCTATTTTTTTAAATTCTGATTGTGTGTGCATTTCAAACAAAACATCGGTGCCTTCAACCTTTCGGTGTTTGATACTCCCGTGTTCGACCCCATTGTGGGCAAATACAGGCATCAACAATGAAGTTCCTCCTGTGATAAGACAGCTCAAAAGCAAATTGTTTAGGTGTTTAAAGCGCATTTTGTGATTTCCTTTGGTGATTTTTAGCGCAAGGCCAATCCATTGGGTTTGTTGCCCACTTTGAGATCTCGTTCTTTTCTAAATAATTTGACATCAATGACAGAGACATTGCTCGCCTCCTGATTGCTGACAAAGGCTTTTTTGCCATCTTTGCTGAACGCAATGGCGTGGGCCCCAGCTCCGGTTATTAATTCCCGATTGCGTATGAAGGGTTGATTCTCTTGCGAGCGGGTAAACACCACAACTTTGCCATTTTGGGCATCACTGACCCAAAGTTCTTGATGATTAGAATGCAGAGCGGCCATGCCAGGCATAAAGCCCAAAGCCAAGGTTTGTTCAATTTGTAAACTCCGGCTATTAATAACGCTGATACTTTGGCTCTCTTCGTTATCGACATACATCCGTTGGTCACTCCCAACCCAAGCACCAACCGGATTTTTGCCGACAGCCAAAGTGCTGATGACTTCTTTTTTGAAGGGGTCAATCACACTGACTGAATCGGAGCCCCCATTGGCCACAAAGACTTTTTGACCATCTGCAGAAAACGTGACCTCGGCGGGCTTTTGGCCCACGGGAATTTCTTTTAAAAGAGCAAAACTATTTGCATCATAGACAAAAACACGTCCATTGCTCTCCATGGCTGCAGCCCAGATTTCTTTGCCATCGGGACTAAAAATGGCATTGTGATGCATGGCGGGCGTATTTTTAATCTTTTTTATTTGCCCAGAATTCAGGTCCAGGAGTGCAATACGGCCCGGCATAGGCATATCTCCATGCCCCCCATCCCCATGCCCCCCACTAAAATCCATGCCCGGAAGGCTGATCGCCAAGGTATTCCGATCGGGGCTGACATAGGCATGATGGGGAAAAGAACCCGATGGCAAAGCAATTTTGCTGATCACTTTTGTGCCTTCTGGATCAAGCACTGATAGGCTTGCATCTGCACCATTGACAACAAATACAGTTTCTTTTGTCAACACATTTTGTTGGCGTAACAAGGTTTGATTATTTGGAATGAGAAAAGGGGCTGCGCAGGCATTTAAATACAAAACTGATAACGAGAAAGTTGCAATCTTTGAAAAAAAACTCATCTAAACCTCTTCTTAAATTAAGGAGAATGATTATCTAACAAAAATGGAGGTGATGTCATTAAAATCAATCTAACAAATAATTCTTTGAATTTTCTATGAAAAAGTTTCTTGTGTTTGGTTAAATCTCAAAATATTACAATGATTGGAAAGTTTTAAAGCATTACAATGATTAAAAGGTGTTATATGTTTTTTTTATATTGAAATTGATTAATATCAAATTTAGTGTTTAAATACATCAATGAATTGTTCTGTTGATTCTTTTAATCTTGATGGTAGCAAGGATAAGTTCAACAAAAAAGCAATCAAAAGAAGGTATGAACAATGTATAAATCACGTTTTCAATTTTTATCTGTTGTTACACTGGGAATTATGAACTTGGGTATGGTCGCTGCTCCTGTAATAGCCTGTGATTTCAAGGATCATCAGGGACAGTCTCATCAAGTTCTTTCTAATTTTCATGTCAGTGTAGATTTGCACTCAGTCACCCAGCATCATCAACAAATGACCAGTAAACACAATGAACCGTTGGGGTTTGTGGGCACACATCTTTTGATGGTAGATGTGGCAGATCGCAATACAGGAGAACCCGTCAGCAATGCCAGTGTCAGTGCAAAAGTGTATGACTCAGAGCAGAAATTGCTGGGCAGTGAGCAAGGAACCGCTTTAAGTTATTTCAGACCACAAGGAAGAACCCCCTATTATGGAGTGGGATATACTCTCTCAAAAAAGGGAAATTATAAGTTTGAGATAACAATTAATCAAGGAAAAAACACACAAACAGCTGTTTTTAATTTGTCCGTTCGTTAATTTTGTTTTGGAGTGAATACATAAATGTATTCACTCTTTCATTATAAAATACACAAATGGTGTTGTTCAGCTCCGATGTAACGTGCCGGGCTTCAGGGCTTTGGCTGCTCTTGATGCTTTCCTACTTGGCCTCGATATCAAGATTAACCTTAGCCTGGAGGTCGATTTCGATGACCGCCTTGATGATGCGCCAGAAATAGCCACCACAGTCTTCCCCCCTAAGTCGCGACATCCGAACACCAAGTGGCTGCGCGACAGCAAAGTGCGACAAAGTCCTTCTTACCAGCGCTCCCTTATCGCTGAGTACAGGCGGCGATCGCTTCATGGGTAAAACGCTCAATCTTGACAATTACAGATTCACCGGTCGGTGCCTGGGCCATGGAGCTAGGTTTCTGCAAAAGAGCGTTGTCATCGGGTTCCTCCTAAAAGACGAATATTCCAGAAACCTCCGGCTGAACACGGATCAATGCTGGCAATTCCGTCATACCACTACTGAAGCCAAGAAAGCCTAACTGCAAGCCTAGTTTTAGCTGCAGACCATGTATTAGCGCCAGACTCAGGCCGCCTTGGGCCGTGACGCCGCTCCAATTGGCTTGATTACTGAATAGGCTGCGCCAAAGCGCAGTCCAGCCTGCTCCGACATACCAAGCAACAGGGCCCGGTGCGCGATAGACCAGCCCAAAACTGCTGCTGAGCCCCGGCGCATTGAAGAGGTCGTTGCCGGGACTGTCTGTCGCCTCCTTTTGGGCGGTCTGCATCTGTTCCGGCAGGCTTGGTACAGCAACCTGGAGGCTACTCCAAAGCGGCACGAGGCCCTGCAGTTCTAGGCTCAGGTCCAGATTTTCAAGCCAAGCTTCACTGGTATAGACTTGAAGCCAGGCACCCAGCGGGTAATTCAGTTGCAGGCCGGGCGTGGCCGCAACAGCTAGACGGCGATCGCCACCGACCGCGAGCAACAATGGCAGTCCCAGCTTGGCTTCCCAGCTCGGTTCGGACAGATCGCGTAACCCGGAACCAAAGGGATAGGCACCCTGCAAAGCTCGGACCTGTTCCGGACTCAGCTTCAGATCTTGAGCCAACCGGGCGTTTTTGGCTCGCGCCAGAGCATCCACATGGGCCAAGCTCATCAGCCACAAGCCCAGACTCAAATTTGGCTGTATCTGGGTCCAGGAGCTGCCACCCATACGAGTTCCCCAGAGTGTTCCGCCCAACAGCATTCCACCCTGCAGGGCCAGATACAGGCCACCCAGGTCCGCTTCGTCCTGAAGAAAATAGCCCAGTCCCAAGGGATACGCTACCTGGCTTAGAGCCATGAACTCCGGCGAATGGGCCTCGATCCGGTATACTGTCACCGGATCCAGGGATGGTGAAGGCGAAGGTTCTGCCGCCAAGGCAGGGGTGCTGAACAGGCTGATCAGGCACAGCAGCTTAGAGAGTATTTTCATGATTTACCTCCTCAGACAGGACGAGCGCAGGGACAGGCTCCGGCATGGCCTGGCGGGGCAGTTTCCAGCCGCGCCAGATGAAATAAATCACTGGCAGCACGATCAGAGCTAGGGTCGTCGAACTGAGCATACCGCCGATCATGGGCGCAGCAATGCGCTTCATCGTGTCCGAGCCAGGGCCAGCGTCAAACATGATTGGCATCAGGCCGAAGATATTGGCCAGATTGGTCATCATAAGGGGCCTGATGCGCGAGGCCGCCGCGTCGAGCACCAGCGCACCCAGCTCCAGGCGGCTGTGAATGTTGTCATGCCGCGTGCTATAGCTCTCATCGAGCGAAATTAGCATTACCACGCCGGTTTCGGCAGAGACCCCAATCAAGCCAATGATACCAACCCAGACAGCCACGCTCATATCGTAGCCAAGCAGCCACAGTCCCCAGATCGAGCCGATGATCGCCATCGGCAGGGTCAGCAGGGTCAACAGTAGTTTGGAAAAGGAGCGGTAAATCAGGTAAAGCAACAGTACTACCGCTACCAAGGTAATTGGAATCACGAACATCAGCCGACGTGAGGCCCGCTCCATATACTCAAACTGCCCGCTCCAGCGCCAAGTCGTTTGGGCTGGGGGCGTGATGCGCTCTTTGAGCAGCTTGTCGCTGGCCGCAACGTAGCTGCCAATGTCCATGCCCTCAATGTCGATATAGACCGAGCCCGTATACTGACCGGCTTCGGTACGTATCATCGGCGGGCCTTCCGTAATTTTGATCTCCGCCAGCTGGGCCAGCGGGACCTGACGTCCCATGGCGGTGACCAACACCCGACCGAGCTCGGCCGGGTCATCGCGCAATTCGCGGGCATAGCGGATGTTCACCGGGTAGCGCTCGCGGCCCTCGATCGTTGTCGTCACGTTCATGCCGCCGATTGCCGTTTCAAGCGCGGTCTCGACGTCCGCGACGCTCAGACCATAGCGGGCAATCGCTTCACGCTTGATCTCGAAATCGAGAAAGTAGCCCCCGAGCTGGCGCTCGAAGTAGATATTGCGGCTGCCAGGTAAGGGCTTGAGGAGCGCCTCGAGCTCAATGCCGAGACGCTCGATGTCCGTGATCGACTTACCGAAAATCTTGATCCCCAGCGGCGTACGGATCCCGGTGCTAAGCATGTCTATGCGGCCCTTGATCGGCATCGTCCAGGTATTAACCACCCCGGGAATGTCGAGTTTGGCGTTGAGCTCTGCAATCAGCTTGTCGGGGCTCAGTCCAGACCTCCACTGGTCCTGGGGCTTGAGGGTGATGATTGTTTCGGTCATGCTCACGGGCGCGGGATCCGTGGCTGTATCGGCCTTGCCGGCCTTGCCGAAGACCTGAACGACTTCCGGGACGGTTTTGATCAGCCGGTCCTGTAATTGCAGCAGCCGCGAAGCCTCCGTGACCGAAATGCCCTGAATCACCGAGGGCATGTACAGACTCGTGCCTTCCCAGAGTGGAGGCATGAACTCCGAGCCCAGGCGCAGAAACACCGGAACGGTCACGAGCAGGCCCGCCACGCACAGTCCCACCACGGTCCACTTCAGCTTCAGAGCCAGCTTGATCACCGGGCGCAGCAGGGTCTGTAGCAGGCGATTGACCGGATTGCTCCCCTGAGGCCGGATGCGACCGCGAATTAGCCAGTGCATCAGCAGCGGCACCAGGGTGATCGAGAGCAGCGCGGCAAAAAACATCGAGAAGGTCTTGGTGTAGACCAGGGGCTTGAAGAGCTTGCCTTCCTGGGCTTCGAGCGTAAAAACCGGCAAAAACGACACAGTAATGATCAGCAGCGAAAAAAATAGCGGCCGCCCCATTTCCTGGGCTGCTTCCAGGATCACCCGCGCCCGCTCGACCGGCTGGCCGCTGGCGGCTGCTTCCTCGAGCTTTTGATGGGCGTTCTCGATCATCACCACAGCGGAATCGACAAGATCGCCAATCGCAATCGCAATCCCGCCCAGAGACATGATATTGGCGGAAATACCGAGAAAGTACATCGGAATAAAGGCCAGCAGCACGGCGATCGGCAGGGTGATGATCGCAACCAGGGCTGAGCGGACATGAAACAGAAATACGATACAGATCACACTGATAATCAGCATTTCCTCGATCAGGTTTTCACGCAGGGTGGTGATCGAGCCCTGGATCAGATCGCTGCGGTCATAGGTGGTGACTACTTTGACACCTGACGGCAGGGTGGATTTGATTTCCTCCAGCCTAGCCTTGACACGCTCGATCACGGTCAGCACGTTCTCGCCGAAGCGAACCACCACCACCCCACCGGCAACCTCACCCTTACCATCGAGCTCGGCGATGCCCCGGCGCAACTCCGGCCCCAGCGCCACTTGAGCGATATCGCGCAGCAGCACGGGAGTTCCCCCCTCGCTGACATCGACAGCGATGTTCTCGAGATCCTTGATCGATTTGATATAGCCTTTTCCCCGTACGACATACTCGCGCCCTGCCAGCTCGATACTTCTGCCGCCGACATCCTGGTTACTGCCGCGAACGGCCATCATCACCTGCTCCAGGGTAAGATCGTAGGCCGCCAGAACGGTCGGATCGAGCGTGATCTGATACTGCTTGACGAAGCCGCCAATGCTGGCCACATCCGCCACGCCTGGCACGCTCTTGAGCTGGTAGCGCAGATACCAGTCCTGCAGGCTACGCAACTCCGCCAGATTATGCTTACCACTTTCGTCCACGAGGGCATACTGAAATCCCCAGCCAACCCCGGTGGCATCGGGCCCGAGGATCGGGTTGACACCTTCTGGCAGACGCGTGCGCACCTCGCTCATATACTCAAGCACCCGGCTGCGGGCCCAGTAGATATCCGTACCGTCTTCAAAAATCACGTAGACGAAGCTCATGCCAAACATCGACTGGCCGCGGACAGCCTTGACATGCGGGGCTGACAGCATCGTGGTCACGATCGGGTAACTGATCTGGTCCTCGACCAGGTCCGGACTGCGACCCATCCATTCGCTGAAAATAATCACCTGGGTATCAGAAAGATCTGGAATCGCGTCCAGGGATGTGCGCAGCAGCGACCAGGCGCCCGTTGCGATCAGCACAGCGACCATCACAATCACCAGAAAGGGATTGCGCACGCTGCCTGCGATGATTTTCTCGATCAATGCCCGTGCCCTCCCATGGTCCCGGCAGCAGCCTTGAGCTGGCTTTCGGAGTCGACCAGGAAGTTCGCTGCCGCGACCACCATTTCTTTATCCTTGAGGCCCTTGATGACTGGGTAATAATCCCCCACACGGCCGCCTGTGACGATTTCACGAGGTTCAAAATAGCCATCCCCGCGGGTCACAAAGACCAGTTTGCGCATGCCCGAATCTATTACCGCATCCACTGGTATCGCCAGTTCCTGACGCCCGGAGCCGATTTCGATCGTGACTTCCGTGTGCATTTCCGGCTTGAGCCGGTTCTGGGGATTGACGAAGACGATTCGAACGGTCGCCGTGCGCGTGCGCGGATCCAGAGTCGGGTATATGTAGTTGACCCGGCCGCTGAAGCTGACCCCTGGCAAATAGGACAGACGCATACTAGCCGCTTGGCCGAGTTTCACTTTCGGCAGCTCGTACTCGTAAATCTGAGCATGAACCCAGACACTCGATAGATTCGCCAGGGTATAGAGTTCCATTCCCGGCATCACCTGCATTCCACTCAGGGCTTTCTTTTCAATCACGTAGCCCGAAGCCGGAGAATACAGAGTGACGGTTTTGCGCACCATACCCGTGCGTGCAAGCACATCGATCTGGGCTGGCTGCAGATCCCAAAGTAGCAGCTTCTGGCGTGCAGCCGCCACCAGCGAGGAATTGTCCTCGGCGCCGATCGCGAGCTCGCTGGCCTCGGCAATGTTGCGCAGCTGGCGCTGGGTCTGCAAGGCGAGCAGGTATTCTTTTTGTGCCGCCAGCAGCTCGGGGCTGTAGATCTCCAACAAAGGCTGCCCCTTGCTGACCCATTGGCCGGTAAAATCGGCGTAGAGCTTCTCGATCCAGCCTTCGACCTTGGTGTGCACATGGGCCACGGCCCGCTCATCGTACTCCACCCGCCCCACCGTGCGAATCGCCGCATTAAGCACCCGGCGCGACGCGCGGATCGTCCGCAACCCAATCAACTGCTGCTTTTCCGAGCTGATCATCACCCCACTGCGTCCGGCAACTTTCGCGGTCTCTTTTGTTGCCACCATTGGGGTCGGCGAGGCATTTGGACTCGCAGTTGCATGTTCGGCACGGCTGGCTGTCGAGGCAGGGGAGTGCCCCGCATGCTCCGACTCGGCCTGCGGGCGGCAGGCAGTCAGCAGGTTACAGATCAGCATCAAAAGTCCAAAAACATGTAAGCTCCTCATGGTTCGATCTCCTTGTCTAGGTCCCGAAAGCTCAGGCTCGTAGCAAGCATCTCTTCGAGCATGGCAAGAGCCCGCTGGGCATTGAGCTGCTTTTCCGGCAGGGTCAGATGGTATTCCAGAAACTGGCGATAGCCTTCGAGCAAATCGACGAAGTCGATCTTGCCGCCGACATAGCCCGCCAGCAGGGCGTCGACCGTCAAGCGGGCCTGGGGGATCAGTACCTCGCGATACAGCTCCGCCTGCTTGAGCTCGGACTCGATCATGGTTAGGTTGTCGCGCACCTGAGCCACCAGCCTCTGCCGCAGGTTCTCGGCACGGGCTTTCGCTTCCTTGCGGGCTTCGACGGCGGCTTCCGCCAGTGGTGCCTGCTTTCGCGCGGCAAAGACCGGCAGAGGAAATCCCACTTGCAGATTCCACATGGCTGGCAGCGGGCCGCGCAGCATCACACCACCACTGAGCATCGGGTCGGGGATAAATTCCAACTGTGCCATCTGCTCACTGAACTCGCTAAGGCGGATGACCATGGCAGCTTCCTGCAGCTCGGGTGCCTGAAGCAGGGCCTGAACCAGTCGGTTCAGATCTGGCAGTGGTCCGGGCTCAGGCAGAGCCTGCCAGCCGGTGCGTTCGAGT
The DNA here is from genome assembly GCA_050248915.1 of Candidatus Sericytochromatia bacterium. Taxonomy (GTDB): domain Bacteria; phylum Cyanobacteriota; class Sericytochromatia; order UBA7694; family UBA7694. The sequence continues at coordinate 20,820 of JBFWRL010000058.1, forward strand.
TCCGGCAGTCGTATATCGCCGAGCACGCGTTCGATCACGATCCGGGCCCGACTGCGGCGCTGCTCAAGCATGATTTTGCGCTCGTTGAGCATGCTCAGCTCCTGGCGCACGCTCAGCACATCCGCCTGCATAGCCTTGCCCACGCTGTAATTGAGTTCGACGATCTTGAGCATCTGCCGCAGCAGCCTTTCTAGTTCATTCAACAGTCCTTCAGCCTGGTGAGTGTAACTCAGCTCGCTATAAGCACTCTTGAGATCACGGTACAGCCGCCAGACGCGCATACGCAGCTCCTGACGAGCCATCGCGACCTCTATCTCGGCCATTTGCGTCCGCAGCGCCAGCTTGGGCGGGTAGGGCAGCTCCTGGCTCACCATCACCGCCAGATTGCTCATCGGCTCGCTGCCGAGGCTCCAGCGGGCGAATTCGAAGTTCTGCAGCCCAGTTTCGAGCATCGGATCCGGCAGGGCACCAGCCGCAGGCAGCTCTGCCCGGCGTCGGGCGAGAGCTGCCTGACCTTGCTTCAGCTCGGGATTGGCCAGCAAAGACCTCCGCAGCAGCGCCGGAAAGTCGCTTTCCTCCGCCAACCCCGGCAAGACAGCAAAGAGACAGAGTAAGCACACGACGAGAGCCAGCCTCATAGCTTAATGGCCTGCTCGGTTTTCATATGGATTTCAGGTACCAGATACTCCTGAAGAAGATTTATGAAACTGATTATCGGCAATAGTTTCATATCAATTCAAAATTCAGCATCATGCCATCATCTTCATGTTCCAAGTTATGACAGTGGATTACATACTTTCCTTTATAATCAGGAAATTTAATCGCAATCGACACCTTCTCTTTAGGCATTAATAGAACTGTATCTTTTCGGGTTTTCTCATGAGAAAAAACAACGTTTCGACCACCTTCTCTTTTGACGATTTGAAACTGTGCGCCATGTAGATGCATGGGGTGTATTTCATCACCTTTGGAATTATCAAAAACCCAAATTTCAGTGGAACCAGCGGGCACTGTTTCATCAATGCGTTTCATATCAAAGGTTTTTCCGTTAATGGTATGCATACCTTTCATGATGGTATTGCTATTTGAGGGCATCACCATAGAGCCGTGCCCCATTTCTGCCATTGCGTCTACCCCCGACATTCTCATGCCTTGTAATTCAAATCTCCGTGTTTTAGTTCCCTCTGGCGTGGGTATTTTTTCCAACGTTGCCAGTTGATCCGGAATCAAATAGGGTTTGACAGGGCCTTTCCCTACCTGAATATCCAAGAGAGAGAACGCTTGCTGACCTTGGGTATTGACCCCGTTAAAGGGTTGAGAAACCAATTTCAGTGAGCTACCTTCTTTGTGAGAGCTAAAATCAGCCAAGAGATCAAGACGCTCACCCGGCCCCAATAAAACGGCTTTTGAAGAATAGGGTGTTTCTATCAGTCCACCATCTCCACCAATGACCCAAAAAGGTGTTTCTTTGTCAAAAGCAAGGTTGTAAACCCGTGCATTTGAACCGTTTAAAATTCGCAGGCGGTAGATTCCCTGAAAAACCTGCATTTGAGCGTTTTGTTGCCCATTGACCAAGATGTCCTGTCCCAGATAACCACTCATGACATCCTGTTGATTGGGCTTATAATCCAAGGCATTGTTTTCCAAGCGTTTGTCTTGAAGCACCAGAAAAGCCTCCTGAGAATCAACAGGCAGATTGAGTTTGGATTCAAGTGGATCCCGAACCACAAATAGACCAGCCAACCCCATATAAGCCTGTTTGGCTGTTAAATTATGTGGATGAGGGTGATACCAATAAAGACCACCCGCTTGTTTGATTTGAAACGAATAGGTTTGTGATGCAGATGGGGCAATGAGCTGCTCTGGATGCCCATCTTGGTCGGCAGGCACAATCAAACCATGCCAGTGAACATTGGTAGGCTCTTTTAACTGATTTTGCACCTTGATTTGTGCCTTTTCACCCATGTTTGCAATCAGAGTAGGCCCCAAAAGCCCTTGGTGATACCCCATCCCCTTGATGCTTTTATTGGCCAAGCGCACTTCCACCTCTTGCGGATTAAGCACAGCATTTGTGATCGACTGCTGAGGGGGAAATAGCAACTGAGAGATAACAGGCTGTGCAATATTCTCTTGAAGCGTATTTTTAACAGGGCCCAATGTATTGCAACTGATTAAAAAACTGGCCAGAGAAACGGTGAGTATAATGAATTGTCTGCGCATTGCCGTATCACCACGTATTTCATTGTATTGAAGAAACACCCCACCAGGGTTATATTCTACATTTTAGGGCTAAATTCTAAGAATTCCCTATGAGCTCAGGGGTTGGCATTGCTGTGGTCATAACGCAAACAATAGCCCACTCCCCGCACAGTTTGAAGCAGGTGCGTTCCAAAAGGTTTGTCAATTTTATTCCGCAAATAGCCAATATAGACATCGACTGTGCCCAGCGAAATATCCGGATCTTCCCAGACCCGTTCGGCCAATTGAAGACGACTGAGGATCTGTCCCTGATGTTGGAGAAAATATTCCAGCAATCGGTATTCCTGCAAGGTCAGTTTAATCTCCTGTTCCTGTAAGAAGACCCTGTGGCAACTTAGGTCCATGCGCAGTGGCCCCGCTTGCAACTGAACGCCTTGACTGGGAGCCTGTCGTCGCAAAAGGGCCCGCACACGGGCCAATAATTCGTCAAACTCAAAAGGTTTATTGAGATAATCATCTGCACCGACATTCAAACCCGCGATCCGATCATTCACATGGTTGCGGGCGCTGAGGATCAAAATCGGGGTTTGAATGCCTTCCTTGCGCAGGTTTTGGCAGAGCAGCAAGCCATCCAAGCCCGGCAACATGCCATCGAGGATAATCAGATCGTGCTCTTGCATAAAAGCCATACGCTCTCCTTCTCGGCCATCAAAAGCCTGATCGACGACATAACCTTCTTCACGCAGACCTTGGGCAATGGCCTGGGCCAATTTGGGTTCGTCTTCGATTAAAAGTAAACGCATGGGCTTACTGGCCTTTCTGGCGGCTGAGAGCACTGCTTTGGGGCTTCCAGCGCCGCAGCAAAAGTGCGTTGCTGACCACGCTGACACTGCTAAACGCCATGGCGGCCCCCGCCAAAACAGGATTGAGCAGGCCCAGGGCCGCCAGGGGAATGCCAATCAGGTTGTAGACGAAGGCCCAAAAGAGGTTTTGGCGGATTTTGGCATAGGTCCGGCGCGAGATCTCAATTGCATCGGGAATCAGCAAGGGCTCGCCGCGCATCAGGGTGATGCCTGCCGCCTGCATGGCCACATCGGTGCCAGTGGACATTGCCATGCCGACCTGGGCAGCAGCCAAAGCGGGCGCGTCGTTGATGCCGTCGCCCACCATCGCCACAATTTGGCCATGATCTCCCTGAGCCTGAAGTTTTTGGATGATCTGGGCTTTGTCACCTGGCAAGACCTCGGCATAGACCACATCAATGCCCAGTTCCTGGGCCACACTTTGGGCCGCACTCTGATGATCCCCCGTAATCAACACGGTCTGCAGACCTAAGCTGTGCAGGGCCTCTATCGTCGCTTTGGCAGAGGGTTTGATCTTGTCGGCAAAGGCCACTGCACCCAATAAACGGTGCGAGCTGGGCTCGCCCAGATAAGCCAGGGTCAGGCCTTTGTTTTGCCAGGCCGCCACCACACCCGCTGCGCTCTGCAGGTCGATGCCCGATTCTTCCATCAGGCGCTGGTTGCCCAGCACCAAAAGTTGGCCAGCGATTTCGGCCTGCAGACCCCGTCCAGCCAGGGTTTTCAGGCCCGTGATCTGGCTCAGACTCAGCCCATTTGCTGCAGCTTTGGCCAGAATGGCCGTCGCCAAGGGGTGGCTGGAGCCCTGTTGCAGGGAAGCCATTTGCACCAATAGGTCGTCTTTGCTGCCTTCCAGGGCATGAATTTCCTGCACCTCGGGTTTGCCTTGGGTCAAGGTACCCGTTTTGTCAAAGGCCACCGTCGTAACGGAGTGCGCCACCTCCAGCGCTTCTGCGTCTTTGATCAAGATGCCGTTGCGGGCCCCAAGCCCCATGCCCACCATCAACGAGGCGGGAGTCGCCAGGCCCAAGGCACAGGGGCAGGCAATCACCAACACGGCCACAGCATTGAGCAGGGCCCGCTCTGGGCCCGCTCCTGCGATCAGCCAGCCCAACAGGGTGAAGAGGGCAATGCCGAGCACCACAGGCACAAAGACCGCGCTGATGCGATCCACCAATTTTTGAATCGGGGCTTTGGCCGCCTGGGCCGATTCCACCATTTTGATCACTTTGGCCAAGAGGGTTTGTGCCCCAATTGCACTGGTTTCGACTTCGAGAAAACCATCGAGATTGATCGCGCCCCCGATCAAAGATTCACCAGGCCCTTTGCTGACGGGCAGCGATTCACCCGTGATCAGGGCCTCGTCAATCTGCGCTTGGCCGCTGGTAATTTTGCCATCCACCGGAATCCGCTCTCCGGCCCGCACAATCACGTGATCCCCCACCCGCACCTGGGCCAGGGGTATTTCTGTCTCTTGGCCATTTTTCAAAACCCGAGCCGTGTCTGGGCGCAGGGCTTCCAGCGAACGAATGGCTTCGCTGGTCTGTTGTTTGGCGCGGGCCTCCAGAAATTTGCCCAGCAGCACCAGGGTAATCACCACAGCGGCACTTTCAAAATACAGGGCATGGGCGTGGCCACCGCGCAAAAGTTGGTAAACACTTAAGCCATAAGCAGCACTGGTCCCCAATGCCACCAGCAGGTCCATATTGCCATTGCGGGCCTTGATCGCTTTAAAAGCCCCCGCATAAAAGCGACTGCCCAGCCAGAATTGCACAGGGGTGGCCAAGGCCCATTGCAGCCAGGGGGGCAGCATCAGATTCAGGCCAAAAGGCAACAATAACATCGGGGCCACCAGGGGCAGTGAAAAGAGCGCAGCCATTTGAAACTGTCTGAATTGTTGCTTCAATTCAGATGTTTTATCTGGGCTGTTGTGGGGGCTGTCTTCGCTCAGGGCCTGGGCATCGTAACCAGCGTCCTCGACCGCTTCGAGCAATTGGGGGATGGTCGCAGCTGGAGCGTGAATGACACGCGCCTTTTCGGTTGCCAAATTGACTTCCACTTGGCTGACACCGGGCACTTCAAGCAGGGCTTTTTCGACATGGCGCACACAGGAGGCGCAGGTCATGCCTTGGATCGCAAATTGGGTTTCGGCCATGGTAAAGACTCCTTCACTTTGTATGATACTCCCATGCTAGGGGTTCCAATAATGGGAAGGTCAATGCCTTGGCGCAAGATTTATCTGGAGCGCTGACTGCTATCGGTGGGGGAGCGCAGCCAAGACCACAATTCGCCTTTTTTCAAAACGGATCAGGCCTTGGTTTTCCAGCCTTTTCAAAAGCTCGGTCACGGTCTGGCGGGCAATATTGGTCAATTCACCCAATTCTTGGTGGGTCAGGGTGATATTGATCAAGGTGCCATCAGCGACAGGTTTTGGGTATTCCTGACTCAGGCGAATCAGCAGTTCTTTGAGGCGCTGTTCAGCACTTTTAAAGACCAAGGCGTCCATTTGGTTGGTGATTTGACGCAGACGCAGCCCAATTAACTTGGTCACCTTTAAGTTGAGGCCTGGGTGCATGCTTAAAAATTGTTCAAAATCTGTTTTGCGCACAATGCAGAGCAGGGTATCTTCCATGGCCTCAGCAATGCTGTCTTGCTCGCTGTCGTCGTCGATCAGGGCCACTTCACCAAAAATATCTCCCGGCTCCAAAATGGAGAGGATAATTTGTTTGCCTTCAGCAGACAGGCGCGAAATACGCACCCGGCCTTTTTTTAAGAGGTAGATCGAATCAGCGGGATCACCGGGCAGGTAGATGGGTTCGTATTTGGGGGTCGAGCACATGCTGGTCATGGCTTCCATCTGTTTCATCTCTTCGGGCAGCATGGCTGCAAAGAGGTTGATCTGTGAAAGATACCAAAGCTTGCTCTCGGAGGCACTGGTCATAAAGCTTCCTCAAACTCAAATTTTAACTACCCGTTCCAAGTTTACAGCAAAACTATCAGCTGGCTGACATTCTCTGGTGTTGCTTTGCGATTATAATCATCTCAAAGCAAAGGAGCAAGACGGTGCAAAAACCCGAAGTGATTGTGATTTGTGATCTGTTCTGTTTGAGTAAACCCGCTCTGGAAGCGCAATTAAACCAATTATCTGGGCAGGTTCCCGGTTTTGTTTTTCGCTATGCTGAAAACAGCGAACTCAAACAGTTGATGCAGCTTCACCAATTAAAAATTGTGCCCTGCCTGTGTATTGGCAAGCAAGTTCTCTATGGCGTGCCCTCCCCCGCAGAAATATTAAAGGCATGGCAGGCCCTGTGAGCAAATGTGTTTTAGGGGTGATACTGTGTCTTTTGGCGGCATGCCAAATGCCACTGCCAACAACCAAAACCGAATCACAGCCCGCAACATTGCTCAGTTTTAAACAGGCATTGCCTTGGGCTCCCGAGAAAATCGCGGTTGTTGAACTCTCCCTCAGCCAAAGTTTGTGGCAGGTCAGTTCAGAGACAGAAAAAGCCCATTTTGAATTAAGGGGCAATCAACTGCGGTCTCTGTCCGCTGATGAAGCCCTTTCTTTGTTAAATGGGAGAGAAAAGGCCGAATCAGCCAAGTTGCCCTTGTCTGCTGTTCTGTCTGCAATGGCAAAAGCCTTGCCCGATGGGATTCCCTTGCAAAATGGGGAGTTACTTTGGGTCTTAGAAGAACCGACCTCACGCTATGCCCATGGCGTTTTGGGGGATAGATATGAGGCTGGTTCTCTGGGGATTTATGATCTCAGCAGCGCAAAAAAACAGAAAACCCTTGTGCTGCCCGAAAATGAAGTTTTTGAGACCTTGCGTCCTTTGGCCGGAGAATTAACAGCCACCTCTCCCGGCTCAGAGGTAATCCTGACGGTCAGCGTTCAGGAGACAGGGGCTGCTTTGCGGGTCTATTCTGCCCAAGGAGACGAACTTGCGACGGGCGCTAAAATTGGCACGGCCTTTCGCTGGCAGCAACCCCTGGCTGTAGAACAGTTTGCAGCGGGTTTGCCACCGGAAATAGTCACGGTTCAAACGCCCCATATTGGTGGGGTCTTGCAGTTTTATCAGCTGCAAGCGGGGCAATTGGTCAAAAGTGCGGAACTCAGTGGCTTTTCAACCCATTTTATTGGTTCTCGAAATCTGGACATGTTTTATGTGTTGGACATACACGGGGATGCCCGCCCAGAGATCCTCTTGCCTTCACAAGACAGACGCCAATTGCTTTGGGTCCAACGCCAGAAATCCGGGGTGCAAATCCTGTCGCGCAAGGCACTTTCGGGGCCATTAAGCAGCAATCTTAGCGCACTCAAACAGCCGAGTACCCCCTGTTGGTTGGCTGCGGGCAGCGCGGATGGGGTTTTTCACCTCTGGCAAGAGAATTGTCATTTAGCTGACAGAAGCACAGCCCAATAAAACCTAAACTAAAAAAAAAGAAATGCATCTCATTCTCGGAGGATTTTTTGTGATCAAACGCAGTCTTTTACTCGGCCTTTTACTGATTCCACTCTCAAGCCCTGTTTGGGCCACCTCTTTGGCCCCAAGGCAAGTATTACAGCCAGGGTCTCATTGTGTCGCTTGGCGTACGACCAAAACCTTGGCATTGGTATCCCAACACGAAGCCGTGGGAACGTCTTGTCAGGTTTCGGTGACAGCCAAAGCTGCGGGTGGTAGTAAATACGCGGCCACGATCGCGGTTCCAATCGGCTCATTTAATAGCCAAGAACCCGATCGGGACAAAGAAGTCCTGAAAATTTTAAAGGCCTCAGTCCAGCCAAACCTGCTCTTTACCACCCAGGCCCTTTCCAAGGCCCAATGGGAAGCACTTTTGGCAAAGGGCCAAGGCACTGTGAAAGGCCAACTGGCCGTGGGGGGACGCACTTTTCCCCTCGCTGCGATTGTAAAAATCCGTAAAAATGGCGGTTCCATTGAGGTCTACGGCACGATTCGCACACGTTTTAGCGCGTTTGGAATTAAACCTCCCGAAGTGGGCCCCGGCGGGGCAATCGCCAAGGTTCCAGACTATTTGGAGTTACATTTTAATTTAACTTCAGACAAAGTTCAGAATTATGACATTGTCAAATAACTTATTCCATTTAATTTAAATCAGAGGAGAATTTCATGAAACTATTTTCGACCCTGTTGGCAGCCAGTGTTTTGCTCTATACCGTGGTGGCCTGTACGGCCCCCAGCACACCATCAGTGCCCAACACCCCCAGCAACAATGCCCCTGCAGCCCAACCTGTGGAACCCAGTGACGCAGATCTCAAGGCCCTGGCAAAAACGTATACCTCATTTCCAGCGCTCAATACGGAGCTGAAAAAGAGTCCCACCCACGAAGGCATGATGGTGCGCACCCATTTGGACAGTGCTGCGATGCAGGCTTTTAACAGCAAATCGTATCCTTTTCCCGATGGCTCGGTTTCGGTCAAAGAAGGACATAAATCTGCCGATGGCCCCACGGAAGCGCTCTTTGTCATGAAAAAAATCAAAGGCTACGATACGGCCAATGGAGATTGGTTTTACGCGATGACGGCCCCTGATGGCACAGCCATGCAAAAGGGCAAGGTTCAGATGTGAAACTCTTGCCACTCCACCGACAAAAACAAAG
>JBFWRL010000059.1:0-29365 GCA_050248915.1 Candidatus Sericytochromatia bacterium
TGGGGGGGCACCCGGGGGGGGGGGCGGGGGCGACACCCACGGGGGTGGGGGCACCTCCCGGATTGCTCACGGTGGGCGCTTGAGACGGCGAACACGCCACCAGCGTCAAACTCAGAAGCGTGGTGCCCATCATCAGGCGTTGGGGCCAAAGATCTTTTTTCTGGGTAAATTCCTGCATGTTTAACTCCGGGCAGCGCAAGGTCTATTCAGCATTGTAACAGGATTAAGCAAAAAAAAGGGAGAAAAACGATCTCAACCCTTCTTTCTGAGGGCTTCTGTGAACAATCCCTTGAAGCCCTGTTCTGCCTGAGTGATAATTAACTATCTAACCTTTAGCAAAGAAAACAGGTCCAAACGAGACACAATGACAGAGCATGCATCTGCCGAGGCAGAAACCCACACCCATTTTATTCATGAGATTATCAATGGCGATCTGGCCAGCGGCAAACACAGCACCGTGATCACCCGCTTTCCACCAGAGCCCAACGGCTATTTGCATATTGGCCATGCCAAATCGATTTGCCTGAATTTTGGCACGGCAGTGAAATATGGCGGGCGCTGCCATTTGCGTTTTGACGATACCAACCCGGCCAAAGAAGAAGTGGAATACGTCGAGTCGATCCAAGAAGATATTCGCTGGTTGGGTTTTGATTGGGGCGATCACCTCTATTTTGCCTCTGATTATTTTCAGCAGCTCTACGATTATGCCGTTTCGTTGATCCAACAGGGCAAGGCCTATGTCGACGACCTGACCCCCGAACAAATCCGCGAATACCGGGGCAATCTCAAAGAGCCGGGCAAAAACAGCCCCTTTCGCGAGCGCCCGATCGCAGAAAACCTGGACCTCTTTGAGCGCATGAAAAATGGCGAGTTTGATGAAGGCAGCCGGATTTTGCGCGCCAAAATCGACATGGCCTCGCCGAATATGAATCTGCGTGACCCGGCCATTTACCGCATCAAAAAGGCCCACCACCACCGCACGGGGGACGCCTGGAATATCTACCCGATGTATGACTATGCCCACGGCCTCTCCGACGCCATTGAAGGCATTACCCACTCGATTTGCACCCTCGAATTTGAAGATCACCGGCCCCTCTATGATTGGTTTTTGGACAATTTAGATGTGCCCTGTCACCCCCAGCAGATTGAATTTGCCCGCTTAAACCTGACCCAGACAATCATGAGCAAGCGCTATTTTCTGCGTCTGGTCAACGAGGGCCATGTCAGTGGCTGGGATGACCCGCGCATGCCAACCCTGCGCGGGATGCGCCGCCGGGGTTATCCCGCTGCCGCTTTGCGCACCCTTTGCGAAAAAGTGGGTGTGGCCAAGAGCAACAGCATTGTCGAATTGGCTTTTCTGGAGTCTTGCGTGCGCGATCAGCTCAACCAAACAGCCCAACGCCGCATGGCGGTACTCGATCCGATCAAATTGGTGATTACCAACTACCCCGAAGGGCAATTTGAAACCTTTGCGGCTGATAACAACCCCGAAGACCCCGATGGTGGTACGCGCCCGATCTTATTTGGGCGTGAGCTGTATATTGAGCGTTCGGACTTTATGGAAAATCCCCCCAAGAAATTTTTCAGATTGGCCCCTGGCCAAGAAGTCCGTCTCAAACACGCCTATTACGTGACCTGTCAAGAAGTGCTCAAAGATGAAAATGGCGAAGTTATCGAATTGCGCTGTAGCTATGATCCGCTCAGCCGCGGGGGCTGGACCGATGATGGCCGCAAGGTCAGAGGCACCTTGCACTGGGTTTCAGTGCCCCACGCCCAATCTGCCGAAGTGCGTCTCTATGAGCCCCTTTTTCCTGAAAACCCCGACTCCGAAAAAGACTTTGCCGAGCAGCTCAACCCGAATTCGCTAAAAACCATTCAGGCTTGGGTCGAGCCCGCTTTGGCCGAGGGCCAACTGGGAGATCAGTTTCAGTTCTTGCGCAATGGCTATTTTTGTATGGATGCCGATTCTCAGCCCGGCAAGCCGGTCTTTAACCGCACCATCGGGTTGGTAGACAGCTGGGCCAAAATGCAGAAGAACCAGGGTTCTCCCGCATAGAGACCGCAATCAAGGATTTGAGAAGGCGCTGATATCGGTAAATTTGAGCAATTGTTCGCCCAAACTGTAGCGGTCGAAGGTGCCTGCAATTGACTTGCCTTCTGCCATAAACACCGTTTGATTGGTAATGCGGCCAAAGCGCTGTTTGTGTACCTCTTTTTGGGTTGAGGTCTCATAGACATAGAGATAGGTATAGCCGGCAATGGCGACATATTTGCCATCAGAGCTGATATCCAAATGGTAGGGATAATAACCCCCGCCCTCCAGGCTGCCTTTGGCTTTAAAGTCGGCACTGTCAATGACCTGCACGTAGGTATTGGAAACATTGGTCATCACATACAGGCGGGTTCCATCGGGGCTGATCGCCATGTCTCTCAAAGTATAACCCAAGGTGTTAGGGGCACTGCTCAAAGCCACTGTGGGAGTGGCTCCCAGTGCAACTTTATGGATGACAACTGAATAGGTGGTATTGCCCACATATAAAAAATTATCGGAGCTCAATTGCAGATAGGCTTTGCCTTTGGTTGCTGCAGGCAGAGCGCCAACGAGTGTCTTGGTGGTCAGATCATATATTTCTTGGGTCGCTGTTGAGCTGTCATAAGAAACATATAACTGGCTGCTGCTCACCTCGATATCAAAGACTGGGGATGACACTGAAATTGTTTCAATTTTTTCGAGCGTGTTGGTATCAATCACATCAACACTGCTGCTGGTTTTACTGCCAACATACAGCCGTGTCCCACTGGGATTGAGTTCTGTGGCTTGGGGATCCGGTGAAACCCCGATTCTTTTGGTGATTTTTCCTGTTGAGGTGTCCAGAACGATGATTTCATTGTTGGTTTGGTCGGGCACAAAAAGATATTTGCCCTGACTGGTGATTTCGCCCATCTTTGTGATGATCGACTCAAATTGTGCCCCGGATGAATTTCCGCTGTTGGGCGTGGCCTCCGAAAGGGGCACTTCGGGGGCTCCAACGCGAATAAAGAAAACGCGCCAAAGCTCCGGATCTTTGCTCGATGCGGCTTTGAGAGAGACATAGCCATCTTTGAGCAGATAGAGTTTGCCCTCTTTGATTTCCGCAATAGTGCTGTCACTGACACTCCAGGTCACCGATTCTAATTTTGTGCCGTCGGCATTGAACACATCTCCACTTAAGCTCACGGCTTCACTTTTTAAATCAAAGGGCTGGGAGAGTTTGGTCTGTAATTCTGCCGCCACCCGGATTTCTTTTTGCCCACTTTCAGCAGCGCCCGGAGAGGGGGGGGTCGACGCAGAGGGGGCTGGAGAACTTCCCGAATTGGCTGTGGTTTTGGGCGTGGCGGAAGCTTGGGGCAGTGGTGTTGGCATTGGCGAGGGCTGAGGGGTTTTATTGGGCTTGGGTATAAAAAAGCCTGAATCAGCCACTTTTGCCCCTGTACAAGCGGTGCCAAAAACCAAAGTCAAACACAGCAACCCGAACGATAATTTGGATTTTTTGAGTTTCATTTTAAACACTCCCATCACTTTTTAGCCGATACATTTTGATAGCAACAGAATACAATACTTTTATTGGATTGTAAATAAAGTGTATATTATACGCTTGTGTAAATCAAGGGCTAAAAAGGACTAACGCCAGTTCCAACGCCCGCCAATTTTCATGAAAGCGGGCACCAGCACCATGCGGATCAGGGTGGCATCGATCAATATGGCCGTTGCCAAACCAAAACCCAGCTGTTTGATAATGCTGATCTCGACTTGGGTAAAGGCCCCAAAGACCAGCCCCATGATCAACGCGGCGTAGGTGATCACATCTCCCGTGGCGCGAATGCCTGTGGCGGTGGCCTCTTCGTTGCTTTCGCCGCTTTCATAGGCCTCGCGGATGCGGGTCATGAGAAAGACCTCGTAGTCAATTGAGAGCCCAAAGATCAGACAAAAGAGCAAAAGTGGCACATAAGCCATGATCGCTTGGGGGGCAATGGCCGGAATCAACTGCTCTTGAAAGATCAGGGTGATCACGCCATAACTCACGGCCACCGAACAGAGATTGAGCACAATCGCCTTGAGCGCGATAAACCAAGATCTCAGCGAAACCAGCAAGACAATCCAGGTTAAGACCACCACCCCGAACAGGATCTGCGGGCTGTGGCTAAAAGTGGCTTCGTTATAGTCCAGGGTTAAAGCCGCAGGCCCACCAATGTGCAAGGTCAGCCCCTGCTTTTTCAGTTGTGGAGCCAGGGTCTTGCGCAAATTTGCGCAAAGTTCGACCATTTCGTCGAAGTCAAACAGGCGCTTGGGCACGACCTGCATTAGGGTCAATTGTTGATCGCGGCTGAGCAACATTTGAAAGAGATCCGGCGCAATCAGGCGCATCAGGGGGAATTGTCCGGCCAGATCTGGGTGCTCCTGCAACGGCGAGGCCAAACTGGTGACCCGTTCAATCAGGGGATTGGCCTGGAGTTGGGCGTGCACCCGCCGCAATTCATGGAGATCTTTGGGATTGAGAATGCTGGATTGATCGCTTTCAAAGACCAAAAACAGCGGGATCATCATACCCGAAACCTCCATCTGGGTCAGGCGATCAAAGCCCTGTTTGGACTCCAGCCGGGCAGGTAAATTGGGCATGTCAAATTGGCGAATTTGCAATTTGAGGGCCGGGCTGCTCAGGGCCAGCACAATCGCCAGCGCAGCTGTGCCATAGCCCCAGGGATGGCGCATGACATGGTAGGCCAGGGGCTTCCAGAGCCGTGAGGGGCGTAAATTTTGCAGCCGGGTGGCCAGGGTTTTGGGGAAATCCAGCCAGGGTCCCAAGACCAGCAAGAGCGCTGGCAAAAGAGTGAGCGAGGCTGCCACACTCACCAGCACCACCAAGATGCCGCCCAAACCAATTGAAAAAAGGGCCGTAATGCCGCTGAAAAACAGCCCAGCCAGGCCAATTAAAAAGGTGCCCCCAGCAAAAATAACGGATTTACCCGCTGTTAGAATGGTCTGGTGCAGGGCCACTTTAAGTTCTTGGCCTTTTTCGCGCTCTTGGCGCAGACGCCAAACCAGCAAGAGTGCATAGTCGATGCCCACCGCCAGGCCAATCATCGAAGAAATGCTTTGGGCATAGGTCGAAACCATGGTAAAACGGGCGATCAGAGCCACAATTGCCAAAGAGACCAACATCGAGACAATCGCCATCAACAGCGGCAGCAGCGCCCCTGTAAACGAGCCAAAGGCCAGCAAGAGTATCAGCAAGGTCAGGCCAAAGACCTGTTTCTCAGCGGCTTCGGTGCTGGCTGTGGTAATTAAGTTGATATCATAAATGACGGCGTTCATACCCGTCAGAAAAATTTCAAAGCCCGCCTGTTTTAACTCTGTGACCAGCGGGCTTAAGGCTGCGCGCATTTCACCCGTGCGCAATTCAAGTTTTTGACTGGCTTCGGGCTCTTGGCCCACCAGTAAAAAGGTGCGGGTGCCCATTTGGTTGCGCATCAGCGGATCACGGCTGTGATACCAACTCTCAATTCCCTGGGTGTCATCAAAGGTGTTAACCATGGCCTGTAGGCGCTGTACAGCCCGCTCAAAGCGCGGGTCTTCGAGTTTAAGCCCTTTGTTTTCGACCACGATCAAATAGCTGTTGATAAACGGAAAGTCAAAGCGCTGCTCAATTAAATCTTTGGTGTGCAAAGCCTGAGATTGGGTGACACCGCCATTGCCACCCACCAGAAATTGTTTGACCTGCAAAAAACCGGGCAAGGCAATCAGCAAGACCAAGATCCAGCCCCAGAGCCAGCGCCGGGGATGGTTCAAGACATTGTCAGCGAGGCGGTTTAAACCCCGGCGTAGCAAAGAGGCTTTTTTTTCTGGGCCGGTCTCAGTCATGTACCAGACCAAAAAGGCTCAATGGCATTTAAAACGCCGTTCTCAACCCTCAATAGATAATGCAGACCTGACAGGGGAACCGCTTGACCGGGTTTGAGAATCCAGCCGGCGTCGCTCCAGACGGGGATACTCAGGGACATCGGCGGGCCGTCTCCGCTCAAGACAATTTGCACGGCACCTTCAATGGGCAATTCCCAGAGCGGGTGGTACCATTTGGTGATGCCGTGTTTTTGGGTCAGGCGCTTCCAGTTTACGGCCCGCTCTTCTTCTTTGGCCTCGGAGAAGGCATGGTGCTGGTGATAGGCCTCTGTGCCCGCTTTGATAAAAAGCATTTTCATGCCGTATTGGGCAATGCGGTAGCCCAATTCTGTGTCTTCGTGGCCCCAGCCAACAAAGCCCTCATCAAAGTTGCCGACTTTTTCGAGGTCTTCGCGCCAGATCGAGAGGGCGTTGCTGTCGAGGTAATAGGTCTCTTCGACCGGCTCCTGCCGCTCAAATAAGCTGTAGCGGTCGCGGTTGTCGGGTTTGAGATTGGCTCGGTGTTTGGCAATAAATTCCTGGGGAGGCAGGCCCAAATCATCATCAAGGGGCTCCAACATGCGCATGACATAGCTGTTGATCGCCACATTTTTGTGCTGTTGGTGGGCCTGCCAATGGGCCTGCAAAAAGCTGTCGGGCACCACCAAGTCGCTGTCCAAAAAGACCACCAACTTGCCACGGGCCCGGCGCATACCCAAATTGCGGGCCTCAGCGGCGCGAAAGCCCAAATCTGCCTGCCAGCGATAGCTCAGATTCAGCCGGTCTTTGTAGCTCTCAGCCACTTCGCGGGTATTGTCGGATGACCCATCGTCGCAGATAATCACCTCAAAGGCCGTGAAGCTTTGCCAGGTAAGGGATTCCAGGCAGTTTTTGAGGTTGCGGGCGCGGTTATACGTTGGAATAATCACAGAGATCTCTGGGGCCACAAACGGTGTTTTGAGGGGAGATTCAGCCATGCGGGTGCTGCTAAACTCTGTCAAGAATTGATGCCACTCCAAGGCCCGCTGTTGCCAGGTGTATTCTGTTAATATGCGGGCGCGGGCGGCTTGGCCCAGGGCATCCCGTTTTGCTGGGTTCTGTAACAGCTCCACTACCGCGCTGACAAAAGCTGCACGGTAATCCTCGCCGAAAGGATCTCCCTCAATCAAGATACCTGTTTGGCCCTGGAGCACGGTTTCGGGCAAGGCCCCCCGTGCACTGGTGATCACAGGCAGACCTGCGGCCTGGGCTTCGATTGCGGCAATACACGAAGTTTCAGCCCAAAAGCCGGTTAAATCCATCGGCTCTGCGGCATGGTTGGGGTAGGTCATCAGGCAGCCTTGGAGCAGGGCCTGGGCCAATTGGGGGTGGGGCAGCGGATCGTGTAAAAAGACCCCCGGCAGGGAACGTGCTTTGTCGTAGAGGGGCCCGGCCTGGGCGGCATTAAATTCCGCACTTTTGCCCCAAACTCTAAAGCTGGAATAGAGGTGCAATTCCACCTCGGGCACCTGGGCTTGGATGGCGGGAAAAAGTTCGAGCAGCAGGCCGAGTCCGCGATCGGGCACGCTGGTATAGAACAGGCGGGGCGGGCTGGCGGGCTGGGGGGCAGGCTCAAAATAGGCGGCGTTGACGGCATTGCCGGTGATAAAAAAGTGTTCCAGCGGGATGTTTAAAACGCCAGCCAGTTTTTCTGCATGCCAGCGGCTGACGGCAATTAATTTGTCGCTTTTGGTGGCCAGAATCTCAGCGGTTTTGGCCCGTAAATCGGGCATTTCGTCCCAGAGAAAACAATAGTCGTTGTGGGACCACCAGAGTGAATATTTGCTGGGAATGCCCAATTTGAGCGCACTTTCGTCAGCGCAGGAGATAAAAAAATCGAGCGGATTCTGGCGGGCAAAGCGCGCCAACTCGGGCAGATTGTGGTAAACCACCCCGGCAAAGACCCCCGCCTGCTCTTTGCAATTGCAAAAGACGTGCACCTCGTGGCCGAGGGCCTGCAATTCGCGGGCGAGATACACCAACGCACTCTGGGTGCCGCCGAGTGGTTCGCGCTCAACGGTCTCGCCATTAAAGGCCCGAGAGATGCGGGAGAGAAAAGCAATGCGCATGAAAAGCCCCTGCCAGAAAAAGCGTTTTTTGTATTATAGCAGGCAGGGATTGAGGGATTTGAAGAGCGCTGTTTAAAAAATCTGGGCAACTTTATTTTTCCTTAACAATTGTGTTTTACAATCGAAGTATCGCCACTGAACAAGCAAGAGGACATATTATGTTGACCTTCAAACACCGTTCTGGTTATCGCCGCAGCGTTTCTTTCACTCTGGTTTTGATTTTCTTTCTTTCTTTCTTTCTTTCTTTCTTTCTTGCAGTAGTCCTCCACCGGGCTTAAATGCGAACCGGCCCCACGCGTCTTCGGCCAATCACACCCAGGCCAGAGGGCCTGTCACAAAACTGCCACAGGACGTTTTTTATGCCAGGGGGCAGCTCCCTGGTGCCTTTAAAATACAAGACTACCCCCAGGATTGCATTGGCTGCGCAGTATTGGACTTAGATGTCGGCATTTCCTGGCCCCAATTGGGAGATGGCCCCACAAATGCAACCATAGACAAAGACTCGGCCCAGAATTTGGAGTACGGTTTTAAGGTCTTGGAATGGGGGCAAAATGCCTCAGGCCAAAAGATTGCCTCTTTGGTGCAAATGGGCTTTTATTTTGCGGCTGGCTATGGCGGCTCATCTGGTTTGGAAAGATATTTTCTGCTTCCTTACACCTATTTCAGCAGCACAGATGGGGTCAATTATACGCTCGCCAATCCCTATGGTGGAACGGTCAATCTTGTCTCTTTTGGCTTTCGCTATGTGACTTCAACAGATAGCCCGACCTGCGCTTATCAGTATGGGGCGACCCCCAGAGCGTTCATGTCGTCTGCTAGTTTGAAATTGGACCCCCTTGCAGAGACCATTACCCTGAGTACGGGTGCCTCCACGTCCGGGCCCGTGGAGGGCAGTGATTGGATTGTTATTCCCAATTCAGACCCTTTGCAGTATTATTGTGCCAATACCAGAACAACAGGCCTGCTGTCTTCCTCGCTGCGGATTGTGATGCAGGTGCCTTTTCTTGAAGATGGCCCACAGCCCACGGCAACCCCCACGCCTTTTTCGACTCCGACCCCACAAATTACGCCTACGCCCAGCCCCATTCCCACTCTTTTGCCGCCAGATAAAGACCTCAATTGCCCGCCGCAGATCAGCAACGAAGTAGATCGCCTGATGCGAGAGTTGGAGCGACTTCAGGCCTCTATACCGGGGGCTCCTCCTCTGGCGGGCGGTACGCAGGGATTTTCTGTCAAAGCCGCCCCTCTTGCTTATCCTGTTGCCATGGGTCTCGTTTACTTGGGCACCAATTATCCCAGGGTTCACAATTTTGTTCAGGGAGCCTTAAGAGCAACCTTGAGCAGTCTGGCCACCAAAACCTCTGAACTGGATCAGGCCAGAGCCAAGAAAGCAGCGAAAGATGCTGAATTTGCCGAAGCTGTCAAAAATGGAGACAGCGCTTCTTTTCAAAGACTGCGTAAAGAATCCAACGACTTACAAAAAGACATTCTTGGTTTAGAAGCAGAGCAGCGTCAGCTTGAGCAAGCCAAACACAACCACGAGCAAAACTTGCAAAAGCTTGATCAATTGGGTCAAAATGTGGCTGGGGTTCAGGCTTCAGCCCAGGACAATTGCAATACGCCCAATCCCAGCCCGAGTCCAAGTAATAATCCTAGTCCATCACCAACAGCACCAAATTGGATTCCTGAAGCTGCTATTCAAAAAATTCCTAAAGAGTGGGGAGCAGGAATTCCAACACGTAAAGGAGAGGGCTGGAGATGGACCGATCCCACAAACAAAGGAAACATAGTCAGAATTGATAAAGGAAATCCTTTGAATTCACAACCAACACAACAGGTAGACCATGTTATTATCAACGCTGATGGTAGAATACTGGGCAAAGATGGTATGCCTATTAATGGCAGTATTAAATCTGACCCGATTAATACCCATATTCCTTTGAATGACTGGATAAATTGGACAAGATGGAATAAACTTTGACAACAATTCAATTTCCCCAACAGCGCTTAAATGTCAAAGAATACTTAAAAAGCTTGTCCAATCGACAGTATCAGGAAAAAGTGTGGCTTCGCCATGAAATACCTGAACAGTATGATTCGTTTGATGATGCCATTGCTTTTTTGTTTGATATTGCAGGACTTGAAGATGACCTTGAAACAAATAACACTTCAAATATCGGAGTCATTTTTTACGATGAAGAAGAAGCATTTGCTGCCAGTCAAGTCATTCGGTCGATTAACCAAGTACTGATAATGAATGGTCTTAAAGCCAGTGATTTGGAGTATGTGAATACTGAGCAATGGCTAGATGTTTTGAGTTCATCTGAAGCTGCGCTCAGAATGATGGAAAAAAACGATCTTCGTTACAAACAAAAATATGAAGAATAGTCCAAATCTGTTTTTCCCCAAAAACGCTTCGCCTGCCACACGGCTGTCCACCTTATCGCTGGTGCCGAGGCTTCAGCCCAGGACAATTGCAATACGCCCACTCCCAGCCCGAGTCCAACACCGAGCCCTTCACATAACCCCAATGAAGGCCCTTATGACAAACCCGACAAAATTACAGATCATGAAATAGAGAAGTACGGATTAGACCCTCATGAAATAAAACGAGATTTATATGGAAAAAAAGCTAAAATTAGCCTTTATGATCTGTATGTTGATAGCTTAGGCTATTTATATGGAGCCTTAAAAGGAAAAGATATTAATAAGGTTTATTCATTTACGGGCATAAAATTATTTTAATGGTGAATGGTTATTTGATTATGGTTTTGGATTATTGCCGTTTTATGAATCTCGAATTTTCAATTTCTTCAGAAAAACATGAACTTGCTTTTTTAAGCGAAAAACTGGGCATTTTACCTTATCAGGTAAAAAAAAAGGGCGCAGAAAATCGTCCCCCTCAAGACAATAGTTGGGAGTGGTTTTCATGTAATGGCGTTATGCCTGAAGCTGAAGAGAATGAACATTGGACATTTTTTAGCCAAAGTTTTTTGCCCAAAGAAGCGTTACTCAACGAGCTAAAAAATGTTTACGATCTTTTTATTCGACTGGATATTATTTGGTATTCTACCGATCCACTAAGCGGTGAAGGGCCAGAAATTGACAAGTCTTTCTTTTCTATATTTTCGAATGTGGGAATTGATCGGGTTGGTATTATTTGCTACAAAATGCAAGATCTTGAACAGATCAAACTAAAACGGCAGTATTTATTAAAACAAAATCTAAAGAAATGATAATCCACAAGGTGGTAAATTTCCTTCAAATTATGAATTTTCTGGATATAATCTATCAAACTTTATATGATTGAAACTTACTTAAACTTAGGTTTTTCATTTTCATCAAAAGAAATCCTAAGTGCGGAAGCAATTACCGAAATATTAAAAATTCAACCCATTTCAACAAAAAATCCTGGTGATCCAATGGGGGTAAGAAAAGGTGGCGTCAAATTCGGACATTGGGAGTATTCAACAAAATCAGTCATTCTTTCGCTAGATAATGCTATAGAAGAAGAGCTTTCCCCTCATTTTCAGCATTTAAAAAAAATGTTTGGCCCTCGTAAATCAGCATTACAAGCAATAAAAAATCTAATGCCTGCTGAATTAACATTGACTGTTAAATGGAAAACCGATCAAGTCAATCAAGAACATGGCCCAACACTTACAAAGGATGACCTTGAAATTTGCAAAGAACTTCAAATTGATGGGATCCGTTTCAGCATCGATATATCCGAAAAAAATGATAATAGTGCTCCACAAGAGCACATATACAAAGATATTCTCATAACGTATTTAAATCTAAATATGGAATTTTCATCATCCAAAATTTTGAATCCAGATAAAATAACTGGACTTTTACAGATGGCACCAACGATGAAAACATACGAAGATAAACTTCAGCTTTTTGAATGGGGATACTCAACCGAAAACAAAATCTCATTACAAGAATCGGCTTTCCCTGGGGATTTTAATGCGGATTTACAACATTTAATCTCAATCTTCGAACAACATCAACAGACAATCATCGATATCAAAGAGTTAGTTGAAGCTAAATTGGGATTAAGGGTTCATTGGGCCTCAGATTCTGTTCACTGCTATCACGGTCCCCTCATCGATTTCCCCTTGTTTTGGGTTTGTGAGAGGTGGGGCATCGATGAAATTAAATTTTGTTTGAATATAATTGAGCACCCAATTGAAATGGATTGAACTTGACATTTACCCATTTGAGTGGACAGGCCGTTAAGCAACAATTTGCTGATCGAACAGGCCTTCCCCCGAAAATGCTCAATGGTTTTGAAGATGCCTTGGCCAACTTGTATAAGACTTTGTGCTGTAGCGTAGAGAGCGTTCCACCTCAAAACCTGCTCTTTGTTCTGACTATGCCTGGCTCATTCTTCCACCGCCACAGCATAATACCAATTGAGCGCATCGAGCCGGTAAAAGGCCAATCCAATCCAATGGTGATTATGGCTGATTTTTCCGTTTGATTTTTCAAATAAAAAGCCCTATATTCAGACAATCACGCCACTGCTGGGGTATTTTTTCGATGGGCACATCCTCTCTGTTTATTCGTTCATTCTCGGTCTGGACCTTGCTGGTTATCCTCTTGCTCTCGTGTTCAGCCCCGCTGCCTGTCAACTCAGTCTCGCCAACAAACCCACAGGCTTTTCAGATTCAAGCGCTCAAATCACGCTCCCGTGTGCCCCGCGATATCTGGTAGTCCTATGGAAATCATGATGACTGAGATCGAAGAGAGGCGTTATAGTGATGAATGAAATTCCAGATGGCAGCTTTGTGATGTTCAATTTTCTTGGAGAAGGACAAAGTTTTACGAACCAATCGAGAAATTATATGACGAAAAGTATTGTTGAGGCGCTCAATATAACAGGTTTTACCTGTTTCTTTGCCAACTGCTTTGTAACGTTTAGAGGGCAAGACCTTGGCATAAGCTTCCCAGAAATCCGAATGAATGAAGGCACATTGCCGATAAACTGGTGGCAAGGAATCCCACAATTCTTGAGCGGTTTCCGCCGAACGATCTCCCATCGCACATCCCACGATCTCACGGGTATCTTCGTCCTGGGCCAACCAAATCCAGACCTTTTGCAACTTGGAACCCACATATGACCACATCTCATCCATTTGCACCCTCAAACGCCCCTTTTTTTGGCTTGACGTCCACCCGTTGAGGCATCTCGGCATATTTGCGTTTAACATAGTCATGCAGCCAGCTTTCGGAGATTTGAAGGGCTCGGCAGATGCCTGCCAGCGAAAGTTTTTCGAGCAACAGCCGATCGACAATTTCTCGTTTTTCGGCCGATACGAAAATTTTGTCCGGGTCTTCTACGAACTGCCGTCGGCAATCCTTGCATAGCCGACTTTGCTTCCCATTGTGGATATGACCATTTTTGACAGTATTGCTGGATTTGCAAGAAGGGCAGAGAAACATGACTCACCTCGAAATTTTCTCCATCATAACCCATCATGACTTCCGATACACTACCGTGGGCTCCTATTGGCGAGCCTGCAGAGATTCCATCGAGTTCTCCAGGCAAGAAAAAAAAATGTTTTTCAGCGCTGTTTGTAGGCCTTTGGGTTTGGTTATTACAAATATAGTCGAAAAATTTAATAGTTTGACAACGATTGGTTTTCTTGAGCGATTGAGAGAGCGTTTGAAAGGTTTTCGCATTGATCTTGTTTGGGATAATGCCCGTTACCACTTGAGCAAAAGTGTGAGCTTGGCTTTGAGTAAGTTCCATTTCCATGAACATCGCCTTCCTCCATATTCTCCAATGATGAATGCCGATGAATACTTCATTCGCTGGGCAAAAGAGGTGATCTCGAATAACACTTGTTGGGAGGACAAACGCTCTCTGCAACAGGCTTTTGCGGGCTTTTCTCTCTTTGCTTAAAAGACCTCAACTTGTTATGCAAAGGTGTGTTCCTAATATGTTCGGTTTTCATGTCAAATGACTATATTTTCAATGGAAGGCCCCTGCTTATATCCAAAAGAAATGTTTGTTGTTACGGATTCAACTATCCCGATTAATTGGATAACCGAATCATACACAACATCAAGTGGTGATGTGTTTTTTTGTCCACACCAGCCGAGTTTGATTTACCAGGCTTTTTTGAAGATTATTTTGACAATAAAATTGATGCAATTCGGATTTTCAACGCCTATATTGAAAAATTGGGGCTCCAACCCGGACTCATTGTGACAGAAGAGGGCAAATTGAAGCGCATCAAGAGAACAAAATAATGGTACAAAACCCTGTCGTTTCGGAGCAATCATGAGGCCCAATGGGGGCGTTTCTACCGTGTGGGTCAAGTCTCTGAAAAGTGTCCTTCGACTCCGCTCAGGACCCCTCTTTATTCCCAATGTTCCCAGACACGTCTGTAGAACTATCCTGCCGTTCCCTGAGCGAAGCCGAAGGGACGGCCCGAACGTCAGGTGCTTGACCCACTGGAACCGCCCTCCCCCCATGGCATCAAAATCACGCTTTTGCTGACATGATTTCAGCGCGTTATGTCTGCAACTCTTTGACGGTTTCCCACTGCGCCAACTCCCGCTCCACTTCGCGCAGAAGCGGCTCACAGGCGGCGACGCGCTCTGGCTCAGGTGGCTGTGGATTATACCGCAGCGCATAATAATGCTCAGTTAAGGCCACCAAAGCAGCTTTCAGCGTGTCACTCTCTCGCTGGGCCAAAATGCCCGACACCCGCTCCCGTGGCGTGGCCCCCAAAGGCGTCTCAATCCCCAAACGCGCTTCGGCTTTGTCCAGCCACGCCAAATAGGGCGCAACCACCTGCTGGCGGGCGCTCTCCTGGAGATAAGCCGGTTGCCAGAGCGCGGCAGCCACATTGCGTTTGACCCGCAAAGAATGTAAATAGACCCCCGCCAGAATCAGGCCAATCAACCCTGCAACCCAGAGGGTCAATTGACCGGGTGAGACCACCTGTAAGAACTGATTCACAGCTTTAAAGCCATTGGCCAGCAGTTGCAGACCGCCATTGAGCAGACCCTCCAAGGCTTTTTTCACACCCGCTGGCAAGAAGCGCGCCAAAAACTTGCCGAGCTGGTTGGCGTTGTTTTCTCTGTTCACACTCGGTTCGGCGATATACGCCACATAACCGGGGGTGGGGTCAAACGGCACCCAGCCCTGATGGGGGAAGTAGACCTCAGCCCAGCCGTGGGCGTCGCTGCTGCGCACCTCGAAATAGCCGGTGATGGGATTGTATTGCCCCGAGGTATAACCCGTCACAAAGCGCGCAGGCAGACCCAAGCTGCGCGCCATGATCACAAAGGCCGAGGCAAAATGTTCACAATAGCCCGATTTTTGTTGAAAGAGGAAATAGTCGATGGTGTCTGCTTTTTCGGGAAATTCGGGAATTTCCAGATTGTAGGGGTAATTTTGTTTGAGTTTTTGCTCAATCGCCCGCAGGGCCAGATAAGGCCCTGGGCTGTTTTTGCTCCAGCTTTGGGCCAGGGCCTTGACCCGTTGGGGCAGGCTGGTTGGAATCTGTTGGTATTCACTGGGTTGTTCTTGGCTGGGCATCAGGTTTAAGGCCTGCTCCCAGCTGATATTTTCCAATTTTTTTGTGTCAAAGATCGGCACCTCGGAGATGACTGTGTAGACCGTGCCTTCAAAGAGCTCAATCGGGCTGCGCAGACCGCCGTAGAGGTCCATCAGCAGATAGGTGGTGGGAAAATAGACCAGCTCGGCATAAGCGGCATGAAAGACCAGATTGCTCTGATCTTTTTCAATATAATAGGTTTGAATTAAGCGTTCGCGGGGTACCACGTTTTGTTTGAGTTGGGCTGTTTGCCTCACCCAGATCGGGTTTTGGCCCTGTCCCAATCGCTTCAGGCGCATGGGGTGGGTCATGCTCCAGCTTTGGCCATTGTAGACATCAAAAGACATGCCCCGCCAATAGGCTGGGCGGTTGCTCTGCACCCGCATGACCACCTGATCGGATAATTTGCCCCGGTAATTTAAGTCGAGCTGGGTGCTGAAACCGTAATAGGCCATCGGATCAAATTTACCGCGTTTGCTCTGCACCTGATTGTTGCCCGAACCATTTTGGGCATTGCGGTTTTGATAGGCCCGGTTTTTGATCTCGCCCTGAAAAAAGGGCAGGTTTTTCATTTGAATGGAGACTGGGAAACTCTGAAATTTGAGCCCTTCGTAGCGGGGCATCAAGACAAAGGCCAGCAGCGCACCAAGCAGGGTCAGCCCCATGACCGGCAGCAAGATTTTGAGGCTGAGCCGGATCGGTGGGGCTTTGACATGTTGGCTGGAGAGATGGCTGTAATAGACACTGAGCAAACTGAAGAGGGAATAAGCCACTAAAAACAGGCTGAAATTGGCCTCTCGGCTAAGGGTCGCTGCCACACTGATCAGCACCAGGGCCACCCAAAGCGAATAAAAGAGATCTTTGCGTCGGGGCAGATCAAAGCTGTGAAGCACCTGTAGCCAGATCAACAAATGGGCCAGGGGCACACGGGCATCAAAGGGATTCTCACTGATCTCAAACATAAAATTGGCGAGGGCCACCAGCATCAGCAAGGCCAGGATCAGCTTGATCCACCAATTTTTGGCTTCGCGCCGCTTCCAGCTCAGCCAACTGCCCCCGAGGGTGACGCTGATCGCGGCAGAGGGCAAATACAGTGGGCTCTGGGCCGTAAAGGCGGTGGCCAGAATCGCCACCATCACGGTCAAAAAGACCAGGGCCCGGGGCGTGAGCGCGTGCTCGACCTCGCGGGGTTTATAACCGTCTTGTTGAAAGATCTGTTTGAACATGGCCCATCCACTGTGAAAAATGACTCAGATAATCATAGTACAAGACTTTGCCAAAATTCAATCTGGCGACTTGGCAAGAAGCGCAGCAACATACGTTATAATAATTTTTAGGCAGCATCTCCCCACTTTTCTCCTGATTTTGCAATTGTGGGGTATTCTGCTGAGACTTATGAACAAGCGGCAAGCGCCGGAAATGGCTAAACACAGTGGCTGATAAAAAAAAACCCACCACCGATGAACTCTACAGGCGTTCGCAATGGAGCGACAATATGTCCTTCAGCCGAGAAGCCATTAACGAGAGCCAGAAAAAAAATACCCGTCAATTGCCTGCCCCCCCCGAAACCTCTGCTCAAACAGGCAATTTGCCTGCGCCCCCGCCTTTGCCTGCCACACCTGTCACCAAAGCCAATGCCATCGCGCCCGGTTCGGCCCCTTTGCCTGCGCCAAATGCCCTGCCCAAAGCCCTGCCTTCGACATCACGGCAGATCAAAGATGGGGTGCCTCAGGGGCCTTCTCGCCCCGTTAAACACGGCAGCAACCACCTCGATCATTATGTCTCCGAAATGAATCAAGAACTTGATCGGGTCTCTAATGTGGTGGGCAACCGCATCGACAATTTTGGTGATCGTATCAGCAACGGCTTTCAGCGCCTGTTTGAACCAATTGTCGAAACGGCGATGGGATTGGCCGACGCCTTGGCTCACTTTTTTCACAAAATTACAGTGGGTTTGGTCAAGGCCATCATTCAAGAATTTACCTTTGTCTTGCGCACCCTCTCAGACAAACTGCTTGGGGGCAGTCGCAAAGCCCCCAATCGGACAGTGCAGACCCATATCCCTTTGGGCACAGCCCCTTTTGTCGAGGCTGAGCCCGATGATTCTCAATTGCCCTCTTTCCGTTCGGGCTTTGGCAAATTGGTGGAACAAAAAATCTTTTTCTCTACCATTCACAATCGGCCTTTTTTAACCGAAAAAGATGTGCGTGAATTGCTGCCTGGTAACAAACGCCAGGAGTATGAGTGGATGACCCGTGCGATTGAAGAAATTCGCAACTGTGCCCCTTATGGGCAAAAATTACCCGCTCCCCCCCGTGGCCCGTTTATGGGAATCCCCATGCATGATGTGCTGCGGGAGATCACCTATTCTGATCTCGAAAGTTTTTTGGTCTTTGTCAGCAACCGACCCCAACCTTTCCAGCAGAAGCCGCTTAAACTCTCAGAGGCATACGCAACATGGGCCCACAAAGGCGCTCCCGAACAATAATCTTTTTTCTCTCCCTACTCGCGCTGCTTATTTCGACGCCTGCTTGGGCTGCAGATACCGCGGCATTGGAGCAAAAAGCCTACCAGGCTTATAGCAGCAAAAAATACCCCGAGGCGATTCGCCATTACCAGGCACTGCAAAAGTTGCGGCCCACCGATCCCCAGATCTGGTATAACCTGGGGGTGGTCTATTATTTTAATCGTCAGACAGCGCAGGCAATTGAGGCCTACCGCCAGGCCATTGCCTTGGACGCAGACTATTTTGACGCCTATAACAATCTCGGTGTGGTGTATATCGAGACCAAGGCCTGGGACAAGGCCCTGGAAGTCTACCGCTATTTGCTCAGCTTTCGCAGCGAAGACCCCGATGTTTGGTACAATTTGGCGATTGCCTATTCCCAATCCAATATGCCAGACAAAGCGATGGAAGCCTACCGCAAGGTGCTCACCTTTCAACCCGAACATGCGGCAGCCCGCCAACAGCTCACACAGCTTGAGAAAAAACGCAACGCCAGCTCCGCTTCTGGGGGCCCGCGTTCGGCCAGCGCTATTCAGCGTTACGAAGCAGGCAATCAGCTGAAGCTGCAAAAGCGCTGGAATGAAGCCATTCAGGCTTATAAACAGGCCCTGGCCCAAGACCCCTCTTTGAGTGAGGCCCATTACCAATTGGGCTGGATTTACAATCAGACCGGCAATTACAACGCCGCACTGGCAGCCCTGGTGCAGGCCGTGGCCCAGGTGCCCACCCATGTCAACGCCCATCACCAGATGGCCGTGAGTTATGAGCGGCTGGGGCAAACCCCCAAGGCCTTGGGGGTGCTTGCCAATCTGCTCTTGATTCGCCCTGATTATTTGCCCGCCCTTTACGACCAGGGGCGTCTGCAAGAAGAGAGTGGCCAGCCCGAAATGGCGATCCGCAGCTTTGAGCAATTGGCCAAACAGGACAAAACTTACTCAGATACCCTCTACCGCCTGGGCAAATTGCATTTGCTGCAGAACAATCCCGATTTGGCAGAGGCCTATTTTCAGTCCAGCACCCAGCTCAAGCCCCAATTGGTAGCCGCTTGGATTCAACTGGGCAAATTGGCCTACCAACAGGGCCAAAATGACAAGGCCCTGAATTATTTTAACCAGGCCCTGAGTTTGGCGCCAAACAATGCTGAATTGAATTACACCTTGGCCTCGGTTCTGTTTGCAGAGCCCGCTACCCGTGGCCGTTCAATGGCTTATCTCAATCAGGCTTTACAGCTCAATCCCCAATATGTCGATGCCTTGGCCCTGCGCGGTGTGCTTCATTACCACGCCCAGAATTATCCCCAGGCGCTCTTGGACTTGCAGGCGGCCCTCAAACAGGACAAACAGCGGCCAGACATTTTGCGAAATCTGGGACTGACGTATGCCAAAGCAGGACAAATTCAGCCTGCGATTCAGCATTTTGAGGCCTATCTCAAGCAAGACCCCCAAGCGGAAGATACGGCCAAGATTCGCAAAGTCATCCAGGATCTCAAGGGGCTCTTGCCAAAAAGCCGGTCCCGTTGATGTCAGCGCAGCTCTCTGCGCAGCTTTTGGCTGCCACTCAAGTGGGTTTTTCCCTGGCTGAGCGCTTTTTGCTCCAAGGGGTTTCACTCAGCTTGCAAGCCGGTGAAATACTGGCTTTGGTTGGCCCCAATGGCGCAGGTAAGTCCACCCTGCTCAAGCTTTTGGCTGGCTTGCTCAAGCCTTCAACGGGACAGGTGCAGTTATTGGCGCGCCCCCTGGGGGATTACCCAGCTCCCGAAAGGGCCCGTCATATGGCGGTGATCAATCCCCGTGAGGCGCTGCCCGCGTTTCCCTTGCGTTTATCTGAATACGTGGCCCTGGGCCGTTCGCCTTTTCAAGATTGGTTGGGCCGCTTGCGTGCCGCTGATCAGCAGATTTTGACCCAGGCTTTGGCCCGTTGTGAATTGAATGCTTTGGCTGAACAGGAGGTTCAGAGCCTGAGCAGTGGAGAGTGGCAAAAAGCCCAATTGGCCAGGGCCTTGGCCCAAACCCCACAATTACTGCTTTTGGATGAACCCACGGCCCATTTGGATATTCAGGCTGAAGTCCAGGTCATGCGTTTGCTGCGTGAGATTGCCGGCCAGGGCGTTGGCATTGTGGTGGTTTTACATGATCTCAATCTCGCGGCCCATTTTGCCGATCAACTGCTTTTGCTTCATCGGGGCCAGGTTGTGGCCCAGGGGCCGCCAGAAACGGTCATGCGCCCCGAACTTTTAGCAGAGATTTATGGTTCTTTCTGGCAGTTGGAGCGTTCCCGCAGTGGAAAACCACTGCTCAGGCCCGACTATGCCTCTGAAACCTGATTTTTTTCGCTTTTTAACGCAGGGGGTGGGAACCCCTGCACTTTGGTCTGCGTCCCTTTAAAAATATTCACTTGCAAACGAGGCCCTTTGATTATGTTGGATCGCTTTAAATCGTCTTTTGCCCTCACCCTGCTGATCGGTCTTCAAGCCTGTATTCCCGCCACCAAAATTACCGCCAATCCGGTGATTGTGATCAACAATCCCGCAGAAACCACCTCCAATGCCCCTGTGGGTACCTTTCAGGTTTTGGGCGGGGGCGGCCTCGATCCGACGGTGGCCCGTTTTTGCAGTGGCCAGGCGGTGGCCGGAGAGCAGGGCTATGCCCGCGAAACCGCGCGTGAATACCGCCAGATGATTGAGAAGCTCTTGGCCCTCAAAGGCTTTGGTTCAGGCAATCCCAGCCAGGGGCCGGGCAATATTTTTGGGGCCCCCACTCCTGTGCCGGTGGGCACCCCTGTGCCTCAGAATACCCCTGAGCCGCTGCCCAGTGCCACTTCAGATATTTCGGTGATCGAAAAATCCACTTTTAATGGCAAGATTTTTGATGATAGCGGCAGGCCTCTCGATGGAGTCAAGGTGCGGGTGCGCTCCCTCAACAGTTCGGTGCCGTTTGAAGCAGAAACAGTCACCGCGGGTGGGACTTACGCCTTTAACAATGCCCCTTCGGGAGTTCAGGTCGAAATTGTGCTCTCACAAGAGGGCTTCGCGGATCGCACCCGGGTTGAAGTGATCAAATCGAACAAACAGGGCGATCCCAACGCCAATCGCTATGATTTTGGCACCGATGGCAGTAATTCGGCTTTTTCTGCTGGTTATAATGCCTTCACAGACAAGCCCGAAGTCAGGGCCGCTGCCTGGCTGCGCGAGCAAGTAGACGCCCCTCCCCAAGGGCTGACCCTCAATTTCAGTGAACCCATGGACAAGGCCTCGGTTGAAAAGAACATATCTTTGCATCTGCGCAATGTCAGTGTCTTGGGCGAACAGGTGGCGGGCCCCAGCCAATTTCAATTTGTCTGGTCGAGTGATGCGCGGGTGGTTCAGGTCAAGTTGCCAACAGGCCTGCAGCTTGAAGGCGATCTGAGCAAATACAGTTGGGGCCTGCAAGCGGGAGACGGCAAAATCTTGGATACCACAGGGGTGGCCCGCACCGAAAAATACTTTAAATTGACCGATGGGGATTATGAGGCCATTTTATTGCCCCAGCGCATGCGCCCGACCTCTTCGATCACCGTGCCCACCCCGTTGGTGACCCCCAGACCCCAACCCAGCACTGTGCCGACAGCAACACCAGAGCCCACACCTGTTCCCACGCCCAGCCCAACGGTGACCCCCTTGCCGAATCCCAAAAACCCACGGGAATCGTTTTATTTCTCGTATGACGACTCGGCCAGTACAGCGGGAGTGGAACTGGCAAAACAGGCCCTGCAGGCCAATCAAGTGCCCAAACCGGAGTGGGCCCGCCCCTGGGAATTTTTGAATTACGAAAATTTTGATCACGTTCAACAGACCTCCACCGGCCTGTTTCAGGTTTCGATGGGCATGACCCGGCGGGCCCATCTTAACCACCCGCTTTTGGATACTTACGAGTTGGGTGTCCACGTGACGGCACCCTATCGCTGTAAAACCACCCGCAAAAATCTGGTCTTAACCGTGGTGGCCGATGTCTCCAACTCGATGACCGAATATGCACCGCTGGCCGATGAGCCGGGCAAAGCGCCGCCTTCGCGCCTGGACTTGCTCAAAGCGGGTTTGCAGCAAATGCTCGATCAACTCAAGCCGGGTGATGTGATCAATCTCGTGACCTTCGCCGCCAAGCCCTTCAAAGAGATCGAAGGACTCAAAGTGGGCACGGATCTCAACCCCTATTTGCAGATAGTCAAGAAACTCGAACCGATGGGCAATACCAATTTGCAAGCGGCCCTCGAAGAGGGCTATCGCGTGGCCGAAAAATACCGCGATGTCAGCAAAAACAACCGTCTTTTGTTTATTACCGATGCCCTGCCCACCGAAGGCAGCAAAGATCTGGCTGCGCTCAAAGATTTGGCGGCCCGCCGTAATCAGCAAGGGCTGTATCTCTCGGCCATTGGCCTCGGTTATGAGCACAACCAAAGCTTGCTCAATGCCTTAACCGAAGCCGGTCGTGGGGCCTATTACAGTGTGGTCAGCAAAACGGATATGAAAGAGGCCATGACCGACCGCTTTATTCCGCTGGTGGATTTGGCGGCCCGCAATGTGCGCTTTAAGCTGGAGTATCCTGGTCAGCTCTATCATGGGGAATCTGCTGCTGAGCAGGTCTCTCAGGATCCGAGCAAGGTCCAGCCCACCAATTTCTCGTTTAATACCTCGCAGTATTTTTGGGAGCAGTTCAAAGCCAATAAAGTCGAAAACCTGCTTGATCAAAAGATCAAACTCGAAATTCGCTACAGCGATGTTGAGAGCCGGGCAGCCAAAACTGAGACCTATGAAAAATCCCTGCGCGAGTTAATTGGCCAAGACACCGCCAATATTCAAGCTGCGCATTTGGTCTATCTCTTTAGCGCTTTGGCCAAAGGCACTGTCTCTGGCGCTGAGGTTCAGGCCGAGCTGAACGGCCCCTTTCAGGCGATTGGGAAATAGCTTTTAAGACGCGTTGGGAGCCGGGCTACCGGCGGGGGCTGCTGAGCCCTCCGGGACAGCGGGTGTTGCCGGCGGGTCTTCGGTGGGCAGGATGGGGCTTGGCTCGGGCAAAGGGCTCAACGCCGGAAACGGCAAAGGCGGCAGGTCGCTTAAGGCCGGAGGGGTGTTGGCCGGTGCTGTTTCTGCTGGAGAGCTTTGCTCTAAGGGGGGCAGTGGCGCAAAGCCATTCCCCCAGCCCATGCTGCCCTGCAGGGCCGAATTGCGTCTGACCACAGATTCGGGTAATTCTTCGCAGGCCACGACCATGGCAGCCAAGACAGAGAGGCCTAAAAACAGAACCAGATAACGCGGCATGGCTTATCTCCTGGGTTTTCTGCCTTTAATTTTCTCACAAAGCGGCTGGCTGCGGCTATACTAATAGCAGCTTGCCCACAGGAGTGCCTTCATGTCTGAACCCCTTCTTGTCTCTCGTGCTGGAATGCCTGGCTATCGCCGCTTTCAGGGTTTACATGTGCTGCAGATTGGGGGCAGTGATTATGAAATGGGGTATCAGCACGGGCAATTGCTCAAAGCGGCCATTCCCGAGGGGGCGGTGCCTTATTTTGCCGTCTATCTCGAGAAAATTTTGCGCCAAGCGGTGGGAGCGCGCAGCGCCAAAACCCTCAAAAAAGGTCTCGACCATTGGGTAGGAAGCCAATTGGTGGCGGCGTTTCCGGCCCATGTCAAAGCCCATGTCAAAGGGCTGGCGATGGGAGCAAATTTGCCCGAAGCCTTGATTTGGCAAGCCTTTGTGCTGCCTGATAGTTTTCTCTGGCTCTCCTGTCAGAGCCAAAAAATGCGCAAGCTCGAATTGGCCCCGCAACTGGCCGTCCAGACGATGGGCTGTTCCAGTGCCGTGGCCCATGGCAGCGCCACCACGCAGGGCCAGACCTTACATGCCCGCAACCTTGATTATATGGGAGCCCAGGTCTGGGACCGCGAAGCCGCCGTGATTTTTGCGCAGCCCGATGATGGCATGAACTATCTCTCGATTACCTCAGCAGGCATTCCCCTGGGCGGGGTGACAGCCATGAACGAAGCGGGCCTGACCCTGGCGGTACACCAGCATGTGGCCTGCCTCAATTTGCAATTGGGCGGGCAGCCCGTGGGGATTGTCGGCGATGAAGTCATGCGCAAGGCCCACAGCTTGGATCAGGCCCGCAGAATTCTCGATGCCCACCGCCCCACTGCCTGTTGGACGTATGTTATCACCTCCGCGGCGGAAAAAGCCTTGCTCTGTTATGAGGTCACGGGCACCGAACGCCATTGGTTTATCACCGATCAGGAGACCTTTGCCTACAGCAATATGTATCTCAGCAAAAAACTGGCTGATCGCGAGACCCATCTCTATCCCTCACAGTGGCGCTCCAATCTGGGCCGATACCAACATATCGACAGCTATCTCAAAGCGCGGCATGGCCAGCTCGAAGCCCAGGATATGGCCTACTTGCTCGGTGATCGGGTGGATGCTCGCTGCCGCATGCGCACACCGCTGGCGATGCTCTTAACCGTCTCTTCGGCGGTGTTTGAACCCGATTCACACCGGGCCTGGGTTGCGGCGGGAACCGTTCCCACTTCTACCCGGCCCTATTATGCCTTTGACCTCAAACAGGGCACCGTTTGCGAAAACCTGTCCCCACTGGCCGGCCGCAATGTGCCCGAGCAAGAAGAACAGGCCTTTGCCCACTATACCCGTGCCTACCGGGCCTATTTTGACCATGACAATAAAATGGACGCGCTGAGTGCCATGGAAGCGGCCTGCCAGGTGGCTCCCCGCGAGTCGGTTTATGCCTATATTGCGGGCTTGGTGGCTCTTTCAGCCCTGCGGCCAGAGGTCGCCCTGCCCCATTTGCACAGGGCCTTGGAATTGGGGCACCCAGATCCTGAGCGGGTGGCGGCCTTTTATCTCTGGCGGGGCCGGGCCTTTGATGCGGCCGGTTTGCGTGCCGAGGCCAAACGCAATTACGCAGCGGTGCTCGAACAGCCTGCTGTGGATTCTGTCGTACGGCAGGCAGCAGAAAAGAACGTAAACAAACCTTGGAAAGCCAGATCCTTGGCGATTGAATTTAATTACGCGGATGTACTCATACCATGACCACGCTGAAAATTCGCTTTTTGGGTGCTGCGGGCACTGTGACGGGCTCTCGTTTTTTGGTTCAGGCCGAGGGGCACACCCTCTTGATTGATTGCGGTCTCTTTCAGGGGCTCAAGCAATTGCGCTTGCAAAATTGGGAGCCCTTGCCTTTTCCTGCCAAAGAGATCGACGCTGTTTTATTGACCCACGGCCATATGGACCACACGGGCTATTTGCCCTGTCTGTTGCAGCAGGGCTTTCGCGGTCCGATCTATGCCACGGCGCCAACCCGAGCTGTGACCGAAATTATCCTGCGCGACAGTGGCAAGGTGCAAGAAGAAGAGGCTGAAAGGGCCAATTTACACGGCTATTCTAAACATGCGCCTGCCAAGCCACTGTACACCGTTCGCGAGGCCGAAAAAACCTTGGGCCATTTGCAGACCGTGGCCCAACAGGAATGGCTTGAACTCTTCCCCGAAGCAGGCATTCGTGCCCGCTGGCATTACAACGGTCATATTTTGGGGGCCTGTTTTATTGAGTTGGAGATAGCTGATAAGACCCTGGTTTTTTCGGGGGATATTGGCCGCAGCGATGATTTGCTGCTTTATCCGCCCCACAAGCCCGACAAGGCCGATCTTTTGTTGATTGAATCGACCTATGGCAATCGGCTCCATCCCCATGAAGACGTGGCCGAGCGTCTGGCCGAATTGGCAGCAGAGACCCTCTCAGATGGGGGCTCACTTTTGATTCCCGGTTTTGCCGTGGAACGCACCCAAACCCTGCTTTTGTTGCTCTCACAATTGATCCGGCAAAAACGCCTGCCTTCTGTGCCGATCATTCTCGATAGCCCGATGGGCTCAGCGGTTCTCAAGCTCTTTGCAGAGTTTCCCGAGTGGCACAAGTTAAGTGAAACCGACGCTCAGGCCCTGACGGCAGGGATTCATGTTGTGACCCAGGCCCAAGAGAGTTTGCGGATTGCCAAGCGCCAACAGCCCAAAATTGTCTTGGCGGGCAGTGGCATGCTCACAGGCGGGCGAATGTTGGGCTATTTGCTCTATGAATTGCCCAACCCAGCCTCAACGGTTTTGCTCTCGGGGTATCAGGCCGAAGGCACCCGCGGTCGCGATCTCTTGGAAGGCGCTTCTCACCTCAAAATTCAAGGGGTGCATTACCCTGTTCGGGCCCGCGTTGAGCAATTACACGGTCTCTCTGCCCATGCCGATCAAGCAGGTCTGCTTGATTGGCTCTCGGCGTTGCCGAGCGCTCCCCAAGAGCTGTTTATTGTGCATGGCGAACCCGATGCAGCCTTGGCCTTGCAGGGCCGTTTGGCTGAAGCCAAGGGCTGGCAGAGCCAGATTGCGCAAGCAGGTCAAGTGCTGGAGTTGAGACTTTAAACCAAACTCATTGGGGGGGAGGCCCCGATTTGGGCAAAAAGCTTTGCATCAGCTCTTTTTCAAGCGCCGTGATGGCTGTGTGGGGGTGGGCTTTTTGGGTCACGATCTGCTGATAGAGTTGCAGATTTTTCATTTGGATCGCTTTCAGCGCCAAAGCCCGAACCGTGGCGGGCTGCAAGGCTTCTGGTGGCATCTTTAAGAGGGCCTGCATAGCGGGAACACTTTTGCGTAGGTCTGGATCGGCAAAATTCCGCAAGAGTTCAAACTCCACCCCTTGCACCTGCAGGGCTGGGTTGCTGCTTAAATAGTGCCGGTATTTCTGGAGTGTGGGGTGGCTCCAGTCTAAAATCGGCATAAACCGGGTAACCAGGTATTTAAAGTCTTTGCGCAATCTTTCTGGGTCTTGTAATTTGGCTCTTTGTGTGACTTTATAATCCAGGTCTTTTAAGAGCAAATTTAAACGGGCCTGGCCTTTTTTCAGACGTTGCATGATCAAAGGATGAAAATCTGGCTCGAAAAAAGATTGGTAATACACGGGTGTAAACAATAAAAATTCATGAATATTGACATAGCTATTAATAAAACGGTGTTTTTCGGCCCGTGAGTCTACCACGGGGAAAAAATCAGAATTGCCGTTGTAATGTGTGATCAGGGCTTGCAGGGTGCGTTCGGTGGCAATGCGATAGGTCCCATCAAAATCGCGGCTGCTCATTTTGAGGCGTTTTAAATCGGCATCGAGTTCGGGGATTTGGCGTAAATGGGGGCCAGAAGGAAAGTTGATTGCTGAGGCACTGGCGAGAATCAACAGGTTGGAAGGCAGTGTTTGGTCGTTCTCAAAGCCAGGTAAACCATAAATCGAGATATGGGGAAATTGGGTCTTTAAAGCCTTC
This sequence comes from Candidatus Sericytochromatia bacterium, assembly GCA_050248915.1. Lineage (GTDB taxonomy): Bacteria > Cyanobacteriota > Sericytochromatia > UBA7694 > UBA7694. The sequence continues at coordinate 27,445 of JBFWRL010000059.1, forward strand.
AAAATCGAGAGCAAAAGCTGAGAATCGAACTCATAAGAGTGAATCCACTGCACCAAGACCCCTTCGGGTTTTAAAAAGCGGCGCATATCTTTATAAAATTCTTGAGTAAACAGGCTCGACACCCCGCTGATCCAAGGGTTAGAGGGCTCTGATACAATCAGGTCATACTGTTTGTTTTGGCTGTAAAAAAAGGTGCGGGCGTCTTCAAAGGCCAGCTTGATTTTGGGGCTTTGGTAGACCGCTTGATTAAAGGGGGCAAACCCTTTGGCCAGCTCATAGACTTCCGGTTCAATCTCAATCATATCCAGCTCTTGCAATTGGGGATCGCGCAAGAGGTAATGGGCCGTCATGCCACTGCCTAAGCCAATCATGGCTGCTTGGTAGGGCTGTTTCATGAGCTGAATCGGATAAAGTGCCAAAGCGGCCTGGGTAATTTCGTCGTTGGGTTGACTCATGTCTGGGACTGTGGCAACGCTGGCATCAGGTTTGCCATTGGTTTTGATTGATTTGAGATTGCCATAATCATGAAACGAAATGCTGGCCGTGCGGCCATGGCGAATTTCAGGGGGAATGCGGTGCCGTGCTGCACTGGCCTTAAAATCCAGCGATTCGCGAAAAACACCCGAAGTGAGCGTAAAGCTATTGAGATTGACCCCCACGACCGGCAGCATCAAGACCAGCGAAAGCCCCGCGGCCCAGGCTAGACGCAGTTTGGCTTTGGGGGTTAAACTGAGCAACCCCAGCCCCACCCCCAGATCGATGAGGGCAGCCAAAATCAGAGTGCCTTTGAGCTGCAGCCAAGGCAAGAAAAACAGGCCTCCCAGGGCTGAGCCCAGGATGGCTCCAAAGGTGTTATAAGCGTAGACCTGACCGACAAAGCGCTCGTGTTTGAACAGGTGCAAAACGGCCCAGGTGATCAGTGGCAGGGTCATGCCAGCAAAGAAACTGGCCGGAAACATCAAGAGCAAGCTGAGGCCGTATCTGAAAACAGAATAGAGGCCGTAGGCGGCGGGGGTGGGGGTCAAAAGACTGTGAGATTGGTTCATAAAGACAAACAATTGTTCATAAAAGACCAAACTCAGGCCTGCGCAGAGCCCCATGAATATTTGTACCCAGGCCAGAACTTTGAGGGCTGCTCCGGTTTTTTGCATCACAAAGCGCACAACCAAACTGCCCGAAGCCAATCCCAGGATAAAGGCCGAGACCATCAAATCAAACGCGTGGGTGGAAGCCCCCATCAGCAGCGACAAAAGCCGGATCCAGCAAATTTCGTACAAAAAAGACGAGAAGCCTGTCAGCAGGGATACCCCCAAGAGACTTTTGCCCAAGCTGGCTGGAGACAGTTTGCTGTCTAAATCCAGGGCCTGTTCTGGGAGGGGGGTGTGCGCTTTGTCTTCATCGGGCCAGACCTGGCGTGTGAGCAGGTAAAAGGCCAACCCCAAACCAATATTCAGGCTGCCTGCCAGTGAGAGGGTGCCAATGGTGCCAAAATGGTCAATCAGATAAAACGACGAGACCAAGATCCCCAAGGCCCCCCCCAGTGAATTGGTGAAATACAGCCAGGGCAAACTCGCACGGCCCGCATCTTCGCTTAAATCCATCACCCCAATCGCCAGAGCGGGGAAGGTGATACCCAGTAAAATGGCCCAGGGCAGGGTGATCAGCAGTGCGGCCCCTGCTTTGAGACCCCAGAGTAGCCAAGTATTGCCAGCAAACGATCCTGCCAGTTGAAAAACGCCCTGGCTGGCCAGTTTATAGAGGTAGTGGTAAAACAGTCCTCCCAGGCCAATCAGCACTTCGGCCAGGGCATATAAATACAGCGGTTTTTTAAAAATACGGGCGTATTTGCCGCCCAAAAAAGAGCCCAGCCCCAGGCCCCCCATAAAGATCACCAAGGTCAAAATTTGTCCGTAGGAGGAGT
>JBFWRL010000060.1:0-28981 GCA_050248915.1 Candidatus Sericytochromatia bacterium
GGCTCCCACCCCGGTGGCACAAGTGCCTGCCGTTGAAGCTTCTGTGGTTCCCGCCCCAGTGGCTCAAGTACCTGTGGTTGAAGCTCCTGTAGCTCCCGCCCCAGTGGCACAAGCACCTGCCGTTGAAGCTCCTGTGGCTCCCGCCCCAGTGGCACAAGCACCTGCCGTTGAAGCTCCTGCAGCTCCTGCCCCAGTGGCACAAGCACCTGCCGTTGAAGCTCCTGTGGCTCCCGCCCCAGTGGCACAAGCACCTGCCGTTGAAGCTCCTGTGGCTTCAGAATTGTTATTAGGTGAATTGCGTGTTCGGATTTTACTCTTGGCAAAACAAGGGGTAAATTTCAGTGATCTGCCGCCCGCCCACAAACAGCCTCTGGCAACTCACTCAGACAAGGGGCATCCTTCTGAACAGGGGGAACTGGCTCCCCAACTTCCCGCCGTTCCACGTCAAACAGAACCCGTCGACGCCATAGAGGCCTCTGTCCCCTTCACCCTGGAACTGGTTTCTGCAGGCCTGGCTGCCAGCTTCTTAAACTTTAGCAATGAATCTGAATCCCAGGAGAAGGGCTATCCTCCTTCCCCCCCCCAACAGACGGTTTTACTTTCTCAAAATTGGGCTCAAGGGGAATTGTCTGTGGCGGCCATGGACACGGCCCCCAAAACCAACCTCTTGGCCCTCAGCCCTGACAAACCCTGGTGGTTGGAATTGGTTGAAACAGCAAGTGAAGAGGCTCCCTCTTCTGAACAGCTTCAAACTATTTTGGCAAATGCCGCCGAACAAGAAGAGGAATCGGGTTTTCCATGGGAAGAGCTGGTTAGACCCCTGCTTCAAGCGAGCACGGCCCCGCCCTTGGTTGCTCCCAAGCGTTCCGCAAATCCGCCTCAGCTGGGCTTTTTTAGCGTGGCCCCAGCGGCAAAAGCGGCCCAGGCCTCTCGGCCCATTCAGGCTGAAAGTCTGGAAAACACCCAGCCAGAAAACGAAGAAGCCCCGAAATTTCAGCCCGAGAACACGGTCCCAACCCAGGCTCCTTTGGCAACACTGCCATTCAGCCTGCCCCCAATGCCCCTCTATTTCCACAAGGCCGCTCCAGCCCGTTCAGCGGGCTTGGCGCTGCTGAGTTGGAGCAAAGTAGAATTCGGGGTTGAGAGTGTCTCTTCGACCAAAACCATTCAGACAATGCCCGAAGCAGAGGGACAAGAGAACCCAACAACGCCATCTGGCCTTAAATTCCAGGTGAATAATCCCAGCTCGTTGCGGGTGCAACAGGCCAAAGTCAGCTCAGATGAGGCCAATCCCGCACCTGTGGGTGAAAACAAAGCAAAATCACAGCAGTCGCTGTTCCAAGACCGCTCAGCAGCGCCCCAAACCGCCATGAGCGCCCAGACCGCGATTCAATTGCACAACCAAGGAGTCCCGTTGCAGGTCAGTGATTTCCCTGCGTTTGTCAATCAAGTGTTACAGACCCGTAACTTTAAAGTGGGTGCTCTGCAGAGTATTGAAGTCACTTTGAATCCCCAAAATTTGGGAAAAGTGAACGCACATTTTATGCTGCGTGAACAAAACGAAATGGTGGTTCGTTTGTATGCCCCCAACGCGGTGGCAGCCAAAACCCTGGAAACCTATGTTCAGGATATCCAACAAATGATCCAAAAATCTTACCTGGTAGCAGGTCAGGTTGAAATCAAGCAGGGCATCCCCCCTGCCCGTGGACCCCAAGGCGGAAATAGCAGCGGCCAAAACACAGATTTTGCCTCTCGTCAGTCCTCTTGGAGAAAAGGCTCAAGCCGTCGTCGCAAGAAAGATGATGACATGAGTGTTGATGTAACAGTTTAAGTAATGTTTCAAGCACTTGTATGAAGTGCTACAGATTTGTTACGCTTAAAACTTGAAGATGGAGTTATGTGCCTGTGGACGCTGAAGCAGATCAGAACAACGTACCCGGTGCCCTGCCTGTAAAACAGGCAACGGCCTTAAAGTACGACGTTCAATCCGCCAGTCAAGCCCCCGAAGTGGTTGCAACAGGCAGCGGCGAAATTGCCGAAGAGATAGTCAGAGTTGCCGAAGAACACGCGGTGCCTGTTTATCACGATCCTTCCCTGGCCAAAGCCTTGGGTCAGCTGGAACTGGGCAGCATGGTGCCGCCCGAATTGTACAAGGCCGTTGCCGAAGTACTGGTCTTTGTTTACAGCCTGGATCAGGCCCATAAAAAACAGATTGAAATGGTATTGGAGGAGTTTTAGAGCGATGTTAAGGGGTATCTACACCGCAGCCAGCAACATGGAATTGTCCATGCAAAAAATGAATCTCTTTGCGCAGAACGTGGCCAATTCACAAACCACCGGATACAAAAAGAAAACCTATGCCGTTCACAGCTTTCCGGATATGTTGGTTGACATGTCTGAAGGTGAGGACAAAGCACCTTTGGCCCAAGGCTCTTATATTGACGGAGCCGGCGTCAAACAGTCCCAAGGCACACTCAAGACCACCGGTAATGCCATGGACTTGGCTGTCATGGGTGAAAAAATCTATTTTCAAATGGAAGTTCGCCCTCCTAAACGTGAAGATGGCACCGTCGATACAGCGGCTCCCAAACGTTATACCATTTCTCGTAACGGTCACTTTATGATCAACGATCAAAACGAAGTGGTCAACACCAATGGTGACTACCTGCTCGATGTCAACAATCGCCGGATTGTCCTGACAGATGTCCCTGTCAATGATCCCAACGGCGTTCGCTCCCGGGCCACCATGCCCGACAGCGCCATTGAAATCGACCGCTTTGGCCGGATTTTTGATCGCCGCGACAAAGGTGACCCCGCCAGCCGCGTGGCCCGTGCCCAGATCAAAATGGTCGAATGGACCGACGCCCCCAACGTGGTGGACGACCGTGCCCAAACCTTTGAGTTACTCAAAAAATACGGCGTGAGTATGCCCCATGACAACAGCCCCTTGGCTCAGGTATTGGATCCTTTGCCCGCCAAAAACACCAATCCTGGTCAGGCCACCGAGTTGCCCTATCTGATCAAGCAGGGCCACCTCGAAACCTCAAACGTGGACATTGTCAACGAAATGGTGATGTTGATGATGACCTCGAAAGACTATGATATGTCTCAAAAAGTGATTGCAGCCGAGGACAAAATCCTCGACAAGTCCATTAATGAAATGGGCAGAATGCAATAGAGCTGTTACAATTAATTGAATTAGGCTAAAATAAATTTTTTTATCAGGACTTAGGAGGAGTTAGAATCACATGCATGCACTCTGGACCGCCGCGTCAGGCATGGAAGCACTGAAGTTTAAAATTGACGTCATTGCTAACAACCTGTCAAACACTCAAACCGAAGGTTTTAAGCGCTCGGACGCTGAATTTACGGATCTTCTGTACCAATACTATCGCCGTCCGGGCACCGTGGACAATCCATCAGGTATCCACTTCGGTTTGGGCGCACGTATTGCCGGTACCAACGTGGTACATCAACAGGGTTCGCTCCAGGCCACCAACAATAACCTGGACTGGGCCATTGATGGAATCGGTTTCTTCTCCGTCCTGGACCCCATTTCTGGTCAGCGCTTTTATACCCGCAAAGGTCTGTTCAAACTGAACAACAACGGTCAAATCGTCAATGCTGACGGTTATACCCTGGATCCCTCGATCACGATCCCCCCTGGCACAACCGATTTCCATATCGACCGTACAGGTGTGTTCTGGGCCACCCAGCCAGGTACGGGTTTGCTGTCTCAGTTGGGCAATATCACCCTGACCCGTTTCCCCAACCCCGCCGGTCTGGAAGCCCGTGGCAACAGCCTCTTCGCTGAAACCACCGCCTCCGGTTCTCCCGAGCAGGGTCAGCCCGCTCAAAACGGCTTTGGTCAAATCCATGGCCGCGCTTTGGAGTCATCCAACGTCCAGATCGTCACAGAAATGGTCGATCTGATCACCACCCAGAAAGCTTTTGACACCAATTCAAAAGTGATCACCGTGGCCGATAAGATGATGGATACCGCCAACAACCTGTCTCGTTAAGATTTGGAATGAAGAAAAGGGGAGGTATCAGCAGCTTTATCTGGTTTTGGGCATTTTGCCTGTTTCAGTTAAGCGCCAATGCCTCCCCGATTCGCATAGGTACCACCGACGAACTGATTTTCCGCTTGCGCCAGTCTGTTCAGAATCAGTACGCGGTACCTGCACAAAGTGTTCTCGTTTTATGGAACGATTCACTCCTCGAAGAAAAACTGGCAAAACTGGGCAAAAATTTGTCCCTCGAAATCGAAGAGCGCGATTTGACCAATCTGATTGGCAAAACCGCCATCACCTTGAGGGTGATGGACGGCAACCGCTACCGGGCAGCCATGTCCGTCAGCGTCAAAGTCGACGGTTGGGCAGAGGTCTTTACGGCCCGCAAAGCGATTCAACGGGGTGAATTTCTCAGTTCAGACAGCGTCCAGTTAACACGCAAAAAACTCTCGGAAACGCCGAATGGTTCACTCAGGGTGCTGGCCCACCCCGAAGACTTTAAAGCAACCCGGGATTTTGTTTCAGGTGCTATTTTGACCCGCACAGCCCTGGAACAACAGGCCTTGGTGTACAAAGGCAAGCAGGTGCGGGTGGTAGTCATCAACGACACCCTCCGTCTCCTGGCGCAGGGAGAGGCCCAAGAAAACGGGGTCAGAGATCAAATGGTCTCCGTCAAGATTTTGAATTTTGGCAGCAATGAAATTGTTCAGGGCCGCGTCAGCGACCGGGGTGAAGTCACCCTTGAGATTAAGTAAACTGAGTGAGGAAGCTTTGGGAATGAATTTGAAAAGCAAATTAATGCAAACAGCTCTTTTGGGGGGCCTCTGTCTGGTTGGCGCTGCACTGCCCGCCCAGGCTGACTCGATCTGGAACGATACCAGCACAGCCACGCTTTTCACCGAGCGCCGCCCCACCTTTGTGATCGGTGGCATTATCACCGTCATGGTCCAAGAAAAAATCAACGCCAGCCAACAGGCCACTTTGATTGGTCAGAAGCAATTGCAAAACCAACATCGCTGGTCTTTCCCCCAAGGCTTTCAAACCGGTGGTCTTCAGTTACAGGGGCAATTCCAGGCCCAAAGTCAGATGCAGGCCAATGACCTCGGTTCAACCACCCGCGTGGGTGTGATTCAATTCCTCGTTTCGGCCCGCATTGAAGACATCCTGCCCAACGGCAACCTGATTATCACTGCCCATAAAAACTTCCGTGTCAACGACGAAGAAAATGAAATGGTGCTGACGGGTGTTGTGCGCCAAAATGATGTGACTGCTGACAACATGGTCGAATCCTCGCGGATTGCCGATATGCGCATTGACGTGATGGGCACCGGCCCTGTTAGCGCACGTGCCACTGCGGGTCTGATGACACGTATCTTCAACTTCCTGCTTTAATTTAAAGGAGACAATCATGACCCTTCGCATCCTTTCCTCCCTCACCGTGGCCCTCTTGGCTGCAGTCAGCCTGCCCGTACTGGCACAAGTTGCCCCTCCCAATCAACAGGCCAGCGCTCCCGCCAAACCGATCATGGATATCAGCCCACCGGTTTCGGTGCGCGTCAAAGATGTGGTCAATTTCCGTGGGGCCCGTTTCAACCAATTGCAAGGTTTTGGATTGGTCTCAGGGCTTGATGGCACTGGCGACTCCGCCAACGCCATTCCCTATATGCGCCGGGCCATGGTCAATATGCTTGAGCGCTTCGGCATGCCCCAAATGCCAGAGGGGGCAATGCGTCCCAAAAACGTGGCATCGGTTTTTGTCACGGTTAATATTCCCCCTTTCGCCAAACCGGGTCAATTGATTGATGTCACCATCTCTTCAGCAGGGGACGCCAAAAGTCTTCAAAATGGCTACCTGATTCAAACACCTCTGCGCGGTGCTGATGGCCGCATTTACGCCGTCGCCCAGGGCCCGATTTCGCTCGGCGGCTTTGGTTTTGGTACCGACACCGGCGCACAGATCACCAAAAATGCGCCGACTGTGGGTCGCATACCCAATGGAGCGATCGTCGAAAAAGAAATTCCCGTCACCCTGATGGATGAAAACGGGTATATCGAGGCCTACCTCAACAATCCCGATTTCACGACAGCGACCGAATTGGCTGATAAAATCAATAAGAATTTGCTCGGCAATGCCAAAGCCACCGATGCCTCCACGGTGCGGGTCTTTGTGACCTCCACCTACCGCAACAATGTGCCTGAACTGATTGCCCGAATCGAAAACCTGACCATCTCCCCCCAAAACGGGGCTGCCAAAGTCATTTTGGATGAGCGCACGGGCACCATCGTGATTGGTCAAAATGTGAGTATCGGTCCTGTGTCAATTGCCCACGGTGGTCTGATTGTGAAAATTGATGCCGTCACCACCGTCTCTCAACCCAATCCCCTGTCTCAGGGCACAACCGAAACAGTCACCAATAAAACCATCAGCTTTGAAGAACACAAAGGCGATACCCTGGTGTTGGTCAAAGGCTCCACCGTGGGCCACTTGGTCAAGTCGCTCAATTCCTTGGGCATTCCCCCACGGGATCTGATCACCGTTTTGCAAATGATCAAAGTCTCAGGTGCCCTCAATGCGCATCTGGAAATTCAATAGGAGGAAGCGCCAGTATGATGGATAATCTACCCCTGGTAGGCTCGTTAAGCACCGGCTTCGGAGATGGAGCTATTAACGCCCCTACTGCCCGCACCCCCAATCTGGCAGAGGCCAGCCAAGACTTTGTTGGCATGTTGTATTCATATATGTTTTCGCAAATGCGTGAAAATTCCAGCAATGAAGAAGATGGTCTTTTCAGCGGGCCCCACGTGGAAATGCTGATGGGCTTTCTCGATCAGGAAATTGGCAAAGAACTCGCAGGCTCACAAGGTGGCGATTTGGCCAAAGAAATGATGACCCAAATGACGGGTCTGCAAAATCCAGAACAGTCGCTGCAGAGCACACTTCCCAGTAATGCCTCTGCGAATATGGGTGCCTTTGATGCCCGTCTTGAAGGTGTGATTACCGAACGTCCCGCCGGTGCAGCTCGTTTTGATGAGCGGCTCGAAGGGGTTGTGCCGGGCGCCATGCCGGTGGGCAGATTTGATACCCGAAGCGAAGGTTTTGCGTCAGATGAACCGACTTCCATTGATAATTCAGAGCAAATCATGGAAGAATTATATAAACTAAACAGGCGGGAATGATAGAATAGGCAAGATGACCAATCGGGATGTGTCGAAGAGCTAAATGGGCGCACAGGCCATGAGTACAGCCCCCAATGCCCCCACGAACAGCGGTGATGCGGTAAAACGCTATATGCCGCTGGTGCGTTCGATTGCCCGTCGGCTGTCGATGAAGTTGCCAAAACATTACGACTTCAACGATTTGGTCAGTGACGGTGTGGTTGGATTGCTTTTGGCAATTGAGCGTTTTGATCCGGGTCGCGGCGTTAAGTTTGAAACCTTTGCTACTTACTATATCAAGGGTGCCATCCTCGACAATTTACCCAAATTACCCAAAGCGCCCAAGAATCAAGATGAAGTGGTCTACGAAGACCCCGAAGATGTAGAAACGGATTCCGCCAACCTGTTTAGTCAGGTGACCCGTTTGGCATACAGTTACATTCTTTCACTGGATGCCCCCACCGGTTCTTCTGATGGAGATGAAGGTTTTAGTCTCCTGAGCCAATTGGGAGGTTCGGACTCGGTACAGCGCGATATTGAGTTTGAGCAATTGCAAAAAACCCTGACCTGGGTGATTGAACAATTGCCCACCCAAGAGCGCACGACGCTGAAATTGTATTATTTTCAGCAATTGCCTTTTAATGAAATAGGCAAACGGCTCGGTTTATCCGAGTCCTGGGTCAGCCGCATCCACAAGCGGGCCCTGGAGCAACTGCGCATGAAATTAGGCAAGCGCAAATCTGTGGACGATTTTTTAACGATGTAGGAGGAGCAAAATGGTCTTATTCAGTCCCTTGATGGCTTTTACCGAGAAAATGCTCGATGTGACCACCAGCCGTCACAAAGTCATCTCAAATAATATTTCCAATATCAACACCCCAGGGTTTAAAGGTTCTGAGGTCTCTTTTAAAGATGCATTGGATCGCATCCAGCAGAGTGCCAAAGACGAAGATGGCCCCGATGTGACAGAGGAAATGAAAACCCGCAGCATCAATGACCAGTTGCTTCAAAGCTTAAATATTGATCACCTCTACTTAGAGGGACAACAATACGAAACCGATTTGGGCGTCGGCCACTCCTTGGCTTCTACCAAATTTGAACAGATGTACAGTCAATACGTGCCGGGTGTCGATCTCGACCCCCGCCACCAAGCCGAAAAGTCCCTCAGCCGCGCTGACCAAATTTCAGCTGTGCAGCCCAGCATTGAAGAGATGCAAGCCACGGCTCGCCAAGACGGCAACAATGTCAGTCCTGAAATGGAAATGTCCAAGATGATCAAAAACACCTCGTTTTACAACGTCTTGGTCAGCTCGATTTCCGGCGAGTTCCGGACCTTCAAAACCATTATTTCGAACCGTTAGAGAGGGGTGAGTCAGTATGAGTTTATTTGATGTTATCAATACCAGCGCCACAGGCATGGTTGCCAGCCGTTTCTGGTTGGATACTATTGCCGGCAATATTGCCAATGCCAACAGCACACGCACGGCAGAAGGGGGCCCTTTCCGCCGCCGGATGCCGGTCTTTCAGGAAGCGGTCCAAGATGCTTTAAAAGGCATGGATGACGAGTTTAGCGAACGCAGTGACAAGTCTTTGGCACAGAGCATTACCGCCGCTGTAATGGACGATATGCAGGATCCTTCGACCTACAAACCCAAAGGCGAAGGCGTAAAAATGAAGGGTGTGGTCGAAGACCCCTCCCCCCTGCGTGTGGTTTATATGCCTGGCCACCCCGACGCTGACCAAGAAGGTTACGTCTCGTTGCCCAATGTCAGCGTGGTCAAAGAAATGGTCGACATGATCGCCGCCCAGCGCGCTTACGACGCCAATGTGCAGATCACCAATGCCGCCAAATCGATGATCAACAAAGCCCTGGAAATCGGGAAATAAGGAGTAAATTATGCCAACTTCAGGAAGCGTTTCTGCACTTCAATCCTTTTTCCCCGGTGAGTTACGGGTAGCACAGCCCATGATGCCCATGAGCTTTGAGCTGCCCAAAGATGAGATCACCGCTAAACGTTCGTCGTTTACCGAGGTTCTCAATGACGCCATTAAAGAAACCAATGAAGCTGAATCCGAGAGTGAAAAACTCATGACCGACTTGCTGCAAGGCAAAGACGTGGACATTCACTCCATCCAGATTGCTGGCGCCAAACTGGATACGATGGTCACCATGGCTTCAACCGTGATGACCAAACTGACGACAGCGTACCAAACCTTGATGAATATGCAGGTCTAGCAACCTGAACCTTAAGCGAGCGAATCTGAGAAGGGAGATTTTAGAATGGCCGTTGATGATCAAGCCGTAGGAGGTGGCTTCCTGGGCAACTTACCCCCCAATGTACGCATAGGCGTATTGATTGGGGCAGCTGTCCTGGTAGTTGGATTGTTAGCCTTCCTGTTTATGCGCGGTGATGGAGAAGAGAAAGATGATGGGTTCCGCACCATTTACCGCAATTTGCCAATGGCAGAAGCGGGCAATGCCAAGGACTGGCTCGAAGAAGAATACCGAATTCCGGTAAAACTGGCCAATGGCGGAACCGAAATCCGCGTACCCAAAGACAAAGCCGAAGAAGCCCTGGTTAAATTGGCCCAGAAAAACATGCCCGGCAGTGGCATTGTGGGTTATGAAATTTTTGACAAACAGAGCTTTATCAGTACCGATTTTGAAAAACGTGTGGCCCTGCAACGCGCCCGTGATGGACATTTGTCCCGCATGGTGGCCCGTTTTGAAGGTGTCAAAGATGCCCGCGTCAATGTGGTCATTCCCGAGCCCACCCTCTTCTCAGAAGAGCAGCTCCCTACCACAGCTTCTGTCCTGCTCGAGTTTGCAGGTGGCGGCGGGTTCAAACCTGAATATATTCAGGCCATTACCCACCTGATCGCCAGTGCCACCCCCGGTCTTAAACCCGGCAACGTAACCGTGGTCGACAACAAAGGCCAGGTTTTGGCTGAAGGCCAAGAAGGCCTCTACGGCGAAGACTCCAGCAAAAAGCTCAACAAACAACTGCTGGAACAAATGCAGGTCAAACGGCAGATGGAACAGCAGCTCGAAAACAAAGTTATTTTGATGTTGGAACAGTTGCTTGGACCCGGCAAAGTCAAAGCCACTGCTGAAGTCGAGCCCAATTTTGACCGCATTCAAGAGCGCGCCCGTTTGCACAAACCTGTGGTGCTCGAAGAAGGTGGAACCAAAACGCCAACCAAAGTGGCTGAGCGCAGCGTGACTGAAAAGAACGAAAGTGATATCAACAAGCCCTTGCCCGGTGCGGGTACGGCAACAGGTGCAGCAGCATCTGAAACCGATAAGAGCAAAACCGAGCGCAACAATACCCAGATCAGCTACAACTACGACAATATCGAACAGCTGACCTCCAAAGAAACCGGCTTTATTGAACGGAAATCCATTTCTGTTCAGTTTGAATTGCCGCCTGTGGTTGAAGGCGAAGAAGCCGCTGAAGGTGGCCCACAGCCCCTGACCAAAGAAGAAGTCGAAGAAATGGTCAAAAAAGCCATCAATTTTGATGAAGCCCAAAAAGACCAAATCTTTGTCCGCCAGGTCAAATTTGATACCTCTGTCTACGACAAACTCAAGTCTGAAATGGAAAAAGCCCGCGAGAAAACACCGCTTTGGGTCTTTATCCTGATCGGCCTGGGTGGTCTGGTGGTCGGTGCCGGTATCGGTGGTGCCTTGCTTGGCAAGAAGAAAGCCGCTGCAGCCGAACAATTTGCCGCTGGTGTGCCCCAATACGCAGCCATCCCTGGTGCCATGCCCGGCGCCCCTGGCCTGCCTGGAGCTGAAGGTGCCCCTGGCCTGCCCGCCGCCCCCGGAATGCCTCCCATGCCTGCCCAACAGGCCCAGGAAGTGAGCCGTGCGCCGATCATGCCTCCCACGCCGGACAACCCCTTCGGTTTCCTGCAGGGTGTCACCCCTCAGACCGTGGCCCAGTTGCTCTCAACCGAGCGACTGCCAACCCTGGTCGCTGTACTGGCCCAGCTCGACCCCAGTCAAGCTGAAGACGTCATCAATCTGCTGAATCCCGAGATTCAGAACGAGGTTCGCAGCCGTCTGTCTCAGAACCCCGTCCTGCCTCCGATGACGCAGAAAATGGTCAGCCAGTCGCTCAAGAAACGTTTGGCAGCCATGTCAGCAGGCGTTTCTTAAGTTTCCAAATCTCTCATGGAGTGGGGCCGCCTCAGGGCCCCACTCATTTTGAGGGAAATTACTTCTCCCTTTTTTCGCAACGAATTGTTAAATCTCACAGTCTCGTTTCTGTGGATCTGGTAGAATACTAAAAATTATGTCTAATAAAGGTTAAGAGTTTGAGCCGATGGCAGCTGTAAACAAAGACGCAGGACGTTCGATATTGGCCGATATTTCCTTGGCTTCCTTGGCAATATTGGTCGTTGCTATTTTGATGATTCCGCTGCCCACAGGGCTGATCGATTTGTTCTTGGTCGTCAATTTATCTGCCTCCATTCTGATTCTGCTCACCGCTCTGAACCTGATTGACCCACTTGAATTCGCCGTCTTCCCCCAGCTGCTGCTGGTCACCACCCTCTTTCGATTGTCTTTGAACGTGGCGACATCCCGTTCAATCTTGCTCAATGCTGATGCTGGCCACGTTGTTGAAACGTTTGCCAGCTTTGTGATTGGTGGCAATTATGTGGTGGGTATTGTTATCTTCTTGATCCTGATGATCATTCAGTTCATCGTTATTACAGAAGGTGCCAAACGCGTTGCGGAAGTCGCGGCCCGTTTTACCTTGGACGCCATGCCCGGTAAACAGATGAGTATCGACGCAGACTTCAACGCCGGCTTGATCGATGCCGAAGAGGCCAAGAAACGCCGCAAAGATTTGGAAAAAGGTTCAAACTTCTTCGGGACCATGGACGGGGCCAATAAGTTCGTTCGTGGGGACGCCATCGCAGGGATTATTATCACCATCGTCAATATTCTCGGTGGCTTTGCCATCGGCGTTTTGATGAAAGGCATGGAATTGCCCGAAGCCGCCGCCCGTTACCTGACCCTTTCGATCGGGGACGGTTTGGTCTCGATTATTCCCGGTTTCTTGATCTCGATCTCCTCCGGTTTTGTAACCACCCGTGCGATTTCTGAAAGCAACTTGGCGTTTGACTTAAAGACCCAATTATTTGCCTCTTATAAATCTCTGGCCATGGGGGCCGTTTTTATCTTGGCCTTTGGCTTTATTCCTGGCATGCCCACCATCTTCTTTGCAGCGATTGCTATCATCCTCACAATTGTCGCTTTTGTGGTCTACCGCAAATCGGTCAAAAAAGCCCAGATGGTGGTCGAAGAAGAAGAAGATTCAGCGATTCCCGAACAGGAAGTCAAGAAGCCCGAAAACGTACTTCAGGTCATGGAAGTTCACCCCCTGGCCCTGGAAATGGGTTTGGACCTCATTCCTCTGGTCGACCCCTCCCAAGGTGGGGACTTGCTCGACCGCGTCGTTCCTATGCGTGTTCAGATTGCCATGGAACTGGGCTTTGTGATGCCCGGTATCCAGTTCAAAGACAACCTCAACCTGCGCCCCAACGAATACTCGATCAAGGTCAAAGGCATCGAAGTGGCCCGCGGCGAAATCCTCATGGGTTATATGCTCGCCATTCAGCAGCCCGATACCGATGTCTCGCAAGAGTTGGTTGGCTTCCCGACCAAAGACCCCGCTTTCGGAACACCCGCTGTTTGGGTGGCGGGTTACGAAGCCCAACGCGCAGCCCAATTGGGTTATATGGTCACCGACCCAACCAACGTCTTGATCACCCACGTGGCCGAAATTGTCAAAACCTTCGCCCACGAAATCCTGAGCCGCCAAGAAGTTCAGGTCATGATCAACAAAGTCAAAGAAAAACACCCCGTTGTGGTCAAAGAATTGATTCCCGACCTGCTCTCCCTCGGTGGCGTGCAGAAGGTCTTGCAGAACCTGATTCGCGAGCGCGTCTCAATCCGAGATTTGGCCACGATTCTGGAAAAACTCACCGACTTCTCCAAGATCAACCAGGATCCCGATACGCTCTCAGAGCTGGCGCGTCAGTCGCTCTCGCGTCAAATCTGTAATAACCTGGCGAATGAGCAGAATATTATTCCGGTTATCACCCTCGACCCCAAAGTCGAACAGGCGGTTCAGGAAAGTATTCAGCAGACCGCCCAGGGCGCTGTCTTGGCCCTCAATCCCCAGGTCAGTCAACAGATTCTGGCCAAATTGGCCAACGAAGTGCAAGCGGCCACCAATGCCGGTCACAACCCCGTGGTGCTCTGCAACCCGCAGATTCGTCCCCACGTCAAAAAGCTGACCGACCGCAACTTCCCCATGTTGACCGTGCTCTCTTATAACGAGATTGCACCCAAGATCAAAATCCAATCGATTGGCACCGTGGCGATCAGCTTCGGCAGCTAATTTCCAGTCCCATAGCCCGGTTCAGAGATGAGCCGGGCTTTTTTCATGGGGCAAAGTTATACTAAAATAGCAAATCACCCTCATTGATAAAATAAGCTATCCAGGTATACCCACACCTCCTAAAAACATCCAAAGTCATTGAAAACTTGGGGCTGAATGGCTTCTGTACTATAATGGATCCCTGAAGCATTTTTCGAACAATTGATAAACACCGAAAGCGGGACAGCAATGGAAGAGAACCCCAGCCTTGGCAAACCCTCCTGGTTCAGCTATTTTGTCCTGGTGGTGGCTTCGCTGATCGCGGTTTTTCCTGTTTTTTGGATTTTTTCCACCTCGCTGAAACCCGCAGAAGAAGTACTTAGCCCCAAACTGACCATTCTGCCCAAGACTGTGACCTTTGCCAATTATGAACAGGTCTTGCAGGGCGGGTTATTTTGGCAGTGGATGTTCAACAGTGTCATGATTGCGCTCTTGACCACGGTGATTGGGATTATTCTGGCAGCCACAACCGCTTATGCGGTGTCACGGTTCGAATTTTGGGGCAAAAAAGGCGTGCTCTTCGCCTTTTTGGTGGCCCAGATGTTTCCCGGTGCGATCTTGATTGTGCCGCTCTACAACATTATGAAAGACTTAGGGTTGCTCAATACCTTTACGGGTTTGATCATCGCCTATTCCACCCTCTCACTGCCCTTTTGCGTCTGGATGCTCAAAGGCTTCTTTGACGCCATTCCCATCTCACTTGAAGAAGCAGCCATGATTGATGGCATGTCGGCCTTTGGCACCTTTATCAAAATCATTGTGCCGCTCTCTCTGCCCGGTTTGGCTGTAACCGGCTTTTTCTCATTTATCACCGCCTGGAACGAGTTTATGTTTGCCCTGACCTTCATGACCGGGGAAAGCAATTACACCTTGCCTGTCGGCCTGCGCACCTACGTCTTTGAGTTTAATACCGCTTGGCATTTGATGGCCGCAGGCGCGATTATTGTGACTATTCCTGTTTTGGTGGTCTTTTTGGTCGCTCAACGCTTCTTGATTTCGGGATTGACCGCAGGTGGCGTCAAAGGCTAGGGGCAGGCCATGCTGCCCCCCACAGACCACAGTGCTTACCATGGCCCCACAGCTGAGCTGCGAGAGGCCTTAAGGGCCCGTGATTATCTCAGGGCATTGCCCCTGTGTCAGCAGCAATTGGAGCAATGCCTGAGCGCAGAGGCCCTGATTCATTTGCATGTTGCTGTGCAAGGCCTCAACTGGCCTGGTTTGGCTGCCCGGATTCGCCACTTGGGCTGGCTCTGTTTCCCCACACGCTTTTTGGCCTGTGCTGAACCAGATTTAGCACCAGAAACAGAGGCCCCAGAGTGGCTGATCAATTGGTTTTCGCCCTCTAAACGCCCCCAAGTCAGTCTGTGTATGATCGTGCGCAATGCCGAAGACACCCTGCTCACCAGTCTGCGGAGTGCAGAGAGCCTGGTTGATGAAATGATTCTGATCGATACAGGCTCAAGTGACCAAACCCCTGTTTTGGCACAATCCTTTTCAGCCAAAGTGGTGCTGAGCGAAATTCCCTGGCCTGATGATTTTGCGGCGGCCCGCAATGTCTCCTTGCAAGCAGCCCAAGGCGACTGGGTCCTGGTTTTGGATGCCGATGAAATCCTTTTGCCCCAAAGTCAGCTCTTTTTAAAGGCCTTTTTTGGCTATGCTCCGCTGGGCCTGAACCTGTTTATTATCAGACAACACCAATTGAGTGATAGACCCGGCCACAACCACTGGGCACAATTGGGCCGAATTTTTGCAAAAAAACCCGGATTGGTTTTTCATGGTCCTTTACACGAACAACTCTGCAATACCTCACCACCCTGGTATTTACACCCAGTCTATTTGCCCGAGGTGATTGTCGAACACAGCGGCCAGCTTGATGTGATGCGCCAAAAACATCAAAAACAAAACCGCAACGCGCTCTTGGATCAGGCCCTGCAAAAGTCAGAATACGATACCCCTTATTTTTGGTTTCAAAAAGGCCATGTTTTGCTTTACCAGACCCACCCCCCGGCCCTAGCGGAAGCCCGGCTTTGGCTCGAAAAAGCACTTGAGGCCACAGCCCAAGCCCAGGGAAAACTGCCCGCGAGCCCCACCTGGCTGGGAGCACCACTGGGACTCAATCTCTATTATTTGCTGGAGTGCCTGTTTTGGCAGAGGGCCCTTCCAGCCATGGCCCAAATAGGTCAAAGCTACTCAAATTTTTTCGCTTTGGCAGAAAGCCGCGCTCTGGGGGGCTGGAGCATGATCAAAAGCGGACATTTAAATGAAGGCTATGATCTGCTCAACGGTTTCTTTGAACCGGGTTTGCCGGCTGTGCACAGCCATTTAAAACGCTATACAGTCTTGGTTCAAGAAGCGCTGCTGGACTATTATCTGGCCCAACGTGAGGGCTGGTTGGCTCTCTGCAGCTTGCAGGCCCTGCAAGAAATCCAGCCCCACCCTGGGCAGGCCTGGATTCGCCAGCGGCTCTTGGAGATCCTCGGCAGCAGCGAAGAGCAGCTTGAGCCCCTCCTTTTACGACGCTGGGCAGAGAGCATGCCAGAAACACAGGCCGAGCAATGGTTCAAATACGCCTTTGTGGCTCTTTCACTCTTCCCCCAACGAGAGCAGCTGCCACTGATACTGGCGCAACTCCAGGCCAGCGGTTATCTGAGTGTAGCAAAACACCTGGCACAGGCGGCAAGCCAGTATTGGCAAGACCCCAGCTTCAACAGTCAGGTGCAAAGCAGCCGCGATCTCTGGCAAGCAGAGCCACCACTCAGCCAGTTAAAGGGCCAATGGCGCTGGTACCAGCTCTTAAAGAGTTCAACTCTCACTATTCGTAGCGCAGGGCGTCCACGGGATCGAGTTTAGAGGCTTTATTCGCGGGGTAAATGCCAAAGAAAATCCCCACCCCCGCCGAAAAGATAAACGCCCCAATCACAGCGGTTTCCGACAAAACAAAGGGCAAATTCATGGCTTGGGTCGCCAAACGGGTGACCAATAAACCCAGTCCAATCCCAATCGTGCCCCCAGTCAGCGAAATTGCGGCAGCCTCAATCAAAAACTGCAGCAGAATATCGCGGCGATTGGCCCCCACGGCTTTGCGCACACCAATTTCGCGCGTGCGCTCGGTGACAGAGACCAACATGATATTCATGATGCCAATCCCACCCACAACCAGTGATATAGCCGCAATCCCCGCCAATAAAAAGGTAAAGACCTGGGTCACGACCTGTACCGTGGAGAGCAATTCCGCCTGGGTTTGAATTTTAAAATCGTCTTCTTCGTCATTGCGAATGGCGTGACGGTAGCGCAAAAGGGTCTTGGTGCGCAGGTCAATGGCGGGCAAAAGCTCTTCAGATTCAACCTTGAGCAGAATCGAATTGAGTCCTTTGCCCGATTTGATCGTCTGCTGAAAGGTTTTGGTGGGCATAAAGGCCTGATCATCCACCGAGCCAAACAAGCCCGAGCCCTGCTCTTTCAAAATCCCAATGATGCGGTAACGGGCGTTATCGATTCGCACTTTGGCCCCGAGAGGTTCTTCGAGGGTATTTTTAAATAAATCACGGGCCAATTTATACCCCACCACAATCACCGGGGCCGCGACACGGGCCTCTTGCTCTGTAAAAAAACGCCCGCTGGCAATTTTAAAGCCCCGGGCCTGAACAATATTGGGATTGGAGCCCAAAACAGAAGCGGGCACATTGTTGCGTTCAAATTTGAGCATGGCCTGAATAAAGACATTGGGTGACACATAGAGAATGCCCGGCAGACTTTCCAAACTACTGGCATCATCAAGGGTCAGCGTTTTGGCTGTATTGACCCCCGGTGGACCAAAACTCTGGGTTTTGGGATTGCCCGGTGTAATAATCAGCACCCCAGCACCGAGGCCTTTGATTTGATTGGTGATATTGGCCTGAGAAGACTGTCCCAGGCCGATCATCACAATGACCGAAAAGACCCCAATGATCATGCCCAAGGTCGTCAAAAACGAGCGAACTTTATTGAGCACCAGCGCCTCAAAGGCCATTGAAAAATACTTAGACAGCATCCAGATTCTCCAAAATCACCGCTTCTTGTTGCCGATCTTCGATCAAACGACCGTCTTGCATGCGCAAGACACGCTGACAATATCCGGCAATATCCGGCTCGTGGGTGACGATAATCAGGGTAATGCCTTCGCGGTTGAGTTGCTGAAAGAGACGCATAATCTCTTTACCCGTCTGCGTATCCAGTGCTCCGGTAGGCTCATCGGCCATAATCAAGGCCGGCCGATTGACCAGGGCCCGCGCGATTGCCACCCGCTGTTTTTGCCCGCCCGACATTTCATTGGGCCGATTGGCCAGCTTGCTACCCAACCCCACCCGCTGCAAAGCCTCTGTGGCTCGCTTTTGCCGCTCACGGGCCGAAACCGCGCTGTACTGCAAAGGCAATTCGACGTTTTTCACGGCGCTGTAACGCGGCAATAAATTAAAATTCTGAAAGACAAAGCCAATCAGACGATTGCGAATCACCGCCAATTCATTGTCGTTGTATACGGCAATTGAGCGTCCCTGCAGCTGATACTCGCCCGAAGTCAGGCGATCAAGGCAACCCAAAATATTCATGAGGGTCGACTTGCCCGAACCACTGGACCCCATGATCGCAATCATTTCACCGGGCATGACCTTGAGTTCAAGATCGTGTAAAGCATGAAAAGACACGGCCCCCTGATAAATTTTATTCAGGGCACGCACATCAATCAGCGGCGTCGTCACTTTTTACCTATGGGAGAGGCCAGCGCCAGCGGTTCTAACAAGACCTTGTCCCCGGCCTGAAGGCCTGAGAGCACTTCAACACTCTCCAGGGTTGAGAGACCAAGTTTAACTTCGCGGGACTGTGTTTTGCCCTTTTGAAGCAGGTCAACGTAATAACGGCCCGCTTTTTTCTGCACGCTGGTGATCGGCAAAGCCAAAACCTGTTTGCGCTCAGCAGCGGTAATTCGGGCATCGGCACTCATGCCAGGTCGCACTTTGCCCTGGGGATTGGCAAAACCCACTTTGACGGGAAAAACCTGCACGTTTTCACTGTTGGTAATACTCGATTCGCTGATCCAAACAATTTTGCCTGGGTAGGGCTGCTCTGGAAAAGCATCAAAGATAATCTCAACCACAGATCCAATATGCACTTTGGGCAAATCCAATTCATTGACATTTAACGTCAGACGCAAATCCTGGGTGTCTAAAAAGCGAGCCAGGGGAGTGCCTGGAGTGACATAATCCCCACGATTGACCTGCCAACGCGCCACAGTACCGTTAAAAGGAGCCAAAATGGCACTTTTGCTCAAACTGTCTTCAGCCAAACGAATGCTCGCTTGGCCCTGATGGCGAGCATTGGCCAAAGCAGTTTGGGCCTGCTGAATGCGGCTGCGGGTGGTGCTGATCTCAGTCTGATCGCGCATCTGGGTCTTTAAATTATCCAAAGCAGCTTTGAGTTCAAGTCGGGCCTGATCCAGGGTCTGTTTTTGTTGGTCCAGCTTTTGATTTGTCACGACGCCTTCTGCAGCCAGTCGCACCTGCCGCAGATATTCAGCTTCCTGAAAATCCAAATTTTGCTGGGCTTTGCGCTCTTGATTGGCCACACTCTGCTGATTCAAAGCCTTGCGGCGCAAAGCGTCTTCCAAGGCCTTTTGAGCGGTTTTTAATTCTGTTTGGGCCTGGGCCAGCGAGGCCTGGGCATTGGTGCGGGCCTGTTGTAATTGCAAACCAAAGGTTGAACTGTCGAGGCGCAACAGGGGAGTTCCTGCCACTACGCGCTGGTTTTCAGCGCTCAGCCGCCCCAAAACCTGGGCACTGACTGCAGCTTTGAGTACCACATCACGTTCAGAGAAAACGGCCCCACTGACATCAATCCGATCTTTTAAGTCCTGGCGTTTGACCAGAAAATGCGGAGGTTCTTGAGCCGAATTGCGCTGCCAGAGAAGGCCCGCCCCGATCAGGGCAGCAATGAGTAAAAAAACAAGCAGCGCCCAAATCCAGCGTTTTTTTTTGCGCTGCGGCGGTTCACCTTGTTTTGGGGGCGTCAGAAGCTCTGTGGTGGGCTCTGTCAGGGGGAAATCACTCATAATTCTTTAGTCCTCGTTGTCGCAAGTATTATCGCATGAGTCAAAGCTGACGCGTGAAAATAGGTCAAACACTCCCGGCTACCCCCAAGGGCAAGTGAGTTATAATACAGGCATGCAAAATTCTCAGTTTTTTTCTCGCCTTTTTACTCTGACCTTGCTGCTCTCAGGCCTGGTATCAGCCACCGGTTGTGAACAAGCTGCCGACAGTAAAACACCGCCTGCCAAGCCCCAAAACCAAGCGCAGCAAACGGCCAAAGTTCAACTGGCTCAAAC
This sequence comes from Candidatus Sericytochromatia bacterium, assembly GCA_050248915.1. GTDB lineage: Bacteria > Cyanobacteriota > Sericytochromatia > UBA7694 > UBA7694. Next base: position 19,980 of record JBFWRL010000060.1, read on the forward strand.
CCCAAACAAAGGGTCTGATACCCTTCGTTTTGTCGCATTTGGCGATATGGGTACGGGGGGGGCTGCCCAATACGAAGTGGCCGAGGCTGTCAAAAAAAAATGTGAACAAGCTGGCTGCGATTTTATCGTGACCCTGGGAGACAATATCTACAATGATGGCGTTTCAAGTGTCAATGATTCACAATTTCAGAGTAAATTTGAAAAGCCCTACGCCCCATTGTCCCTGCGCTTTTATATGGTCTTGGGCAATCACGATTACCGTGGCAATGTCGATGCTGAAGTCGCTTATACCCAAAAAAGCAAAAAATGGTATTTGCCCAAACGCTACTATGATTTTGAAGCGGGGCCAGTCACCTTTTTGGCACTGGATACCAACGAACCCACACCCGAACAACAGAAATACTTTCAAAACCGGCTTAAAAATGCCCAGACGCCTTGGAAAATTGCCTTTGGCCACCATCCCCGCCACACCAACAGTTTTTATCACAACAGCCAGAGCCCGGCCCTGCGCAGTTTGATTGACGGCTTTTGTGGCCAGGTACAGCTCTATCTGGCAGGCCACGAACACGATAAACAGCATCTCAAATCGCGCTGTGGCACCGAGTATCTGATTGTGGGTACCGGTGGTGGCCTGCGCCCGGTGGGCCGAGGCGAAGATACCCGTTTTGCCCGTAGCAGTTTTGGCTTTGCGTGGTTCGAAGTCAGTCCCCGGCGGCTCTATTTTGAAATCCTCAACAGCAAAGGCCAGGTTGAATACCGCGCCTCCCAGCTCAAAGATCCCCAATAACAGGTAAAAAAATGCAAATCCAAACAATTGAAACCCAGCCCCTGCCTCCTGAAAGTGGCGCTCTCAGCGCCTTGGTCGAGACCATTGTCGAGGCCCGGCAAAATATTGCCGCCAATTTTCTCACCATTGGCCAGGCCTTGGGCACTGTCAAAAGTCGCAAGATTTACCGTGAAGCAGGACACACCTCTTTTGCGGCCTTTTTACACGACCCCCGCATCGATATCGCCCCCGCTGATGCCGAGCGCTTTATGTCCCTGGCCGAAGATCCCACCTTCAACAAACAGGCAGCTTTGGGCCTGTCGAAAATGCTGGAATTGATCAAATTGCCCCCCGCTGACCGCGATCGGATTATCAACGAAGGGGTCGAATTAAAGGGGCAGATCAAAACCATCGACGAAATGAATCTGCGCGAACTCAAACAGGCCTCTCAGGAGATCAAACGCCAAGGCAAAAGCCGCTGTGACCGTTGCAGCCGCTGGGTAGATGTGGTGCAAGAGCTGGATGGGCATTTTTACGGTTCGGGCAGTGGCCATGCCTGTTATGAATACGAATTGGAAGAGCGTCGCACCTTGAGTTCGGGTCGCATTCCGGCCGCTCAGCTCGACAATGTGCTCGATACCCTGCGCTTTGACTCGGTTCAGACCTCTCCCGAAGCCACGCCACTGCAATGGCTACCAGACAGCCTTTATCAGCTCTATGGGCAATTGTTGCAGGATCAGGGCCGCCTCGGGGGAGAAGTTTCTCAAGAAAATCTCTTACATGAACAAGACGTGCTCAAAAAGCTGATGAATCTCTGCCAAAACCGTATGAAAGAGATTCAAGAAACCTTGCAAATGCTCAAAGAGCTGGGCAGCGGCAGTCCTTCTGCGCCTGCCAGAAATAGCTATACGGCAGTTTCAGAAGACGACAGCAGCCCCCCCTGGGACTGATTGATACAAATTTAAACCGGCTCGGCCTCTAAAAGCGGCAGCAATTGCCCACGCCGATCCAGGGCTTGAATATCGGTAAAACCACCCACGGCTTGGCCATTGATAAAAATCTGGGGAACCGTGGTTTGCCCTGTGGTTTCAACCAACCAATGGCGTTTGTCGGTGTCATGGGTGACATCATAAAGGGTAAACGCAACGCCTTTGCTGCTGAGCAGACGTTCAGCAGCGCGGCAATAGGGACAATAGGTCGTAGAATAAACTTCAACTTTAGCGGCCATGATCTTCTTCTTGCTCCAAAACAGGGATTCCCGACGAAGGGAGTAATTTATCCAAAACACCTTTTCCCGAGGTCTGACTGTCCAATTCCAAAAACTCAATCAGGCTGAACAGCAGCAAACAGACGCCAATGGCCCAGATCACGGGACTGTGATAGCGCTGGGCATTTAAAAACAAGACCACTGAAAAAATCAACAGCGAAAACGCCTGTAAAACGAGATACAAAATGCGTTGCCTAAAAAAAGCGCGCATATCCCGCTTCAAACGCCCTTCCAAATGGCTGATCAAATGGGCATAATCGGCTTCTGAAAGCACTGTCTCACGCGGTAAAGGGTCACCTGGGGGTGGAGGTAAATACATGCCCAAATTATAGCACCTGTGCCACAAACGAAGACAAGCAGGTCGCTGCTTAGATTTTCTTGAGGTTTTGCCGGTAATAATGGGTATGTAACATTACAGCGGGCACGTAATTGCGGGTTTCACTGGGTAAATAGCCGCGAATATCCTGCCAATTGACTTTGGTTCTGGGCTTTTTTTGCAGCGTGGAGGCCTTCTGAATCGCTTTGCTGACACGGCCCAGCCCCCCATTGTATGAGGCCAAGGCAAATTGCAGGCGCTGGTGTTCGGGGTAGCTGCGGAATTGGTCATAAAGCGAACGCAAATACCAAGTACCCGCCGCCATATTGTCGACAGGGTTAAACGGGGAAGAAATCTGAACCGGGCTGCTGCTACGGATATGCTCCACCGTACCGGGCATCAATTGCATCAGGCCCTGGGCCCCCGCCCAACTCACCGCATTGGCATTAAAGCCCGATTCTTGGGTAATCACGCCCAGAATCAGAGCGGGGTCCATTTCAAAACGGCGGGCCTGAATTTTGGCCAATCGCACCGAGGTATTTTTGGCCAAATAGCGGGCAGGCAGACGCAGACGGGTATTCACAGCACCCCCAGTCGAAGAGGTAGAACCGGGGTTGAGATTCACAAAAGAGGGGGGTTCCACGTCACAAGCGGTGAGCAAAAGTGTGGGTAAAAGGGCCAGCAAGGCCAAAGTCGAAAATTTATGTATCATTGCAGTTGTTCCAGCTTTGAATGCTGGACATTCTCCTTATCACAGGCAAAACAGGAATGGGTTTCGCCAAAAGCAATACAATTCTAAGGACGCAAAAAGCAAAGCTGGAGTTCCTTTGCTTAAAACATCAGCGTAATTTTACCATAAGATAACCTGAGAAAGCCCAAAAAGACAGCCGAAATACCGTGTTCAGGTACTTCGGCAAAAGCCTTTAATTTTGGGCTACTGGGGCAGGGGGTCAACAGCCACAGGGTCAAAGAAATCCTGGGTCGGAATAGAACGCTGAAAGAAGTTTTCAACAGCGGGATTGCTCTCAGTCGGGCGGGTCCGGGTGGCCAAGGCTTTGATCGCGGTATTGATATCAGAGATGTCCATGCCTTGAATATCCTCGCGATTGAGCGTGATTCCCAAGCGCTGCTCGGTTTGCTGAATCAGGCGATTTTGGCCAATTTTTAATTCGCGCTCATCTGGGTCGAGATCAAAACTCACCTGAACGGCGGCTTTCATTGTGCTGGCGTCTTGGGCCCGAGCCACGGCAGAAATACTGGCTGCATCCGGATGTTTATGACCACTGGAACCAGAGCCATCGCCCCCAGTGTGGGAGTTATCAGAAGATTGGGCCTGTTTGATTGCCGCATTTCCGTTGATCGAACCGGCAGCACCAGCATCAAAGCCCTCTTTGATCGAGGATTGAATCCGTTCGTTGCGATTGCCACGGCTATTCAGTTCAGAGCTATTGGAGCCACCTTCTTGAGGGATATCGATGATCCCTTTGCCGGGAACCCACACTTTACCAGATTGGGCCAATAATTGCGCCTGTCGGTCATAGGCATTTCCCGACTCTATTTTCTTAATCGCTAAATCGCTTTCATTTTCAGACATAAACCTATTCTCCTTGTTGATCGCCCATTGGCGATTCTATACCCAAACATTTTGAATTTTAATCAAGACGCCTGTGATTCTTATAGCCCGAAAGATTTCAATCTGACGCCTCGGTCGGGTTTTTCTGGGCCCATAAATACAGCGCCAGGCCCAGCCGGTACCAAACAAAGGGTTGCAGTGAATGCCTTTCTAAGAAGCGAAATAAAAGTCGCAAACTTAGATAACCACTGACAGTGGCAGTGGCCAAAGCCGTTGCCAAAAGGGCCATTTCGCGCTGTGAAGGCGGATCTTTCAAGAAATCTTTGAGTTTAAACAGCCCCGCTGCCGCAATGATCGGAAAGCCCGCCAAAAAAGACTGACGGGCGGCCTCGGTCCGGCTCAAACCAGCAGCCAGCCCTGTGGCCATCGTTACGCCCGAACGAGACATTCCCGGAAACAAGGCCAAGGCCTGACTGGCTGCCAAGAAGAAGTGAGGCCCGAAAAAATGCCCCCCCCGCTGGGCAGCTCTGTTTTCAGATGTGTCTGCTTGCTGATCGGCCCAAGCCATTAACAGGGCCCCCAAGACCATGCCCGCTGACATATAGGCTGGAGAACGCAGGTGTTTTTCGACAGGTTTGTCCAAAAGTAAACCGGTCAAACCAGCGGGGATATTGCCCAAAAGCAGTTGCCACCCCTCACTCTTCCCTGGCGCACAGCGCAAAGACCCCAACGCTTTGCGCAGATCTTTGCGCAAATAGATGCCCGCCGCCAGGAGAGTGCCCAGATGCAAAGAGGTGTCAAAGCTCATCCCCGGACGCTGCCACCCCAAGAGACGCGGCACAGCAACCAAATGGGCCGTGCTACTCACCGGCAAGAACTCAGTGAGGCCCTGAATGGCCCCCAAGATCGCCGCCTGATAAAAACGCATCTAAACGATCACTGACGCTTTAGAGCCAATCCATCGGATCGGTATACTGCCCCTGCAAACGCACCCCAAAATGCAGGTGGTTGCTGGCACTGGCACCGGTATTGCCGGTGATCATCAGGGCCTGGGCCCGCGCCACAGACTGATTCTGGGAGACCAGCAATTTCTCACCATGGCAATAGACGGTCTGTAATTGAGGTTCGTGCTGCAGACGCACCATATGGCCACACTCTTTGTCGTAACCACGCTGAACTACCCGACCAGGCGCGGCTGCCGAAGCGGGAATGCCTTCAAAGGTTTCGATATCGATGCCTTCGTGCAAACGCCAGGTGGCCCGAATCGGGTGCAGACGATAGCCAAAATGGGAAGAAACGTAGCCAACGGTCGGCCAGCTAAAGCCGTGACGGGGCATGGGCACCACCACCATGCGGTAAGTTTCCAGCCAGTCTTGGTTCAGACCTTCGTTGACCTGTTTGAGCAATTCGGATGAGGTGCGAAATTTGAGCGCCACCAAATCGAGGGAATTGATATCTTCGAGCTGCACTTTGTAGACCACAGGCACCAGATCGGGGAATTGCTTTTCCCATTTGAGCCGGTAATAGCCCTGATACTCAACCGCCGCTTCGTGATAACGGGCCTGTTTTTCTAAAAATTTGGCGCGCCACCAATGTTTCATCGCAGATTGCGGCAGTTTTTTCCAGCTGGCTTCGGCCTCAGTGTATTGGCCCAATTCAATTTGAGCGCCAATTTTGGTCTCGGGAGCCGCTTCACCCAAGAGGATCTTTTCAGCTTGGCTCATGCGCTCAGCCAAACCGGCCCGCATGGAAAGATAATCCGCTTGCCCTTGCATGGCTTTGAGCTGGGCCTGGGCCTCAGCCACGCGGCCCCGATCGCGCAGATGCATGGCCAAAAGGGTATTAAATTCAGACGAACCCGGCAGGGCCGCCTCTTTAAAATAGCGCAGGGACAGATCGTATTTTTGCTCATCCCAGCGGTTAAAAGCATCGTTAAGCAAGGTATGGCTGCGTTTAATTTGCTCAACACTGGCTTTGCCGTGTTTGCGGTAGAGCAATTGCGAGAGCTGCAGGCGCAGCTTTTCGTCGCGGGGGGCGAGATTGAGTAAGCGGGTATACGCCAGTTCGAGATCTTGGGGATGCCCCTCTGTCTGGATTTGCGCTTTGAGCATTTCGGCCAATTTTTGGCGCAAAACCGGATGGCGCGGAGAGAGATTAAAGGCCAAGCGGGTATCTGACAATTGAACGGCATTGACGGGCGATTGCTGGGAAGACCAGGACTTGACCTCTTGCACAACCCGATTGGTGAAGGTGCGCTGAGCGCTGGGATCTCTCACCAATTTGAGAAAGGTGTCCGATTCGGCCCAGGCCATCATCGGCTGAAACCCGTGTAAAGAAACCAGCAAAGCCGGTAAAAACCACTTAAATTTTAACTTCATCTGCTTCTACCATATCTTTCAGGAGGGTGCATAAACTGGGATCATAATAGCCAGTTTTGTGAAGGGATTCAACCGCCTCAGCAATCGAATGGCCTTCTTGTAACTGGCTCTCATAGGCATTGGCCAGACCAATAATCCGGGCATAGAGTGGAATTTGCGAGCCTGCCAAGCCATCGGGAAAGCCGCTGCCATCCCAGTGTTCGGCAAAATGACGAATGGCCGGTGCCAAGGGACGCAAATGGGGAATCATTTCGAGAATGCGCCCGCCCAAGAGCACATGTTGCTGGTCTTGCCAGGTCTCATGGTTGCCATTTTGCCCAACTGGCAAACTGACCAATTGACCAATTTTGTGCAAATACGCCAATTCACGCACCTGCTGTTGCTCGTGGGGCAATAAACTGAGTTTAAAGGCCAGCCGACCGGCCAGAGAACTGACGCGCTCGGAGTGAAAGCGCCAGGGCGAAGCACCCGATTCGAAGATATCAATCATCTGCTTGAGCACTTTGACAATTCGCTGCTCCAATTGCAGGGTTTGCCGCTGCCCGGCGAGAGCAACCGCAAATTCATCGGAAAAGGTTTCCAACCAACGCAATTGGCGATTGGAAAGTGGCAAGGGCTGGTTAAACAACAAAACAATCAGGGCTTTGACATCGCGTTCATGGCTCACCGGTCTAAAAATAGCGGCCTGGAGTCCAGGCAAATGTTCTTCGAGACTGGCGCGGGCTGTTCCCCATAGTTCGGGAGTTTGACTCTCCACCAATTGCCAAGCCGAATAACCGGGCAAGGGCCAACGAAAACTGAGTTGGTTTTGCAGCGCCGCCACAGCCCGGGGCAAAAGTCCCCGAAAACCACGGGTCAGAAATTGCCCCGAAGTCGCATCGGGAAAACTGATCAGCAGCCCTTCGGCCTGGGGTACCACAGCCTGAATTTCGTTTAAGACATGTTCCAGCAATTCTTCTTCACCCAAAAGACCCGTTTGAAACTGATTGAGCCCACGCACAGCTTCGAGCAGGTGCATACTTTGGGTCCGCTGCTCTTCGAGATAGGTGCAAGAGCTTTGCAGCAGTACCATGCTGACCTCTTTGAAAAAGGCATAACAAATGTCAAAAATAAATTTTTTCTCGGGCTCAGCCATGGGCAGGGCCAAGGCCTGTTCGACAAAATGGCGATAGGCCTGCAAACAGAGTTCATTGAGGAGCAAAACATGGGATTGGTGTTGCAATTTGTTCTGAAGCCGCTGCTTCCAGAGTATGAGAGCCTGTTGAACAGCTTCTCCCCAAGCGTGGGGGCCATTGGCAGTGCGCGGCGTCTGCACATAGGAGCGAAACAGCTCAGGCAATTGGGGCAAAATTTTATTCAAGAAATAGGTCTGGTAGACCGGCTTGAGCTCGGCCTGGGCCTGAATGAATTCGGTTAAAGTCGCCAAGAGCTGAGGGGCGTCTTTGTCCAAGGCTTCGAGCCAGATTTGACGTGTCTCTGGGCGCAAATCAGCAGGCAGCACAACCACCGCATCAGCCGGACGCGGCGAGGCCCCACGGGAATAGGTCTCAATGATCAGTTTGCCCTCTTCGACTTCGGCCTGACAAATTTGGTTGCGTCCCTGGTTTTTGGCTTTATAAAGGGCTGTATCGGCCCTGACAATCAATTCCGAAACCTGTAAATTGGGGTCGTCGTCGGTGCAGGTCACGCCCATGCTCATCGAGAGCGAGACGGTCTGGTTGTCTTTGCCCACAAAGGGATAACTGGCCACATTGCGGCGGATGCGCTCGGCCACCTCACAGGCGGCACTCAAAGGGGTCTCAGGCAAGAGAATTCCCAGTTCTTCGCCACCATAGCGGGCCACAATATCCGTTTCGCGCACGGAATCTTGCAAAATACCCGCAATTTCTTTGAGCACCCGATCGCCCAATAAATGGCCGTGGGTATCGTTGAATTTTTTAAAATAGTCCACGTCGCAGATAATCAGCGAAAGCGGCTTTTTGTAGCGTTTGGAGCGGTTGAGCTCTTCTTCCATCTTGTTTTTCAGGTAGCGGTGGTTAAACACACCCATCAGACCGTCTTTGATCGCCTGTTCCTGAATTTTCATGCGCAATTGAATATTTTTGAGCGTGATTTCCATTGGCTTGATCAGCAATTTGAGCATGCGCTCATCGCGCTCGCTAAAGGGCTCCATATGCTCCCGAAAAATCACCATGATATAGGCCACGGTATCATCGAGTAGAATCGGCTGGGCAATAAAGGCTTTGTAGGCTTTTTTCCAGAGCACATAAGGCAGGGGCAAATGGCCGAGATGATTGGTAATCACCCCCTGTTTGCTGTGGACCATGTCCTGCAGCGGGCCTTCGTCTTCCATGTGGAAGTTTTTTTCTGGCTCAGGAATATGGTCTGAGACTTCGTGCACAATGCGCCAATCTTCGCCGAGGTGTTCAACCCGGTAGATCGAGCAGCGCTGATTGGAGATCACGCGGGCAATCTGCTGGTAATTGCGCTGTTTGAGCAAATTGTGGAAGAGATCTTTTTGGGTGATCTCGACCTCTGCCTCGTGCAGAATAAACTCACCCAGCTCTTTGTTGATCTCATACAAGGTGCGCAGTTTGTCGTTTTGCTCTTCCATGCTGCGGCGCTGATCGATAAACTTGAGCCCCCCCAAAATCAGGGCCATGAGCACACCTAAAATGACCAGATTGTGGTCACGCTGGTAA
>JBFWRL010000061.1:0-28672 GCA_050248915.1 Candidatus Sericytochromatia bacterium
TACTTCCGTCCTCAAAACCAGCTCTGCAGCCAACAATACCTCTTTTCGCAAAGGCCCTTATACCGGCCCTGTCAGCCTCAAGATCAACACGGGTCTGATGAAAAACAGCACAGGCAAAGTAGTGGATTTTTCTCCCTCACAAGAGGGGTTTAAAACCCAGGCTGTGCCTCAAGGTACTGTCGTCTTTACTGAAAGTTTTCAAGTGACCCGTCCCAACCAGGATCTAACCCGCCAATTCAAGGTGCCTGATACAGGCAAACGCTATATTGTACATGTGGCCAAACAAGAGCCCCAACGGAGCCGAGAAGGCCGGGTACAGGTCAATTTAAATGGGGCCTGGGTGATCCGTGAAAAAGATTTTGAGCGGGGAGAAGAAGAATTTCAGACTACAGGTTTGTTGCTCAATGCCAACAATTCCCTGCAAATCCGCTTTAAAGGAAAAACAGACAGCCGTCTGACATTAACGGTTGTCGAAGCCGGGGAGGCAGGTACTATTTTACGTCGCCGGGGTTGGGAGCGAGACAAAGACCTGACCCAAGCTGATCGTGTTCGCAACAACGATACCAATTTCTTTGACCCGAATGACCCCAATAGTTTGGGTGGATTGCAGCCCTATGAGGGAGATCAGGTCACCGAGAGCAATCCCAATCAAGGCATTGGAGAAACAGAAGCAAATGGCAGTCGTTCTCAGATTTTTACAGGTGAAATCTGGGTGGCTCTGCAAGAGCCTCGGGCAGAAAAACTGCAAGCACTATTGCAACGCTACCCCGTTGAGTTGATCAGTGAAGACGAATTTTCAGGGGTAGGCATTGCCTTTTTACGCCTAAAACTGGATGAAATTCCACTCAACAGTCTTGCAGAAAATGTACAAATCCTCAATACTCGCACAGATATTCCAGCACTGACAAGCGCCACTTTTTCTTCGGTCAATACAGCCAAAACCTTAGCCCTAACTTTAGAAATGCAAATTAACGGAGAGGATTTGATTTACGGTGTAGCTCTCAATCATGTATTGAAATCCCAGTCAACCGAACCCATTGAAGCCAGTGAGGAACAAGATTTAATATCGTTGCAAGATAAACCGGCTCCTCTTCCCCCTTATTCAGCCAGTTCTTTTTGGTGGTTGAATGAAACTCGTACCCGGGAAGCCTGGAACTATTCAGGAGGGTATGATGCCACTGTTGCAATACTGGATCAAGATTTTGGATATATATATAACACTTCATTAAGTGTTCGAGGCGTAACGCAACAAATTCAAGGTTATAAAGATTTTACAGGACGCGTCATTTCTGCTCCTGGTACGCAGAGCTACTTAAGAATACCCAGTACTAAAAAAGATGATCTTCTTCCTGTAGATGGTGATCCTAATTTGGATAGACCGGTTCCTGAACCCTTCAAATTAGGTGGAGCTAATCCAGGACATGGTTTGTGGGTTTCCCAAGTTTTAGCGTCAGGACTGGATAATCAGCAGGGTATTGTAGGGGTTGCGCCTCTTACAAAGATTTTACCGGTTAACATTGCGGGAGGGCTTCCCAGTCTTGGAGACGAAGTATCATCACCAAATTCAGAGTTCTCACTAACCGAACAATTAAACCGGTTGCTTAAAGAAAATACTTCTGTTGATGCTATCAACATCTCTACAGGCCGTAAAATGAGTTTCTGGGATTTGTTTGTACCTCATAAGTTAGCACTCCCACTAATCAACCAAACATTAATAATACCTGGCGGTTACACAAATTTGGGAATTGGAACCATTTTTTTGGGTAAATCCATCCAAGATTTAATTGCCAAAAATGCCATTGTTGTAGCATCTGGTGGCAATTATGGAGATATGAACGATAACTTAGAAAACAGCGATTTAAATATCCCATCTTCTTTTATTGGCGTGATTGCTGTGGGTGCTTACCAAAAAAAGGGGGGCGTAATTGAAAGAGCAATCTTTGACACCTATATTGGTGACTCAGATATTGCATCCAACTATGGCCCTCGTATAGATATTTGGGCGCCAGGAAAAGATATTTTTGTTATTAATCGAGTATTTAATTCAGCCCGAGGAAGACGGCCAGATCCAGATAAGCCTGGCGAGCTTTTAGATGGTACCATAGGCTACGAAGAAAAGATTTATTTGATTGAAGGAACAAGTCATGCAGCCCCTCAAGTGGCTGGGCTCATTGCCTTGATGAAGTCCTGGAACAAAAATCTCAATAGCCAACAAGCACTGGATATTCTCAGAGCTACGGGAACACACTATTCCAGCGCAAATTTTGCTGGTTCTCCAAACCCAATTGGTATCAATGCCCTTGCTGCCTTACAAGACCCACGCGTGGGAGCCAAACAAGCACAAAAATTCTGTGGTATCGTGCCCCTGGATTTTGCCAGTACAGGTCAATTGATCTTCAATGGCCAGAGAAAGACCCCACAAAACGCTGATTTTAGAAGTTACCCTGCTTTATCAGGAGTACAGGCCGGTGAGCAAATGGCTGTGTTGGGATGGTCACAAACAGAAAGACCCACCCTTAACAGCAATACAATTCAAGTTCTGCAAATCAAAAAAGACAACAATTGCAGTTCCGGTGGCTTTAACACAAAAATCTTCTTCTCTCCCCTTCCAGGAACCACGCCAGAAAGCGCGGGTGTAAACGCCTTTTACAATCCCAACAGCACCACTCCGATCACGGCCCGCGCGGGGGATCTGATTGGCTTCTATACAGCCAATGCCCGCACACGCAATATCTCTATCGAAATTCAAGGGCAAAATGCCGTCCTCACAGCCGTGGATGATAATCTTCTGACCATGACAGTTCCGGCCAATCTCCTGATAGGCAATCTCGATGTCCTGTTTAAAAGCGACGAAGGCGAGTTTAAAATTGAAAACCTGATCAATTACACCTCGCCTTTTCCCGAAGTGGTTAAATTTAGCAAACCCACGATCTTTGCAAATGGCGGCGATGTTGTGGATGCGTATATCACGGTCAAAGACGCCAATGGACAACCGGCTCCCGATGGCACCCCTTATTATGTTCAGCTCGTGCCCACACAATTGGGACTCTATCCCGATCTGACGATGATTCACCCCGAAACAGGCCAACAATATGGCGGCAGGTGGACCACCGTGGAGCAGGTTCTACCGGTCAAAAACGGCAAAATTCACATCCAGGCCAAACTAACTGCCCCGATTGGGCCGTATGAATATACCTACGACTTCAGCAACAGTCTGCCCAATGTGTTTACCTGGCCCCATGCCAACGCCCCCAGTTTTCAGGTGCAGGTCTGCAACCCGGCATACAACTCCAACAAACCTGGCTATGGCTATTATTGTGGCCAACAGCTCTTTCCGCAGGCAGGCAACACCCTCGATGGCCGCTTGTATGCCGTTCACGCCTATTCTTTTGATCCACAAATTCAACATGTGACCGCAGGCAGCCCCAAACGCACCATTACCATTCGCAATATCAAAGATATTTTGGGCAATCCCGTGCCTGTTGGCACAGTCTTGCATTTTAACCAAACCTATTGGGGAACCGTTTCCAATCCCAATGGCAATGATATCTATTGGGGAGTTACAGTTCAAACGCCTGGAGAGGTTGAAATTGTGTATGAACCCCTTCAACGGCTATCTTGCGGCCTCGTCGGAGTCGAAGAACAGGTCTATATAACCACCGTTCAAGGGGCTGTGGGCAACCCACTTCATTGGCTGGTCGGCAACCCGATCTATTTCAGGTATGTGGCCTGTTAAAGCAGAGAAGATCCCCTGAATAACCAGCACCCAGCATTCAGCCTTGTTTCAGAGGCAAAGCCGAGCAGGGGAAAAGCCTGAGGGAACAAGACGGGCAATAGGAACCCCGCCGCGCCACGATGGCGAAAGGCGGGGTGACTCTTAGCTCGTGAAGCACATGGATGTGCGCAACGAGCGGCCCGGCGGTTCACTCACGGCTTCCCCTGCTCCGAGCCACGACAACCACGCAATGCTCTCATTGGCCCCCGTCGACTCCCGTCGACAGGCTCAGGGAAACGCTCCCTTCGACTCCGCTCAGGGAGCGAAAAAGAGCGCAAAAGCTCAATAGATCAGTTTGATCAAATCCCTGTCAATCAACGGAATCGCCTCACGGATTTTGGCATGAAACTCCGGCGGCATAAACGGCACCGTTTCCAGCTGACGCAAAAGGTCAATCAATTGCCGCATCGAGCGCACCACGTCCCCATCGGTCATCTCTGTAAATTTAAACAGATTCGACCAACGACAGCCATTGGCCCACAGCGCCACCAAAGGCGCAAAGTCAAACTCAATCGTGATCGGCAGGTGAATATTTTCCACCTCTTGGATATAACGCAGGTCATCCGCCACATAGAGCAAGTCTTTGAAGACCTTTTTGGCTGTGCGCGAACAGGGCGTGAGATCGTGTTTCATAAAGCGCCGGGGCTCATAAACCAAGGTGGATAAAATCACCGCCAAATCCACAGGCGTTAAGGGTTCAATTTCCAAGTTTTCCAGCGCCAAGGAGATCAGCAAATCGTTTTGGGCGCGAATATGGCTGGTCATTTCTCCCAAACCCGTCAAACTCCAGTGTTGGCTGCTGTCGGGCTTGAGACGGCCAAAATACTGCAAAACGCGGGTCAGAGCGTCAAACTCGCGCAGGTAGATCTCCTGCTGTACCTTCATCTGTTTTTGGATTGAACGCATTTGCGAGCGCAGGTGGCGCACATAACTCTTGGTTTCAGCCGTGGGCTTGATCTGTTCGAGGGTTTGCTTTTTCTTTTCGAGCTGTAAATTGAGGTTGATCGCCTCTTTGTTGCTCAGGTATTGCCCAAAGCTGCGCTGCAGAATTTTGCGCACTTCTTTGCGCTCGCCGTGGCGCAGCAGATTGAGCACCATATTGTAAGAGAGGCTAAAATGGCTCTGAATCGGGTCAAAATCCCCTTCGATCAACTCGCAGGCCTGATACGGTGATTGGTGCAAATTGCCCAGAATCACACAATAGCCCTCTTTGTCTTTGCCCCGGCGGCCCGCCCGGCCTGTCATCTGGGTGAATTCATTCACGGTCAGGCTGCGGTGGCCGACATCGGTGCGTTTGGAGAGGGAGCTGATCACGGTCGTGCGGGCGGGCATATTGATCCCTGCCGCCAGGGTCTCAGTGGCAAAGACCAATTTGACCAAATTGCGCTGAAAGAGCAACTCCACCAAATGGCGCAATACTGGCACCAGCCCAGCGTGATGGGAGGCAATGCCAAACGGCAACGCCAAAAGCAGGTTCTCGGTGGAAGGACCCGTCTCTTTGAGGCTGGGGTGTTCGTCCATCAGCCGCTTGACCTCGGCTTGAATCAGCTTTTTCTCCTCAGGGGAAGTCAGCGACATTTTTTCGTCGAGACAATTGCTCAGGGCATCATCACAATTGCGGCGGCTGAAAATAAAGTAAATCGCGGGCAGCATTTGCTTTTTGCCCAATTCCTGAACCACCTGGGTATCAGAAATGCCAGGCACAGTCATTTTTTTGCCCTTGCGACGGCTTTTGTTGATCTCCAGCTTGAGCTGCTTTTGTTTGACGGCCAAACGCTCCAACTTGGCATCCATCTCCCCTTTGCTATTAAACACCGGATAGAGCTTGTCTTCAGCATAATAAAAGGGGTTGAGCGGCACCGAACGCTCAAGGTGTTCAACCACCCGCATGGGATTGTGAATCGAAGAGATCCAATTGCAGAGCTCGTCGGCATTGGCAATGGTAGCGGAGAGAGCGACCAGCAAGACATGGGTGGGGGCATGAATGATGATCTCTTCCCAGACGGTGCCGCGATCGACATCGTTCATATAATGGCACTCATCGACCACGATATACAGCACCGAATCGAGACGCTGGGGATTTTGATAGAGAATATTTCTGAGAATTTCGGTGGTCATGACCACCACATCGGCACCGGGATTGTTGGAGAGATCCCCGGTGACCAGGCCCACGCGCTCTTCGGGATAGACCTCAAGCAAATCGCGGTACTTCTGATTGCTCAAGGCTTTGAGCGGGGTGGTATAAATGACCTGCAATTGGCGATCGAGGGCGTCAAAAATCGCAAATTCCGCCACCACGGTTTTGCCAGAGCCGGTGGGAGCGGTGACCAAGACAGAGCGGCCATCGAGCAAATGCCGACCGGCCTCGATCTGAAAGGTATCCAGTGCAAAGGGGTATTGGGCCTGAAAGCGGGCAATAATATCCGTGTCGGTCATGGTTGTTTCTACTGTTTTGCTGGGTTGTTTTACGGGAATCTGCGACAAAGATCTTGGACTGAGATCTGGACTGAGATCTAAGACCGGAACAGTGGCAGTTTAACCCAAAAAAGGGCCAAAGTGAAAGCAAACCAATGCAGATTTCACGATTACTTGGGGTTCAAACGGCGTTTGTTGAGGGTTCGTTTAGGGTTCGTTTAGGGTTCGTTGTCGGCTTTGAGAATCAGGAAACCCGGCTGATGGGAGACATGGCTCAATTTGCCCAGATAGGTGTCGCCCAAATCGGGGATAGACACGCCATTGCCGTAAGGCACGCCCCCTTCAACCATTTTCTGGACCTGTTTGCCGACAAAGCCCTCGGGCAAAGGAATAAAGCCAAAGGCCTTGGGATTGCGGGGGGTGAACATCAGATCCCCTTTGTCGGTTTTGTCAAATTGCAGGTCGAGTTTGAGGGGGATAAAGCCATACATATTGCCTTTGAGCTCTGCAGCTTTGGCATTGAGCTGGGTCTGGGGATTTTTCAGAGAGCTATCTGGGCCCAATTTGCCCGCAATCATGCCGGCAAAACGGGGGTCGGTCACACCGACATAACCTTTGCGCAGGTTCATGATGGTTTCGCCGTCTTTTTCCATTTGCAGCGGGGTGCTGGGGGTTTTGTCTTCCATGCGCACTTTGCCGTCTTTGATAAAATAGCCATCGTAATAAAAATGGCCACCGCTGAGCTGCAAATAATTGGGCTCTTTGGTCTTGGCGGTTTCGCGGGCCTGGGCGGCCGCTTCGGGGCTGTCGGCAAAGGTCAATTCCAAATCACCGATATGGGTGCGGGCCCCTTGTAAGATGCCACGGATGCCGGGTTTTTCGGTAATTTTGCTGATATTCACCATGACCGAATTGCCCTGGGTATAATAGCCTTTTTCGGGGTCGCGCAATTTGAGCAGGCTATCGAGGCTCAGGCCAAAGGTCTTCATCAGGCCATTGACAGGCAGGCCGACGACTTTGACTTTGCCCAGATCGTACCTGAGTTCGCCAGTGGCGGTGGCTTGAATCGTGCCATTGACTTCAAAGGGCAGGCGAATGCCAAATTTGCTGATTTTGCCCTCCACTTTGACCCCGTTATTGGGTTCAAACGAAACGCGCATGTCTTTGACGGGCAACTTGGGGTTGGACTTGAGAAAATAATCAGCGGTCAGGGTCAGATCGACGTCGGAAACCCGGAGTTGGGCCTGTTTCATGTGCAGGTTAAAGTCGAGGCCTTCGAGGTGCAGGGGGTTTTCGGGGGTGCGGTCAATCAGGTCGAGATTGGCATAAGGCACTTTGATATTGAGATTGCCTTCGAGCAGACGGTAGGTCAGGTTGTGGGCCTGAATATTGGTGGTGTATTCGTTGGGTGAACCGTGGGCACTCTGGTAAGACTGATAGGTATCTGTGCCAAAAGCGCGGAAGCCGCCTTGATTGGGTTTGGCAACAGGGGTGCCGGGCTGGGCAGGTTGAACAGCACTGGGAGGAG
The DNA here is from genome assembly GCA_050248915.1 of Candidatus Sericytochromatia bacterium. Classification (GTDB taxonomy): domain Bacteria; phylum Cyanobacteriota; class Sericytochromatia; order UBA7694; family UBA7694. The sequence continues at coordinate 7,719 of JBFWRL010000061.1, forward strand.
CGACTTGACCACGGGAGAAAACAGCCTGCTCATAGGGGTTATAGCCCTTGATTTGCAGTCCCGAATTGATGGGTTGAACGCCTTGCACCGAAATAGACCTTCTTTATTGCCTGTCTTGAATTATATATAGACAAAGACAAGGTTAAACTTTCGTTAAAACAACAAGAATGATCGATTTTTCTTGCCATGCCGCAGAGACCTTGATTTTGGCGGTTAACAGAATAAACGATAAAATTAAAAGAGCCTGGGCCAAAAATTTGGGCAATAACCACGGTAAAAGGAGCATGCGCTTGTGAATCGGCCTCCCCTTACGACAGCCTCTCCGGTAATTGCCCCTCCCAAGCCCAACTCAGCGCCTTTTATTCGTAAGGGTTTCCCCGATTTGGCCACACTCAAAGCCCGCGCCAACGCCCCCCAAAATAAACCCGGTGAATCTTGGCCTTCCCTGATTCTCAATGCCCAAACCCAAGAGACACACCGCCCAGATATCCGCGGCCCCTTTTCGCTGTTTATGAACCGCCAGGGCCAAAGCCACTGTACCATCGAGGGCTACGAAATCCTGGTTCCAGAAGATACCTTTTTGATCAGCAATGCAGGGCAGTATTACAGCCTTGAAATTGAGAGCAAAACCCCGGTAGAGACCTTTAATGTGCATCTGGGCAATGCCCTGCTTGAACAGATCCAGGCCAGTTTATGCCTCGCCCCAGACACCTTGCTTCAAGATCCCTTGGCGCAAGCCAAACAACTCTTTGTCTTTCCCAATCGCCTCAACCCCAAAGACGCCTTTGTCTGCCAATGGATCGAAAAAACCCGCTTGCATGGAGATCCAACGCAGCTGGAAGCCGATTTGCAAGATCTGATGGTCTATCTTCTGCTGGGCCAAAAGCAGATCCAAGCAGAAATCAGACGTTTGCCCGCGCTCAAACAGGGTACCCGTCAGGAATTATATCTGCGCTTGAACCGCGCCCGAGACTGCCTCTACGCCCAGCCGCTTTATGCCTTTTCGCTTGAAGAATTGGCCCAGATCGCCTGCCTCTCGAAATACCATTTCTTGCGCATGTTCCGGGCCGCATATGGCTGCACGCCGCACCAGTTTCAACTGCTCTTGCGCATCGAAAAAGCCCGCTCCTTGCTGGCAAAAACCCAGCTGAGCGTGCAGGCCATTGCCAATCTGCTGTGCTTTGACGAGCCTGCCAGCTTCAGCCGCCTCTTTCGCAAAAAGGTCGGGGTCTACCCCAGCCAATACCGCAATTTGCTTTGAGCCCTTTTTTGCAAATCTGTTTTTCGCAATTTTTGCCATTCAGTAGCCTGAGGCCAAAATGTTAGGCTGATTTCAGAAGACACCGATCCGACAGGATCTGGATTTCAGAAGACACCGATCCGACAGGATCTGGATTTCAGAAGACACCGATCCGACAGGATCTGGATTTCAGAAGACACCGATCCGACAGGATCTGAAAGGAAGCTTTGTATGCCAGATTTGGCTGTTCATCTCGCCACCGGGCTGTGTATCGGAATCAGTTTGACACTCTGTGGTTTAATCCTCTGGAGTTTAAAAGCATTGGGGGTCTCGTCTGGTGCCCAGAAATGGACGGGTATCGGCCTGGGGGCTTGGCTACTGCTCACAGCCGGGCTGGCCCAGAGTGGGGCATTAAATGATTTTTCAAGCACCCCCCCGCGCCTTTTTGGCATCGTGACACCCGCCCTGCTTTTTTGCCTGATACTGACCTTTCACCCCCGCCTACAAACGCTTTGGCAGCAGGTGCCAACGACCTGGCTCCTGGGTTTTCAGACCTTTCGCATCGGGGTGGAAATCTTTCTCTGGTTGCTGTTTACAAGCACGATTGTGCCTGTACAAATGACCTTTGAAGGCCGCAATTGGGATATTCTCACGGGTTTAACAGCGCCGCTGATGGTCTGGCTCTGGCACTCAAAACCTCAATCGCAACGTCCTTTGGTTTTGTTCTGGAATCTGGCGGGTTTGGCTCTCTTGCTCAATATTGTCGGCATTTCGATTCTTTCGATGCCCACGGCGTTTCAGGTCTTTACCCAGGCACCGAGCAATACCTTTGTCGCCAGCTTTCCCTTTGTTTGGTTGCCGAGCTTTTTGGTGCCGTTGGCCCTGCTCGGGCATTGCCTCAGTCTGCGCCAATGGGCACTTCAAGCCCGATCTCATTAGCTTTCATTTTTTCAAGTCCATCCGCCAAGACCAGATTGGGTCTTGCCCGGATTGCTGCAATGCCAGAACTGTGTTAATTTTTGGACATCGTTCTAATGAGCTTAAAAAGTGGGAGAGAAACAGATTTACGAAGATTTTGAAGCGGGTATACAGGCCCTGGAAGAAGGGGCCTTTGCCCTTGCCCAAACAGCGTTTGAATCCCATCTCAAAACCACTCCCCAAGACGCAGAGGGCTGGGCCAATTTGGCTTTGGCCTGTTTTTTGCAAAGAAATTATCCCTTGGCCAGCCAACACTGGAAGACCAGTCTCAAATCTGAATGGCTGCCTGAAGTGGCTGAAAACATCTCAGATAACGCCTTTGAATTGGTACAAGAAGGCAATTTTCAAACAGCAGCAGAACTCTATGGGCTCCTGGTAGAGCGCATGCCCCAATTGAGGGGCTCCCTGATCTGGGCCTTGCGCTGCGCCAATCAAACCCATCAGGCCGAAAAATTATTGCAGAACTATTTAAAACAAGAGCCCAACCACCTGGAATTCCGGCTGTTGGATGCCTTTTTACTGCCTCAATTTTATCTCTCCACCTCAGCCATGGAGCAGTGGCGTCAACGCCTGCGCACAAAACTGCAGGAATTGACGCATTGGTTTGACCAATCCCCTGTGATTACTTGCCAAGAGCTGATTGCGGGCTCTCCCATTTTTGATCTCATGCTGCTGGGACAAAATGAAAGAGAGACCATGGCCCACATTTCTGGCCTGTGGCGCAAACTATTCTTAACGCAAGGGGCAACCCAAACCAAGCTCCCTCCTCCCTCACAACCGCTACGACTGGCTTGGGTTTCGTTTTCAATTTACCAACATTCCACCATGGACTATTTTAAACGCCTCTTGCTGTATTTTTGCGGGCGTTCCGACTTTGAAAACGGGGTCTTTTATTTTGGCAAGCCCCGCGATTCTGTCACCGCAGAAATTGCCCGCACAGCAGATCATTTTGTGCAATTGGAATTAAGCCTCGAAACTGGCATAGAAGCCATTCAGAATTGGCAACCCGATATTCTCTTTTATCTCGATATTGGCCAGGAAGCCATGTTATATACTTTGGCCCATTACCGCTTGGCAAAGCTGCAGTGTGTTTCAAGCGGTATTCCCATCACCACAGGCATTTCGACCATCGACTATTATCTCTCTTGCCGCCATTTTGAACCCGAGCAGGCCCAGCAAAATTACAGCGAAAAGCTGGTCAGCTTGCCAAATCCGCCTTGGCAGGTCGAAGTGCCGCCTCTCAGCACACCGCTTCTCAGCCGGATAGATTTGGGCTTACCCCCCGACAAAACCATCTACCTCTTTCCCCATACCCTCTTTCGTCTGGACCCGGATCTCGATCCCATCATCGCCGCCATTCTAGCAAAAGATCCCCAGGCGGTCTTGGTGCTGCTGCGCTACCGCGATACAACCCTGCACCAAGATTTGCAAAAGCGAATGCACAAAGTTGTCTCAGCCGCAGATGCCGAGCGGATCTGCTTTTTACCCTGGCTGCCCCAGCACCACTTTTTGCAGCTCTTAAACATGGCGGATTTGGCTCTCGATGGCCTGTATCTGGGTGGCGGTCTGGTCAATTACCAATGTTTTGCCCAAGGATTACCCGTGATCCATTTGCCCACCCAACAGTTGCGTTGCCGAGTGGCTTCAGGGATCTATAAAATGGCGGGCCTGTCGGAATGGATTGCCAAAGACAAAGCCGATTATCTGCACAAAGCGCTGAAATTAGGGCAAGACCCCCTCCTGCGCGAACAACTCAAAGCTCAGATTCGGGCGACTCACTCGCAGATCTTTCAAAATACCCAGGGCGGGGAAGATTTAGCGGCCTTTTTTCGAGCGCAGTTCTAAGTCACAGGCAGAGCATGGGTGAGAATTGTATACTAAAGAAAACTGCTTCCCTGAGGTCTTGATTCATGCCTATTCTGCTGCTAACAGCCCTGATCTCGTTCTTTTTCTCAGCTTCAGCCCTGGCGGCCCCCTGCCAGAACATGAAACTCGATTTGGACAAAGGCACCCTCAATGGTATCCCACTGACAGCCACGCTGGAACAGGTTAAAAAAGCCTTTCCCTGCCCCCACAGCGTCTCCGGAGAAGGAAAAAAAATCTACCTCTATTTTGCTGAGGCAGGCTTTGGTTTTCAGCCAGGCCGCAGTATTTCTGTCAACAATATTGAAGAGCCCGGCTTTCAAGGTCAACTCTCTCAAGCGGTCTTGGGCCTGGAGCCCCACGAAATCGACGAAATCTTGGGTGTGGCCCAGTATTTTAGCCAAATCGTGGCGGACGAAAGCATGGGTTATTATTATCGCTATGCCTTTTATGTTCGCCCTTGGGGCACCTTGATTCTCAAATATGATTATTATTCACCCAGCCATGTCGAAGAGGTCTTTTTAACCACCGAAAAACTGGCCGAGCTGAAAAAACAATACCCCCAGAAGTAAATCCACGAGTAAATTCATGAACAAATTTGAGCGCCGTCACCCCGAAGAGTTCCATGCCGCCAATACTGATCGCGATTACCGCGAGCCGTCGCAAAAAGACCGCGATCGGATTTTGTTTTGTTCGGCCTTTCGCCGTTTGGCAGGGGTCACCCAGGTTGTCTCTGTGCAAGAGGGACATATTTTTCACAACCGCCTCACCCACAGCTTAAAAGTGGCCCAAATCGCCCGCGCGCTGGCGCTCAAATTACACGAAACAGATCCCGAACAGGTTAAAAAATGGGGGGAGATCGATCCCAATGTGGCCGAAACCGCGGCCCTGGCTCACGATCTGGGGCATCCCCCCTTTGGCCATATCGCCGAGCGCAAACTCAACCAATTGGCCCAGGGGGTGGGTCTCAAAGATGGCTTTGAAGGCAATGCCCAGTCCTTTCGGATCGTGACCCAATTGGCCATTCGCAAAGAGCATTTTTCGGGTCTCAACCTCACCCGCGCCAGCCTCAATGCCATTCTCAAATACCCCTGGCTCTATGGCCAGCACGGGCCCCGCACCACAAAAAAATGGGGGGCCTACGAAAGTGAAAAAACAGATTTTGAATTTGCCCGCCAAGGCTTTGAAAACAGCCCAACCAAATGCCTGGAAGCAGAATTGATGGACTGGGCAGATGATATCGCCTACTCCATCCACGATGTAGAAGATTTTTACCGCGCCAATTTGATTCCCCTCGATCGGCTGGTGGGTTCGCTGCGCAAGGGCAAAAACAACCGCTGGGAAGTGCTCAAAGACTCGGAGACCGATCAGCTTTTGCGCGCCATTTTTAAACGCTGGGACGACGAAGGCATGCAAGCTGAATTCAGCAGCGAAGAGAGCCGCGACAAGCTCAAGCAGTCTTTTGTGCATATTATCGCGCAATTGTCGGGCATTCAGCAGCCCTACGAAGGGGCCCACGCCCAAAAGGCCTATCTGCGGCACTTTACCTCCTTACATGTCAGTCGGTATATCAACGCGGTCAAGCTCTGCGATCCCGATCAAGGCCAAACCATTGAGATCTCCGAAGACGCCCAACTTGAAGTCAAAATGCTCAAAGAGCTGACCTGGCATTATGTCATGCGTCGGCCAGCCCTGACCGCTCAGAAAAAAGGCCAAATGCAAATCATTGAAACCCTCTTCAAGGTTTTTTACGAAGCCGCCCATGCCGATCGGCGTAGCGATTGGGATATTTTTCCCTTTGCCTACCGCGAGCGCCTGGAAAAAACCGAAGAACCCGATCTGCGCACACGCATTGTGATCGATCTGATCGCCAGCATGGCCGAGGCCCAGGCTGTGCAAATGTACCAGCGCCTGACCGGTACAGCACCGGGCTCCATGTTGATGCAGATCGTCTATTAAAGGGGCTAAAGAGCCAACTGCGCAGGCTTTAAAACCCGCACCGCGTGATTGCTATAATCCGCCACGTAAAGTTGCCCGGTGGGCGCCATCACCACATCAAAGGGATAGCTAAAGGCGCTGCTTTCACCAGGGCCATTGCGCAAGGCAGGTTTTCCGTCACCACCGAGGGTGCTCACTTTTTTGTCTTTGCCAATCAAACGAATGCGGTGATTGAGGCGATCGGCCACATAGAGATTGCCTGCTTGGTCAAAATCCAGGCCCGCAGGCGTGCGAAATTCGGCCCGATCGGCCTGATCATCGCGGGAGCCGGCTTGACCGCTGCCCGCAAAGGTGGTCACTTCGCCCAACAATGTCACCCGGCGGATGACATTGTTTTGAGAGTCGGAAACATACAGGGCCTGATCTGGTCCCAGCACAATGCCCATGGGCTCATTAAACGAGGCTTTTTTGCCCTTGCCTTCTTCATAACCTGCACTGCCATTGCCCGCCAGGGTTGAGACTTGGCCCTCGGGGCTGAGCTTGCGAATGGCATGGTTGTAACGGTCTGCAATATAGAGATTGCCTGCAGAATCTGCGGCCAAATCAGCAGGCCAGTTAAAATCGGCCTTTAATGCTGGGCCGTCTTGGATCATTCCCTGATTGTCTGCGTCTCGGCTGCTCTCACTGCCTGTGCCAGCCAAAGTTGTCATCACGCCCTGGGGCGAAAGTGTGCGCAAACTGTGATTTTGGGCATCGGCAATGATCAGATTGCCATTGGGCAAAGCCAACAGGGCAATGGCCTGATTCAAGCGGCCCTGATTGCTATCTCCGTCGCGGTTGCCGCGCTCGCCATTGCCCCAGAGGGTAGAAACACCCCCATTGCTCTGAATTTTACGCAGGCGATGGTTGTAGCGATCCATAACAACCAGTTCGCCTGCGGGCAAAAGCGCAATCGAACTGGGATTGTAAAAGCGTGCGGCCTCTCCCTGGGCATCCACAAAGCCATACGCACCATTACCAGCCAGTGTTGAGGCATTCCAAACCGGAATCGCGGCAGGCAGTGAGGTTTGAACAGGGCCAGAAGCGCCATTGCTCTGACAGGCAGAGAGAGTCAAAAGCAACATCCCCAAACAAGCGGCGGATCGAAAGATCTTTTTCATGAATTAAACTCCAGTTTTAGGCAATGTTTCTAAAGACCGGCGCCGGCTCCAACTTGTTCCATCGCCCAGCGCAAATGGGTCACCAACATCGGATCCTCCCGGTGCAATTCCAAAGCCTGGGCCAAAACGGGCAAATAGCCCAACTGCCCAGAATTGCCCATCACAACGGCCAGATTGCGAATAAATCCCCGGTATTTGGGGCGCTTGATCGGACTGCGCGGGGCAATTTGCAGTTCAAATTGATGGGGTGTGAGCAAAAGCAATTCGGCCAGCGTCTTTTCGCTCATCCAGGCACGGGGAAAAAAACCGCTCTGTTGGGTGGGCTGGGCAAAGCGAATATTCCAGGGGCAGACTTCTTGGCAGACATCACAGCCAAAGAGATGGCTGCCCACACCCGAGCGCAGATCCACCGGAATATCTTCGCGGGTCTCAATCGTGAGATAGGCAATACATTTACGGGCATCAAGGGTATAAGGTGCGACAAAAGCATCGGTCGGGCAAGCGTCGAGACAACGGGTACAAGAGCCACAGTGCAAAGTTTCAAAGGGTTCACTGAAAGGCAAATCCAAATTGGTCAGCAAAGCCCCCAATAAAAACCATGAGCCCTGACCCGGCACAATCAGACAGCTGTTTTTGCCAAGCCAACCCAGCCCAGCCCGAACCGCCAATTCTCGCTCCAAAAGCGGCCCCGAATCGACAAAGGCCCGTGCTTCCAGTTGGGGATAATGGGGTTTTAAGGCCTGAATCAACTGCTCCAAGAGGGCTTTCATCAGGCCATGGTAATCATCGCCGCGCGCATAGCGAGCCACTTTAAATTCTGAGGCAGGTTCGTCAGGACCATAATAATTACAGGCCACCACAACCACAGATCTGACCGAAGGCAAAAGGGCTTTTAAATCAGCTTTGAGAGGCGTATGGCGCTCCAGATAACCCATTTCACCCGCATAGCCCGCAGCCAACCATTGCTGATAAAAATCCAGATGGGGGAGTGGTTCGGGCCCACAAACGCCAATAAGGTCGAAGCCAAGACGTTTGGCTTCGACCTCAAGCGGGTCGCATAAAAAAGCTTCTAAGCGGCGCTGCCGGATTGGGCTTTGACCTTGTCCACCAGGGATTTGAAGGACTGGGGATCGTGAATGGCCATTTCAGACAGAATCTTGCGGTTCAATGTAATGCCTGCTTTGTTCAGGCCATTGATAAACTCGTTATAGCGAATGCCCTCAGCACGCGCAGCGGCGTTGATACGCGCAATCCAAAGGCGACGAAAATCGCGCTTTTTGGTGCGGCGGTGCATGGTTGCATACTTCATCGCCTTTAAAACTGACTCTTTGGCCGGACGGAACAGGGTGTGCAGACTTCCGCGGTGGCCTTTGGCCAACTTGAGAATTTTCTTGTGACGTCTGCGGGTCACAATACCACCTGTAATACGCATGGTTTAATAACTCCTTATGAATTCAACGCAAATACTTGGGGTAGGGCAGAGCCAAAGTGGCCCGCTCCATATCGGTACTATCAACAACGGCATAGCCGCTTAATCCGCGTTTGCGTTTAGAGCTTTTTTTGGTCAAAATATGAGCTTTAAAGGCTTTGCGACGCATCAGCTTGCCAGAGGCGGTCAGACGGAAACGCTTGGCTGCTGCGCGCTTGGTCTTCATCTTAACTTTCATGGACTTTTTTCTCCTTCTTAATGGCATCCTTCTTGGGGTTAAGGATCATAATAATCCGTTGCCCTTCCAGCTTTGGCTCCCGTTCAAAAGCAGACAATTCTTCGGTATCTGTCGAAAAACGAAGCAGCAACTGGATAGCAAGATCGGCATGCTGTGCCTCACGGCCCCGAAGACGTACGGTCATTTTGACTTTGTGTCCAGCTTCGAGAAACTGAGTTAAACGCTTGAGCCGGACCTGATAATCGTGTTCACCGATCTTGTAGCTCAGGGTGATTTCTTTTAATCCTGCTGAATGCTGTTTTTTGCGGGCATCTTTCAGGCGCTTATCCAGTTCGTAGCGGTGACGGCCATAATCCAACAGTTTACAAACCGGAGGGCTTGAGGCATTGGTTACCATCACCAGATCAAATCCATTTTCGCGGGCCTGTCGCAAGGCCTCGCTGGTGGGCATCACGCCCAGGACTTCGCCTGTTTCCGAAATCAGTCTTACTTCTTTGGCATAAATCTGCTCGTTGACGGGTAAGCCTTTATTCGTACTGTTGTTGTTGCTATTGCTATTGCTGTTACTGTTGTTCTTCGTGATAGCCGTAGTTATCCTGCCTTTCAAAAATCTGGATCCATTGGATGAATATGACGATCATCAGCTATTTCTCAGACTTAAAAGCCCTTAACAGAGCCTTTAACAGAGCATGTCAGACCTTGCCAGACTTGCCTTGTTAGACTGGGCCGAACCGGCCTTATTAGACTGGGTCGAACCTGCCAGATAGAGAGAAACAGGTGTTTATGATTACGCTTAGCTTATATTGTGCCACAAGCGTACTCAGATCGGAATGTATTGTAACATAATCACCTCAGCGATCAGAACGGCAAGCGGAGATCTTGGACAGGATTTTTATGTGCCAATCCCTGGGCCTGCAAAGAAACAGGGTAGCGCAATTGTTGCAACCAATTGAAAATACGCGGTTGGGGCGCAATAAACTGCCACTGGGCTCCGGCCTGTTGCAGGGGCCGAAAAAGATGCAAAAGTGAATCTTCTAAACGGCTACAGGGACTAAAATCGACACAAAAGTTCCGCCAACCCTGTTGCATCAGATTCAGGCATTCCCTTTCAAAAATCGCCACATCTTCGTGATCAACCTGGCCATGTAATTCCAAACGCACCACACCTGGGACATCTTGATGAATCACTAAATGCATCGTCTGCTCCCTCTTCTCTCCGTGATCGTGGCCTGATCTTAGCACAAAGCGAGGAATTTACTCAAATCCCTTTGGCTTGGTTTTCAATCGGGACTTTGTTAGAATCAAGATCAAAAGGCTTCAATCTGAACAAAGACAGCCTTTTGATTCCTTCCCGCCATTTATCCCTTGCTTAAAGTTGGTCAAATACCCCATGTCCCTCAACCAAGATCAGGTCGAAAAAATCGCCAAAGCCCTGGCGGACGAGCGGCGTTTGCATATTCTGCGCAGCATTCGCGAGCGCCAGAATCTGGTCTGCAACGAAATCCAGGAAGTTTGCCCGCTCTCCCAGCCCACCATCTCACACCATGTCAAAATTTTGACGGAAGCGGGTTTGGTCAAGGCTGAAAAAGAAGGCCGTTTCTTGCGTTTGTCTGTCAATCAAGAGGTGCTCGACGCCTTTACGGGGCAATTGCAAAACTGGTTTCACTAGCCCTTTGACAGACCCTTTGATTTTTTTTGTCTCACATATTGACAAACTTAAATGTTTCGATTTATAACTAGAATCAATAGATTGATACATTTAAATATATCGAAAAGGAAAACAAAAATATGTTATTCAAAAACAAACAAATTGTGATCACCGGCGGCAACAGCGGCATAGGCCAAGCCACCGCCAAATTATTGGTGGAGCAAGGTGCCAAGGTGCTGATCACAGGGCGCAATCAAGCCACCCTCGATCAGACCGTACAAGCCATTGGCGACAATATTTTGGCGCTGCAGGCAGATACCGCCCAAATCAGCGATGCCGAGAAACTGGCGGAGTATGTCAAAACCCATTTGGGGCAGCTCGATGGGCTGTTTATCAACGCGGGTATTGGCCAGTTTGCCCCGCTTGAAGCGGTCACAGAAGCGCATTTTGACAGCCAGTTTAATACCAATGTCAAAGGCGCGTTTTTTACGCTGCAGAAATTGGCTCCCCTGTTAAAAGACGGCAGCTCGATTGTGTTAAACGCCTCGGTGGTTCATCACAAAGGCTTTGCCACAGCGAGTGTCTATGCAGCTACCAAAGCCGCTCTGCGCTCCTTTGCTCGCACCTTGGGAGCAGAATTGCTGCCACGGGGCATTCGCATCAATGTGGTCAGCCCGGGCCCGATTGCCACTCCCATTATTGATCGCATGGGGCTGTCTGAAGCCGAAAAAGAGGGTTTTGTCAGCAGCATCATCGCATCCAACCCCATGAAACGCCAGGGAACGCCCGACGAAGTGGCGCAAACGGTCAGCTTTTATCTCTCGTCGGCCTCGAGTTATATCACCGGCACGGAATTGCTGGTCGATGGGGGCTTTGGGGAGTTCTAACAGAGATTATGAGCGGCTTGGGCCTGTATAGGGCATGCGGGCCGCTCATTTCGCACATCCATGTGCTGCATTCACTACAGCACCTTCGGTGCTAAGTAAGCGCCTTCTACACATCGCCAAAGGAACTTTGGCTCTGCTAGAAGCGGTTAAGAGTCACCCCGCCTTTCGCCCTCGTGGCGCGGCGGGGCTCCTGTTGCCCGCATCACCCTATTCAGGCCAAGTCCCTTATCGTTCACAATCTCTGTATAAAAACGAACCCGGCATCACGCCAAATTCCCCTGAGCGTTTCCCTGAGACGTCTGTCGGGCTTTGCCTGAGCGGAGCCGAAGGAGAGTCGAGACAGGCGAAGGGAGACATTTTAGCCGATCTGGTAGGTGCCGTGAAACATGGGGTGGGCTTTTTCGAGGGCACCGACGGAGCTAAAGACATGTAAAGGCAGCACAATCAGGCGCTCGCCATCGGTTTCAAAATGGTGGGGGCACATTTTTTCGAGCAAGATGATCTGCCCCGGAAAGAGTTCGGTTTTGAAAGAGTGTTTGTCCATGCCCACATGGCACCAACCGTGGCCCTGCAAGACGTAAACAATGCGCACCGTGGAGTGAATATGGTGAACCTGTTCAGAGGAATAAGGCGGCATATCCAAGAGCTGCAGGGTGGGGTCGCCCACGCGCTCGGGCGGAAAGACCTGGCGGGTGGCGCAGCCGTTGACATAAGGCAAATTGGCCTGGGTCGAAAGACCCGACATTTTGTTTTCGGGCATATAGCCCCGGATCACTGTGGCCAGCCAAGCACTGGTAATGTCAACCGGCCCCCGTTTGAGCATCGCTTCTTGTTTGTCTTGGGAGAGATAAAAGACACAATCGCCGCGTTCGACAGAGATCGTGTGGCCCCCCGCATAAAGGGTATAAAAATACAGATCTTGTTCACGGGCCGAGAGCTGAAGGGATTCCTGGGGGGCAATAAAGCGCACCCCAAAGCGCTGGGCCAGGTCTGGCAGGGGCAAGGCCTTGTCGTTATTGGGATTGTCGGATATCCACTCGGTTTTCATAGGGGCATTTTAACATGGCCCCGCAGAAAAGGCCCCCAGACTAAACGGTCTGGATCGTCTCAATCAATTGCCGTGCCACTGCCCGCGCCATTTTTTCATCGTGGGGATAGTCAATCGATTGGTAAAAACGGGTCAATTTTTCGAGCCGCTCAATGCCCAGGGCACTGGAGCGCAAGAGCAAAAAATGGGCCAAGAAGACCAAACTGTAACCCCGCAAAAACACCCCCACCGATTGCCGATCAAATTGCCAGACCTTGTGGGTGAATTCAAAATAGGGCTGTATAAACAACAGCAAAGCCTCTCTTTGCCCCAATAAAGCTTCCCGCAGCGGGGCCAATTCGGTCATGTCAACGGCCTGCAACATGCGCAAGAGATAATCGGGATAAAAATAGTCTTCGCTGAAAGGCACCCCAATTCGCGCGGCAAAATCCTGCTCCAGGGCCCGGACCTCGGGATCGGCCAACAATTCTTCGAGAGAGAGCTGATCGAGCCCCAAAGCCGCGTCCGACTGCGTGAGTTTTGCTTGCACCTGCTGTTTATACCCGTCGAGGCCTTGGCGAATGGCCAAAAACTCTGCGTCGGCGATCTCCAATAAACCCGCCACCCGCGAAAAACGGCGACGCAGTTCGGCCGGAATCTGGGCCGCCGTTTTATAACCGAGATCGTGTTCAATCTCGGCCCAGGTATGCTGCAAGATGCTGCGGATCTGCAATTCAAAGGCATAGTCTTGGGCATCCGAGACCACCCCTTCTCCCTTTTTTAAACGGCAGACATAATGCAGCGAGCGGTAGCCAAACTGAGCCACATCCGCACTTTGGCGCTTGTCGATCGAATGGGTATAGTCCACTTCAAAGGCCTGCTCTACCAGGGCTGCCAATTGTTCAATTGTGTCTTCAAAATAGGTGATGATACGAATCCCCACCAAATCGGTGATTTCAGTCAGCTGGTGATAAGTCCGATCGGGCCGACGCAATTTGTAGGCCAAACTCTCAGGTGCTTTGATCCGGGAAGACAGGCTGTGAATCTTGAGCGCAGCGTCTTGCAAAAGCACATTAAACTGGGCCAAAACCAAGGCCTCCAACGCCACAAGCTGGGGCCGGTCGGCTGAAAATTGCTGCAACAAAGACTGTTTCATAGCTGTCTCCTTATAATCTTGCCCGCGCTGACTCAAAGCAGCGGGTCCAGCACACAATACCAGACCTCCGGCTCAGATTGGCTCTCAGCCGAGCAATTCCTGGATCAGGGATGGGCAATTCAGGCAGCCACAGAGGCTGCGCAAATCACTCATTTGTCAGGCACAGCAGGTGCACCTGGAGGAATTGGCACCGTTTCTCAGCCCTGTTTCTGGACAGAATCTGAAAAGGTTGCCCCAGCGTCAACGGGCCCGTCCCTCAGCTGGTCTGAATGAGATTCAAGCGCTATTGTAATCAAAAGCAGGGTGGGAGTTCAAGTCTTTGTTGGACATTTTTGACATTGAGCTTTGTTTTGCAAATTCAACTGGTGCATCACGGTTTATAAGCCGAAGGGGGTTTGTCTGTCAGACTGATTTTATACAGGCGGGGCTCTTCTCCCACATAAGCACTACCAGAACTCACATACATGACCTCTTCGCTGGGATGCAAGGCCATAGCTGTGATTTCATAAGGTTGATTCGCGCGGTCACACGATGTCAATGCACCGGGTTTTCCATCGTGAGTAAGTGTGCGAACGCATCCACTGTTTCTTTCCAAAAGAAAAAACATCTGTCGTGCTTTCGAGTAGATCATCTTGTCAATGCGAAATGAGGAAATAAAATCTGGCTTAAATTTATTTGGAAAACCACTCCCAGGCCCAATCAAAGGAGTAACTTTGCTTTTATTCTCAATTCTGACAATTCCGTGGGTGTCTTCAATAAAAATATACAGTTGATCTTTGTGATCTAAGGTCAAACTATGCCCACCACGAACACATGAACTGAAATCTGGGCGATAAGAATTTGCGCACACCTCATATGGACTGGCATTTAAACTATAAATAAGTTCCCCAGAAGGTTTAAGAAGATAATAAACAGGATCTCGAACTTCATCTGCCACATAGATTTGGTCGTAGGAATCTATGGCCAAACGTTGAGGAACAGAAAACGGATATTTACTCTTATCATTTTTCCAAGCGTGAGTATAAACCTGCCCATCAGGACTCAACCAGCGCAAAACCCCGTTTTTATAATCTAAAAACCAGAGATTACCTTTGCTGTCAAAAGCCGCATCATAAGAATAACTCAATTGAGCTTCTTTTGCAGGGCCATCTTTGTAACCTTTGACTCCTGTCCCCAAAACAGTTTTAATCTGACCTTCGGTTGTCATTTTACGAATACGTCCATCAAATGCATCAAAGTACAAACTTCCCTGTTTATCAAACGTATGTAGCTCAAAGAGAGCTATTTTAGCCTGTTCAAGCGATCCATCTTCAGAACCGGGTTGCCCCTTAATCAAGAGCTGAGGCGGATGAAACAAAGGGAATTGTGGCGTTGCATCGGGATTTGGCAAGGAAGTGGCGGTGGGGAATATGCTCAGAGACGGTGACACACTCGGTACAGGAGACGGAGATACAACCACTTGAGAGGGCTGAATAGATGGCGTGGAAAAAGAAACCTGTGGGTTGGGTGTACTACCTGGATTGGGAGATAAAGGCTGACAAGCAGCCAATAGCAAACAGATTGTAGCAGCAAAAAAACGGTCCATCTTAATTCCCTCTGTAACTCAACGACTACTCACAACTTTAATTCAGGCAGAGGGCCATCCGGCAAAGTAACTTTGTAAAAAAGTGCTTTAAACGTGTGCTCCAAACTATTACCAGGAATAATCAACAACTCATTTTTGCTTTTGAGATATAAAAACTGGCTACCGTTTAAAATCACGTTGATTGGAAAAATATCGACACCCTGTTGGCCAGGCAGGGCAAGGGTTCTCACTCGACCATCCAGAGAAACCAAACGAATACCTGAATAATCCATCATAAAAATCAGCTTGCGTTCAGGCTCAAAGGCAAGATCATTCGGTTGTGCAAAGTAAGCATCTTTTCCCTGGCCATCTGTGTATTGCCGATAACGCGCTCCCCCCGCAAGAGTAAAAAGTACATTGTCCTTGAAGCTACGCAGCCCATGATTATCACGGTCAAGCAAATATAAAGTTGAGGTGGCGGGATCGAGAGTTAGATCTAAAGAACTATCCGTATCAAGATAACGATTTAAAGGTCCATCTTTAAAACCTGTAAACGTTCCAGTCGGACTCTCCTGATAGCGCTGCTCAAACACAGTTTTGACGATACCCGATGTCAGATCTATTTCTCTGAGAGAATTATAAACGTAGACCAGTAAGCGATTCTTTTTTTCATCCAATAAGACATTTTTAACACTCTGAAAAGAAGCATGATCAGCAGGACCATCAGCATATCCAGGCATACCTGTGCCAGCAAAGGTAGAAACAATCCCATCAGGGCTCAGCTTACGCACCCGAAGATTACTAAAATCCGCCAAATAAATATTGTCCTTGGAATCTACTGCACAGGAATTGATAAAGTTAAATTGGGCCTGGTGGGCGGGCCCATCTCTAAAGCCAGCATCCGCAGTACCCGCCACGGTTGAGACCCAACCCTCGACTGATAACTTGCGCAAATAGGTGCGATCAGGGATATAGAGATTACCACGGCTGTCTTGGCAGGGCTTTCCAATTGTATTGCCAAATTGAGCCTCCAAAGCAGGGCCATCTTTATACCCCCGCGTGCGGATTCCAGCAAAGGGAGTGATGGTGATACCGTTGGCAGAAAAAGGTGGAGAAGAAGACTCTGGTTCTATCAGGCTTGCAGAAGAGGTGGGGCTTGGAGCAAAAGAGGGCAAGGCACTGGACTGAACAGGTGAGACTGTTTTTGAAGGCATTGGGTTGGGAGAACTACCCGGATGAGAGGGTAAAGGTTGGCAAGCAGCCAAGCCCAAACAAATCACAATCGCATGAATGCGGCTCATCTTAATTTTCACCCCCAAATGTCAGCTATCCCCATTTTAAACCATTTCAGCATTTTCTCAATACCCTCAATTAAATCAAGCATATTTAACCATTTTTTTTTACTGGCATAATCTTTATTTATTTTGACAAATATATCGATTAAATTTAACATTTATCTATCACTTGCTGACCAGATGGGGGAACCATGTTCAAATCCAGATGTTTGCCTTTTTTGCTTTTGCTTTTGCTTTCTGCTTGCCAGTCTGTTCCTCTGGCTTCTTCAGAGAGGCCTTTACCTATTAGCACACAAATGCTTGCTGAAGAACAAGTACAGAGCTTTGTTTTGCAAAAACTCAAACAAAATGGCCATGGCTCACCCAAAACACCCAAGTGGTTCCCCGATTGGTACAGCCGACCGCCTTTAACAGGTCTGAAAAAAGTCCCTGATTTGCAGATTCAAGATGTTTGGCTCAATGGTCAGAGCATTCAAGGCGCACAGGCCCCGGCCTCTCTGCGTTCAGACTGGGAAGGCCCCCCTCTGGAACTGGTTCTCAAAGGCCGTTTTGAAGATAAAAAAGACCGCAACCTCAATCTCAAATCCTTTCGCTTTACCTTGGAACCGTCTGTCCTTCTTCGAGCCATGGCTCCCAACGAGACCCAACCTGCTTCACGGGTGCTTTTAGACGATGCCATTTTGCTCACACCAGTGGCTGTTTCAAACACAGAAATTCGCGTGCAATTGCCACAAGCGGGGCTGGGCGAACTCTTACTCAAGGGCTTGCATAAAATCACCCTGATTCACAATCGCTATTATTCTGACACCTTAATTCAGGTGGGAGAACCTCTCTCTGTGCCTCCCCAGGGCGCTTTGGCTCCTCGAATGGAGAGAATTGAAGTCGTCCGAAATGACAAAGGGAAACCTCGCTTTTTACGCTGTACAGGCCCCGGTTTACATATGACACAAGGAAAATGGGCCTATAGCTTGATAGATGAGGAGTTTGCTTTTGTCTACCAAAGCCAGATCGTCACTGGCGAAAATGGCCGCGAATACGAGACTTTAATTCATATTCCAGATCCTGATTCTTTTGACCTTAATGCCAAACACACCCTCGTTTATGCCACACCTTTTGGCAATACGTTGAAACAGTTTTAAGGGGCGTTTAAAATTATGCAGATCAAATACCTTTTTCACACATTGCTGGCCGGGCTCTTAATTCTGAGTGCCTGCCAATTACAAACCCCTTCTACTTCCGTCCTCAAAACCAGCTCTGCAGCCAACAATACCTCTTTTCGCAAAGGCCCTTATACCGGCCCTGTCAGCCTCAAGATCAACACGGGTCTGATGAAAAACAGCACAGGCAAAGTAGTGGATCTTTCTCCCTCACAAGAGGGGTTTAAAACCCAGGCTGTGCCTCAAGGTACTGTCGTCTTTACTGAGAGTTTTCAAGTGACCCGTCCCAACCAGGATCTAACCCGCCAGTTCAAGGTACCGGATACAGGCAAACGCTATATTGTACATGTGGCCAAACAAGAACCCCAGTGGGGACGAGATGGCCGGGTTCAGGTCAATTTAAATGGAGCCTGGGTGATCCGTGAAAAAGATTTTGAGCGGGGAGAAGAAGAATTTCAGACCATTGGTTTATTGCTGAGTGCCAACAATTCTCTGCAAATCCGCTTTAAAGGCAAAACGGGCAGCCGTCTAACATTAACTATTGTCGAAGCCGGGGAAGCGGGTACTATTTTACGTCGCCGGGGCTGGGAGCGAAACAAAGACCTGACCCAAGCTGATCGCGTTCGCAACAACGATACAAATTTCTTTAACCCGAATGACCCCGGTAGTTTGGGTGGCTTGCAGCCCTATGAAGGAGATCAGGTCGCCCAAAACAATCCCAATCAAGGCATTGGGGAAACAGAAGCAAATGGCAGTCGTTCTCAGATTTTTACAGGTGAAATCTGGGTTGCTTTGCAAGAACCACGGGCAGAAAAACTGCAAGCACTTTTAGAGCGCTACCCCGTTGAATTGATCAGTGAAGATGATTTTTCAGGGATAGGCATTGCGCACTTACGTTTAAAACTGGATGAAATCACACTGGGTAGTTTGGCTGAAAACTTGAGAATACTCAATACCCGCAAAGACACTCCTGCATTGACAAGTGCCACCTTTTCTTCGGTCAATACAGCAAAAACCCTGGCCATGGCTTTGGAAATGTTGGTGGGCGGTGAAAATTTGATCGCGGGTGTCGATTTAAACAAGGTTATGAGAAAACATGCTGTAGAGCAGCCTATAGATGCTACAGAGCAACAAAGTACTCCAGCAAACCAGATTTCAGTTCCTCAACCAGCTCCCCCATATACAACCAACTCATTCTGGTGGCTGAACGAAACCCGTACCCGTGAGGCCTGGCATTATTCTGGTGGACACAATGCAATTGTAGCTGTATTAGATAGTGGTTTTGGATATATTTATAATACGGAAGCCTTGTTGAGAGAACAGGGTAGCAATGCGATTCTTGCCAGACAGCAAGTCACAGGCTACCCCGAATTTAAAGGGCGTGTCATTAAGGCTCCCCTTGTTGCTGGATCTGACCCTGAACAAAACAGTTATCTAAGAGTTGGTATTGGTGATGGCCTAGCAGTATATCGTGTAGAGGAAAATGAGCAAAATCCTCCCCCAAATCCATTTAAATTGGCTACTAAACCAGATCATGGGCTATGGGCATCTCAAATTGTGGCAGCAGGAATGGATGATCGCCAAGGAATTGCTGGGGTAGCCCCTTATTCACAAATTCTTCCGATGAATATTGAAGGTGGTCTGAATATTGAATCATCAGACTTGGCTATCACCAGACAACTGAATCGAATCTACAAAGAAAATTTGCCCATTGATGTGATTAACATCTCCACAGGAAGAAAAACAGATTTTTTGGACCTGTATGTTAGAAACCCCAATGCCATTTTTGGGGGGCTGACTTATACCAAGTTTGGTTTGGGAATACAAGCTTTATGGCAGACAATCACGCTTTTATCAACTTATAGAAATATACCTATCGTTGCCTCAGCTGGCAATGACGGGGACTTAAATAATGGTTTATTAACAGGTCAAGGAGATTATGAAAATATCCCCTCTTCTCTGATTGGCGTGATCAGTGTCGGGGCTTATCAAAGAAACAGCCTGGGGGGAGTCGAGAGAGCAATATTCAATGAGGGAAAAGAGATTTCCTCAAATTATGGGCCCAGAATTGATATTTGGGCTCCAGGAAAAGACATCCTGACCCTTAACCGAAAATTCAATGGAAGTAGAACCACTGATACATCCAACAGAATTATTGGTTATGAAGAAAGTATTGAATTAAAAAAGGGAACAAGTTATGCAGCCCCTCAAGTGGCTGGCCTCATCGCCTTAATGAAGTCCTGGAACAAAAATCTCAATAACCAACAAGTACTGGGGATTCTCAAATCTACGGGTGTTCATTATCCAAGTATCAATTTTTCAGGTTCACCGGATCCGATTGGGATCAATGCTTTGGCTGCTTTACAAGACCCACGGGTAGGAGCCAAGCAAGCAAAAAGCTACTGTGGGATTATCCCCAACGAATTTACTTCCACAGGTCAAATTTTGGTGGGAACACAGCGTTATAAAACATTTCCCAGTTTCGCTGATTCAAATCGTTTTGTTCCAGGCGATAATGTTGCGATCTTGGGTTGGTCAAAAACTGAACACCCCAGTCTCAATAGCAATGAAATTCAAGTTCTGCAAATAAAAAAAGACAACAATTGCAGTTCTGGCGGCTTTAACACAAAAATCTTCTTCTCTCCCCTTCCAGGAACCACGCCAGAAAGTGCGGGAGTAAACGCCTTCTACAATCCCAACAGCACCACCCCGATCACCGCCCGTGCGGGCGACATGATTGGCTTTTATACGGCCAATGCCCGCACACGCAATATCTCTATCGAAATTCAAGGGCAAAATGCCGTCCTCACAGCCGTGGATGATAATCTTCTGACTATGACCGTTCCAGCCAATCTCGTGGTTGGCAATTTGGATGTCTTGTTCAAAAGTGCCGATGGTGAGTTTAAAATTGAGAACCTGATTAATTACACCTCGCCTTTTCCCGAAGTCGTTAAATTTAGCAAACCCACGATCTTTGCCAATGGCGGCGATGTCGTGGATGCGTATATCACCGTCAAAGACGCCAATGGACAACCCGCTCCCGATGGCACCCCTTATTATGTTCAGCTCGTGCCCACACAATTGGGGCTCTATCCCGATCTGACGATGATTCACCCCGAAACAGGCCAACAATATGGCGGCAGATGGACCACCGTGGAGCAGGTCTTGCCAGTCAAAAACGGCAAAATTCACATCCAGGCCAAACTCAATGCCCCGATTGGGCCTTATGAATACACCTACGACTTCAACAACAATCTGCCCAATGTATTCACCTGGCCCCATGCAAACGCCCCCAGTTTTCAGGTGCAGGTCTGCAACCCGGCATACAACTCCAACAAACCCGGTTATGGCTAGTATTGCGGCCAACAGCTCTT
>JBFWRL010000062.1:0-28526 GCA_050248915.1 Candidatus Sericytochromatia bacterium
GCATTAGGATCACTTTTGCCAGGTGATTTTACAATTTCTATTCTTCTTCTGGTTGTATAACCTGTATTTGAAGCAATTATTTCAACTTGATAACTTACTGGTATATCGACTAAACGAAAAATCCCATCAGTCGATATGGTCTCTTTAGTAAACTGAAAACGACTATTAATTAACCGAACAAGAACGTTTGTTCCAGCTAATAAACGTTGAGAATCAGAATAGATCTTTCCAAAAATGATATTTTTTTCTATTGAACCTGTATAAATTATTCCATCGTAACAGTCCTGATATGTCCAAAGATCAATCATTTTGCTCTCTGGGCAAGGTTTTATAGACTTAATGGGTTCTGGTAATAGCGGGCGCAGATCCCACTCTTGGGCCAAATAGCCTATGAGTCGATGATCCCGATCGAAAGATTCATACCCCAATTTATAGAGCCCCCAACTCAATTGAGAAATATCCATTTGATACTGGCTGGTTTTTAATTGATCTTTTACCAATTCGCCATCGAGAAAGAGCTTGTAATATGCTGCACCCGGGATGGTTGGCCAACTGATGTGATAAAGATTTCCGGTCTCCCGTTTAATGACAATATCTGCAGCTCTTTGCAAAAATGAGCGGGTATCAGGAGAGGCTGCAGAATTTGTCGGGATAGAGGCTGGTTGCGGCTGTAAAGTGCTCGGCTGGCAAGCAAAAAGGCTGAAATAAAGTAAGAACGAAATGGATTTGCGTAATGATAGACCCGTCTTCATGGTTTGAACTCCATTCATGGAATAATCAAGTCCGCCTGCCTAAAATTCTGATCCACAGAATTGCCTGCAGGATCCACCACCCAGCCTGAGACTGTTATTTTGAGCTGATTACCAGATTCAAACGGAGGGATCTTAGGCCCTGGCAACAATTGTACTGTCCGAAAGCTTTGGTCCCAGGGAGCGTAGTGGGCCTCTCCTCCGATTTCGGCCCAAGTCCCTGAAAATGTCAGCTTCCCTTGCCTGTCTCGTACTTCAAGTGTATAGTTTTGGGCGGCCTGGGCTGCAGTCACCCCAAGCGAGATCTCGGGATAGCCTGCAGGGGCCTGCGCTTGCGCCAGGCTCCCACTACCCAAGCCCCCCGAAAGGGACAGACTGGCTGTGGCAATCAACAGCGGCTCACTGAAGTCCAAAAGCAATTGGGGAGGTGAATCCAAAGGATAGAATAGCCGCAAATTGTTCAATCGCGGGGCGTGGGTATCGGGCAAAATTTCAAATTTATATCCTATTTCAAAATCCCCATCAGTGAGCTTAAACGGGGCTGTTTTGCGGGTATGCCCTTGTTTGTCCGTAATTCCCACTGGTTCACCAGCAAAATTGATAAAAGATAGATGGTAGCTCAGTGCAACTTTGGCTTGTTTATCGCTGGGCAGACATTTGCCCTCTTTGAAACGCAAAGTGACAACTGTGTCATCTTCATTCCAAGTATAATCAAAGGCTGTGTTATCCCAGACCGGGGTGTTTTTTTGAAATTCCCGCAGATTTTCTTGCCCTCTAAATGTGACGGGTAGGTGACGCTGATCGATGCTGAATTTAATCGGGTTATAGGCACGCAAGGACAAACCTGTTTCAACACTTTGGCGGTCCATGGGTTCTGAAAACTTTAAGGTAAATAGGGTGTCAGCAGGAACTTGAATGCCATTGCGACTGGGATAGACCTGAATGATTTCAGGTCGACTGCTTAAGCCATTGTAAGAAGCTGAGTATGCTCTGGCAAACGTTTGCGGTGTACCGAAATCGACCCGGTAGGGGGTGGTGGGATCTTCTTTGTAGATGCTGGTTTTGTCGGTCGTTTTACGGGGGGTATACCCTGGTTTTGTGGCCATTATTTTGACTTGAATGCCAAGCGGAACCTGGGTTATTTGGTATTTGCCATTCACGGTCTCGGTTGAGCCAAAGAAGGGAACGTCTGGATGGGTACTTTGTACAGTGATTTGAACCCCATCCAGAGGTTGGTGATTGTCATCATAAACCCAACCTTCAATAATTTCATGGTGTTCCTGTCTGACGGGTGGGCTTTCAGCCGGTAACTCAGAGGGTTGTGGGGTGGGTCGTGGCAGAACAGTAGATGGCGTGGGAGTGGCTAATATTGTTGGAGATATTGTAGCGCTGGGAATGGGGTTGGGTTCTGGTAGAACCCCTTGAGTTGTGCAGGCGCATTGGCTGCTCAAAACCAGTGCCAGAAAAAACCAGCCTGAGACAGCTCTGTGATTGTGGGGACTCATGGTATCAATACCGTCAATGGAGTTTGGCTGTTTGAAATTGGATTGCCTGCCGGGTCAACAATATCAGGATTGGCGGTGATTTCAACTTGGGTTCCTGAAACAAAAGGTGGGTGAACCGAGTTGGAACTAAGTAAAATAGTTCTAAAACTGGCATCCCCATTTGCATAACTGGCCTCTCCTCCCAATTCCTTCCACGTTCCTTGATAGCTGACTGTTCCATTGGGAGCTGTGACCTTAACCTGATAATTTTCAGCTGCTTTGCTGGCAGTACAGGCTTTCGCCCCCGGAAAACCTGCCGGGGCCTGTTTGCAAGAGGGCGGCTCATCGGCCATTCCCCCGGCAATATTTAAACTGTAAGTTTTAAGTAACATCGGCTCGCTGAATTTGAGCAAAAATGAGGCTGTCTGAGGCGTTGCTCCTGCCCAGTGAGCTGATTGCAAGGTCGGTGGAATTAAGTCAGGCAAAATGGAAAATTTATACGATTCTTCAAAGTCGCCATCGGTGAGCTTGAAGTGCTTCTCTTTGCGCTCAATGCCTGATTTGTCTTTGATTGTGCGGTTTTCAGTTTTAAAGCTTTGAAAGGCAATATTATAATCGGGGACTAAATCATTGTCTCTGTCAGTGGGTAGGGCTTTGCCGGGTTTAAAGGCAAAAGTCACTTGGGTATCGTCAGCATTCCAGCTGATATCAAAAGCAGAACTGTCATAGATTGGGGTGCTATTGCCTGTTAAATAATTGCTGCTGCTATTTCCATTGCCTTTGACTGTGTGGGGGATTGGCAAATCGATAAGACCGGGAGGCAAAGGACCCCCATCGACCGTGAGTAGACGGGAGTTGAAGCTGCGAATTGTAAAATTATCTTCTACGGTTTTGCGCTCTACAGGCTCAGAAAAAAGCAGGGTGAAATCTGTTGTGGGAGATACAGCATAGCCATTGCGGGCAGGTGTGACCAGATTAACTTCGGGTTTATCACTCAAACCACTGTAAAAAGGAGAATCATAGTAAAAAGGGGAATCAAAATTCTGCTGTGATGGCGATTCTGCCCCAAAATTGTATTTCACTTTGGTGTAATGATCATGGCTGCTGATAACTTCAACTTTTTTTCGGGTTGTATACCCCGGTTTTTCTGCGCTAAATTCCAATTGAACGCCTGTTGGCACATTCTTAAACGAATAGACACCGTTCACGGTTTTTAGAACTGTTCGGTAAAGCACTTTTTCATTGAGAGAGCGAATTTGAATGCGCACATCGTCCAACGGCTGACCAAGATCATCAAAGACTTTGGCTTGACGGATACCTGAGCGTTCAATCACCCAAGGGTCTTCTGTGAGTTCCAAAACAGGGTTGAGATTTGGAGCGGGGCTCGCAACAGGTGAATCAGATCTGATAGGCCTGACGGTTTTGGGCCAGACCCGTGAATCGGCAATTTCAATCGGCTTTTCCAAAGTCTGAACAAATTTTCCCAAAGAATGACCAGACTGATCCAAGGCCTCATAAGCCAGTGTCTCTATTTTGCTTGTTAGTTCATTTAATACAAGTGAGGCCTCAGGCTGAGTGAGGTTTTGTTGAACTATTTTCCCATTCAGAAAGAGCTGGTAGCGAAATGCACCCATAAATTTGGGCCACTCCAGAGTAATTGTGCCTACTTTATTTGAGAATATGGTAATAAATTCAGTTTTTTCAGCTGGAAACAATCTTGAAATATCCACGGATTGTTCAAACTTGCCCAGCGATTTCCCTGTTGCATCAATGCCTTCATAGGTCAGTCTGTGCACTTCGCGCCTTAAATTTGCAATGTCGAAAAAATGGGGCGGGATAGTGAGATGGTCTT
Organism: Candidatus Sericytochromatia bacterium; assembly: GCA_050248915.1. GTDB lineage: Bacteria > Cyanobacteriota > Sericytochromatia > UBA7694 > UBA7694. The sequence goes on from JBFWRL010000062.1 coordinate 4,086, forward strand.
TCAGCAAGACACCATTTAAGTAGAGGTGATAACTGAGCGCTCCTTGGATCGGCGGCCAGTCGATTTTGTAGCGGGTGCCCTGAATCTGTTCGAAGCTGATTTGAGCGGCGGGAACAGATGGGAAAGATTGGGGCGTTGCGCTTGGCGCTTTTTCTGGCCCCTGTGTTGACGGTGTCTGACAGGCGTTGAGACTTACCCAGCAGAGCAGACCCAGCACAGCGGCATGTTTCAAAGGTTTGGGCATGGCTGAGACCTTCTCAGTTTTCATAAACAAATAAAGTGGCATTTTGTTTGGTCGGATCCAGGGCATTGCCCGCTGGGTCAATCACGGTTCCTGCGACGGTGAGATCAACCCGGTCATCGGCTTTGAGCAAAGTAGGGGCTTTGCCATTGAACCACTTCAGCCCACCCGTTTGCAATTGGGGCAATTGCTCTCCAGTGTCATTGCTGGCAGGCGCAGCTTGAAAGGCAAAGCCCAGATAGGTACCCAGGGTGTCGCGAAAGCGAATCAGCAGACGCCCTTGATGGGAGGGGTTTCCGCCAGTGGTGCTAAAAATTTGAACTGAGAAAGCCGTTTGGGCGGGCTTGCGATTTAGGTTTTGGGCCTGGCTATTGAGTTGGGTTTCTAAGGCTCTGGCAAGTGCCTCATTATTGCTTAAATTCGCAGGCAAGGTAATGGTCATTGGCACCAATTCAGCGTTGGGCAAGATCAAAAACAGTTGGTATTGATCGGGCTCTGGCCCCGTGTGATAAGCCCCTTCGGCACTGATCAATTCATGGGAATTGAGATAAACGGCGGGCAAATCTGGGCCTGTGTAAACGGGCAGTTGCAACAAAACCTGCTGGTAAAATGAATCTCCAGCTAAAAAAGCTATATTGCCGCCCAAACGCTTCCAAGAGCCCTGGTAGACGCGTTCTTGTTTAAAATTGACAATGTTGAGTTGGTAATTTTCTGCGACCGGATCGGGCTGGTTAGGGCCATTTGAAAGAAGGGTTGCCGGGGCCTGTCGGTACGATTCTGCATGTCCAGCCATGCCTCCTACAATCTTCAGACCCAAGATCGGCTGCAGCATGGGTTTTGAATATTCAACGATATACCCAGCCCCCAGAGGCTGTTCTGGTGCGAGTTTGAATTGTTGGATCCCTGGCAAAACGGTGTCTGGCAGAATGTCAAATTGAATGTATTCAGACGCCGAATTCAGTCGAAAATGTTGCGCTGTGCGGCTGACTCCCTTTTGATCTTGGATCGCTCCGGCTTCATTGCTGGGGGTGCGAAAGGCCAATTGATAACTCGGAATCCGCGTTTTGTCTCTGTCGGTGGGCAAGCGAAGCGAGACGCGAAACTGAAATTTGGCTTCGGTGTTTTCCGCGTTCCAACTGATCTGAAAGGCATTTTTGTCAAAAATCGGGGTTTCTGGCAGGGTAAATGCCCGGTTGGGATTGCCTTGATCGGCACTGAGCTGGCGATGCTGGGCGCTTAAGACCACCCAATGATTTTCGACAGAGGCGGGATTCATGGGCTCTGAGAATTTTAAACTGAAGGAGGTATTCGCTGGGATGCCTTCAGCTGTTTGGCTAAAACTCACCGCTGTCACTTCGGGTTTGTCGCTTAGGGCCAATTCAGGTGAAGTGTAAACAGAGCCTTCAGCACTGGCTGCACCAAAGTCAAAGCGGTTGAGGCCTGCCCCCCTGTAATCGGATTGAGATACTTCGACCCGTTTGCGGGTAGTATAGCCGGGTTTGGATGCTGTGATTTCGACCTGGATACCGGAGGGGATTCGATTGAAGGTGTATTGGCCGTCCAAGGCAATTGTCTGAGCATTGTAGGGAACAGATTTATTCAGAGAGTGGGCCTGAATGTGGACCTCATTCAGCGGCTTAAAATTATCGTCAAAAATCTGACCTGAAAAGGTTGCGTACTCCAGTCCTTCGCCGTCATCAAACGACAAATAAATGGGAATCACCGGCGGTGTCTCAATTGGCTTGGGTGTGGGGCTGGCATCAGGAGTTGTTGTTGCAACCAATACAGGAGTAGGTTTGGCATTCGGCTGAATAGCAAGTATGGGGGAAGGTGTAGCAGAAACCGGTGTTTGTACGAGACTGGACTGGGGCAGAGGGCCAAAAGCAGGGGGGGTGCAAGCAGCGATTCCCAGCCAAAACGAAGCAAAGAGAATCGACAGAGCGGAGCTCTCTGCTTGGATTTTTTTTTGTTGCATAGTGTTTGTTTGAACCCCTTTAAAACAGAATCAACTTGGCGTGATTGCGGCCAGCGTCCACGGTATTGCCTGCGGGGTCCATCACCCCTGCTTCAACCTGAAAGGTGAGACGCTCTCCAATTTCAAACAAGCTCGGAACCACCCCTTCGCTCAATGTGTGGCCACGGCTTAAAAGCTGAGTCAATCGGGTTTGGACGTCGGGATCTGTTGCGGCCGAGGCAAAAGGGGGCAATGTCAGCCTGACACTTTTGCGGCTGTCATCGCGGCTAAGATACTCCACCCGCCCACCGAGTTGGGCCCAACTGCCTTCGAACCGGGTTTGCCCCAGCGCGTCTTTGACGAGCAAATGGTAGTTTTCAGCGGCTTTGGTAGACGTGCTATTGATGGCCCCTGGATATCCTGCGGGGGCCTGACGAAAGGCAGTAAGGCTATCACTCATACTGCCCGCAATGTTGACGCCCAGGGTTTCGAGTATCATGGGCTCGCTGTAGTGCAGAATAAACCCGGCCCCGCGTGGCGACTGGGGATCGGGAGTGATATGGGTCAGCGAAGGTTTGACTTCATCGGTTTTGATTGAAAACTTGTACGAATATTCAAAATCCCCGTCGGTCAGTTTAAAAAATCTGTCGTTGCGCTTTACTCCACTGGCGTCTTGAATAAAGCGCTTGTTGATATCCAAACCATGAAAGGACACGTTATAATCGGGTACCAAATTGCTGTCTCTGTCGCTGGGTAGACTTTTGCCCTCTTTAAAGCGCAGGGTGATTTCGGTGGCATCGCTGTTCCAACTGGTTTCAAAAGCTGTCGCATCCCAAATCGGGTTGCTGTTACCGGGCAAGAAATTAGTGGCGATAGTTCCGTTTCCAATAACGGTATATGCTCCCCCTGCCACACGCAAATTGTCGTAATCCACCGTGAGTTTTCGCCTGTTAAACGTATAGAGCATGAAGCTGTTTTCCACAGTCTGTTTATCCATGGGCTCAGAAAATTTCAGCACAAAACTTGTTTTGGGGTCGACACCCGAGCCGTTGCGGGCAGGGGTGACCATCACCACTTCGGGTTTGTCGCTCAGGCCGTTGTATGCAGCAGAGTAAGTCACCGCACCACCATCGGTGCCAAAGTCATAGCGGTTGGCATTGGGGTTGCCTTGTTTGTTGTATTTCAGAACTTCAACGCGTTTGCGTGTGGTGAAACCCGCTTTGGATACGGTGATTTCAATCTGAACGCCTGAGTGTACATTGTTGAAAGCATAGGTGCCACCAGCGGTTACGGTGGTGGCTTCGAAAGGGAAAGAGCTGTTCAGCGATTTGGCTTTCACAGTCACGCTATCCAAGGGTAAATAATTATCATCAAAAACTTTGCCATTGAGAGTTGTTTTATATTCGTTACAGTAATCACAATCAGGTCTTGGTTCTAAGCTTGGCAAAACCACCACCACAGAGGTGGGGCTGACCTGTGGCCGGGGCGTTGGGGTGGGCAATAAAAACGGCCGATAGGCGTTGGGATGGGAGCTGGGGTTGTGATATGCGGTTGGGCTTGGCTTCGAAGCCTGAATCTCAAACGTGAGTTCACCCACCGCAGTCACCTGCCCGCTGGCGTTGATACTTTCCAACTTCAGGCTGTGGCTGCCCAAGGCATAACCCGTTAAATCCAAGACCTCGCGCGGCAAGACCAGATTGTCTTTAAAAGATTTGCCATCGAGCCAGAGGCGGTAGCTATAGGCCTCGGGCTGCGAATTCCAGCTCAGCTCATAAAAGGCGGCGGCTATGGGCGCAAGACTCAAATTGAGGCGGGCATGCGCCAAAGAAGGCCTTGAATCAGGTGTGGGAGTCGGTGGCGAGAGGGACGGGAGCGAGAGCGGAGATTGAGATTGTGAAGCACAGCCCAAGAGGCCCAAAACCAGACAGCAGCAAAAGATTTGAGTGGATAAGCCCTGTGATCTGACCATCAAAAATCCCCCTCAAAAGCAGCGATTTTTCTCAAGACGCTGTTTCGAAGAGGGATGTTCCCGTTTGGGCAAAAATTCGGCAAAGAGCCCAATTTTGCAGAGAATTGAGTCAGGACTGAGGCGGGAGCTTAGCCTTGCTCGCCTTCGGATACCACCTGGGCGATTTGAATCAGACGGTTCTCGCTAAAGTCTTTGACTGCACTGTAAAAGGTGTGGCTGTCCACGGGCACCCGGCGGCGCACATCACCCAAAGTCTGGCCGGTGGTCAGACCCCAGAAACAGGCTTCGGCATGGGGATCCACATTTTCTGGGGGGGTCTCAGCCAATTTGATCACCACCGAATCATCGGGGAACATTTCCAACATGACCTTGGTTTCGTCGCTGCGGCGCATGCCTTCGATAATCAGGTGCATCACAGAGACCTGGATGGTGCGGCCAGGGGGCTCTTCGTTTTCGTTAAAGGAAAAGGTGCCGTCGGTCCAGCCCATCATTTCATACGCGGCCATGGGGCCCGTTAAGAAGGGCGGTGTGCCTGAGGTTTCGGCATAATGCACCTCGCCCCGCTGCAGGTAAATTTTGCCTGATTGGGGTTTGCTGTTGATGGTCACCGAACCAGTTTTGGCGTCGTTGCCCAACATTTGCAGAATATTGGGGGGAATAATCACCGAGAGGCTGCCACGCACGGCGCCGGTATCATCTTCTTCCATCAGGGTCTTCATTTGCCGCACTTCGGCCTCGGACTGTTCGAGTTTGCCGAGAATCATGTTCAGGCGATTGTTGTCTTCTTTGAGTTTGTCGAGGGTCTGTTGCAGCAATTGATAGAGCTGGGAGTTTTCAATGGCAATGGCGGCAATATTGGCCAGCGACGAAAAGAGAATCAGATCGGTTTCGTCGAAGGTGCCTTCGGTTTTGTTTAAGACCTGTAAAATGCCAATGACCTGATTGCCAGAACGGGACAAAGGGACACAGATAATCGAGCGGGTCTGAAACTTACTCTCTTCGTCTACCCCTTTGTAAAAACGCTCGTCTTTGGTCACGTCAGGTACAATCAGGGGCTTGCCCGTTTCAGCCACATGACCGGCAATGCCTGTTCCCACGGGTATGCGCATGCTCTCAACCACTTTGCCTGCTTCACCCTGGGCGAAGTGAAAGACCAATTCATTTGTGCTTTTGTCCATCAGGGCCAAAGAGGAGGCTTCGGCATTCATGACAATTTTGGCCACGTCGATGATCGTGCGCAGCAAATCATCGAGTTCGATGGTGGAGTTGATGCTGGAGTTGATGTCCAGCAAGACCTGGAAGCGTTCGACGAACTTCAGGGCTTCTTCGTGGTTCAGATTCTCGATATCTATTTCCATGGACTACCTCAACACTTAGCTTATGACAATTCGCTCAGACTATTATTACACATTCCGCTTAGCCGGGAAACAGCCTGACGATATTGCTCTGGGCTCGGACCTCAAGTTCTTCGGGCTTTTCTTCGCTTTTGTCACCCACGGCTTTGTAAAAGTCGGTATTGTACGGGCGGGTACGGATTACCACTGGCATGGGCACAGCATAACCCAAGATCAGGGCCTGTTGTTTGGGGTCGAGCTGTGAGAGCACCGTGCGCAAACTCTGGCTGCCACTGACCCCTGTAAACACGGCGTCAATGTCTTTGTCGTCGTTGAGCAAGGCTGTAATGCGTGTGCCCACCTGAGAGAGAATCTCGCTGTCGATGCTTGACGGGCGTTGATCGACGATCAAGAGTGTGACTGAATATTTGCGCATTTCACGGGCAATGGTGCCAAAAATCGTCTGTCGGGCGATGGCCGGAGCCAAAAATTTATGCGCTTCTTCAATGGTGATCACCAATTGACGGGGTTTGATGTTGTTATTGGGATCAGCATTGTAAATGTCGGATTTTTCGACATAACTCTGGTGAATTCGGCGCGTAATGATATTGGTGGCCAACATATAACTGAGCAGGCTATTGTGGCCCCCAAATTCCAACACAACATGTTTGCCACTTTCGAGATACCTGAGAATCATCTGAATGGCGTCGCCACTGGCCTCTTCTTTGATATAACTGAGATTGGTCACTTTGAGCAATTTGCGTTGCAGGGCTTTGAGTGCGCCGCTGTGGCCTTTGGCACTGTTGACAAAGTCTTCGATCTCCGGCCCCGTCATTTGCAAAAATTGTTTCAGCCAATTGCGGCCCAGGGCCTCTTCGAGAATCATGGCAGATTCAATGCTGGCCTCGGAGAGATTGAGTTCGTGTTTGATCAGGGCCAAATCTTCAATTTGAATTTGGCGCAAAGGAATACTCAATTCTTGCGCATCTTTGATGCCACGTTGGCGGGAGGATTTGAGATCGAGGGTAAAGACCACCACATCTCGGCCAAAAAGCTGTTTGAGTCCTTTGACGACTTTTTCGCCTTTGTTTTCACTCAGGGCCTGCCAACCGTATTCGTTGTGCATATCAAAGATTAGATTGACGGCCACCTGCTTTTTGATAATCCCCGAAAGCACTAGTCGGGTCAAAAAGGATTTGCCTGTTCCGGATTTGCCAAAAATGGCGTTGCTGCGCTCGACCAGCCGATCGAGATCCAGGCAGAGGGGCACATCCATGTCCAAAGGCATGCCAATAAAAAAGCGAGCTTTGCGGGGGTCGTCTTCTTTGCCAAAAACGGTGGCAAAGTCTTGCTCAGAGGCCACTTGTACAGGCGCAAAATGGGAGGGAATGGTTTTGACAGGACGCAATCCCTCTTCGGGGTCGGCTTCGGGGGCCTCGGCATTTTTTTCGAGCATCAACATCGGCTGCAGAGACACCGTGCCCAGCGTACCCGTTCCCTGTAAAATTTGGGCCAAAAAATCGCCCTGGGCCGGGGGATTGAGCAAAATCTGGGGGTTGGAGGTGGTTAGGGCCACGTCGGTGATCAGACAAAAGAAGCGCTTGAGTTGGCCTTCGACCACCACAAATTGACCCACGCGGATATCCTCCACGTTTTGATCCGCTGCCAGCCGCATTTTTAAACCACCCGAAAGAGAGCCTTCGATGATGGTGCCCAAAATGGGAGAGGGAAGATGCAAATGAGAACTCCTTAATACAGATGTATACATCTGTATTGTACCGCAATTGAGCAGCAAAGGCCAGCGTCTTTCACTGGGTCCTGCTCTTGGGCTCTTTCCCGCCTGGGGGCTAAGATCCGCTATAGCCACCTTGCAAGATTTTGACATATTGCACCCGTTCAAAAGCACTGGGGTCTGGGCAATACATTTGGCTGACACTGCCCTGTAATTGGCGAATGGAGCCGTATTCATGTTCTTCCAGCCAATGGATCAATTCCAATTCAAGGGTGCGCACATAACCGATACCCCGACGCAGCAGGACTGAGGCCATTTGCGTGACTTTGGCCCCAGCCATCAGCAGCTTCAGCACATCTTTGGCCTGATGTACCCCGGTACTCGCTGCCAGATCTGCTTCGACCCGGCCAAAGAGCAGACCGATCCAGTTTAAAGGCAAACGCAGTTCTTGGGGGGAACTGAGCAATAAATGGGGTTCGACTTCCAGGGTCTCAATATTGATATCTGGCTGATAAAAGCGGTTAAACAGCACCAAACCATCGGCCCCCAGTGCCGAAAGTTGATGGGCAAAATGCCCAAAATTGGTAAAAAACGGGCTGAGTTTGACCGCCACAGGAATGGTGATGCTGCACTTAATTTCATGCACAATGTCGAGGTAATTCTGTTCGATCACCGCTGCAGATAAAGTCGGGTCGGTGGGGATTTGATAGAGATTGAGTTCCAGGGCGTTGGCCCCGGCCTGTTCTATTTGTTTGGCATATTGTATCCAGCCCCCTCTGCTGTAGCCGTTGAGGCTGGCAATAATCGGAATTTTGACCGACTTCCGCGCAGCGGTGATATGTTCGAGATAGAGTTCGGGCCCCACGTTAAATTGCGGCGAAGCCGGAAAAAAACTTTGCGCTTCGGCAAAGCTATCACTGGCAAAGCTGTGATAAAACTCCAGATCCGCGTGGCTTTGCAGCAATTGCTCTTCAAACAGCGAGTGCATCACCACGGCAGAAATGCCGGCTTCTTCGAGGGCGCGAATATTGTCGAGATTTTCAGACAGGGGAGAGGCCGAGGCAATCAGCGGGGTCCTCAGTTCCATTCCCAGATATTCGGTTGTCAGATCCATCGTTAAACGTCTCCTTGGGCGGGGGGTGTTTCAGCCATTTGTTGATAGAGTTTCCAGCGCGAAGTGATTTCAGCTTGGGCCTGATCGAGTAACAGCTTGGCCTGTTGGGGCCGGGTGGTGCCCAACAAGCGAAAACGGTTTTGCCGGTCGTAATAACTCTTTAAAGGGAGTTTGGGGCTTTTGCTGTCGAGCTGCAAAGGGGATTCCCCTTTTTCGGATCGGCCAGGGTGATAGCGATAGAGTTGCCAAGCGCCGCTGTCCACAGCGGCTTTGTGCTCTTGCATGGCTGTGTTCATGGGAATACCGTGGGCAATGCAGTGGCTATAGGCAATGATGATCGAAGGACCGGGCCAGGCCTCTGCCTCCAAGAAGGCCCTCAGCGTCTGTTCGTCTTTGGCTCCCATTGCAACTTTGGCGACATAGACATGTCCGTAGCTCATGGCCATCAGTCCCAGGTCTTTTTTGCCCAGGGGTTTGCCGCCGGTGGCAAATTTTGCCACTGCCCCTTTGGGGGTAGATTTGGACATTTGGCCGCCGGTATTGGAGTAGACCTCTGTGTCGAGAACCAAAATGTTGACATTGGCCCCACTGGCCAAAACATGGTCAAGCCCGCCGAAGCCGATATCATAGGCCCAGCCGTCGCCCCCCACCATCCACAGGCTCTTGCGCACCAGGGCTTCTGCCAATTCACTTAGTTGGCGCGCTTCGGGCCGATCCAACCCTGCCAAGACCTGCTTGAGTTGTTCTACCCTTTCGCGTTGAGCATAAATTTCACTTTCTTCACTTTGGTTTGCGCCAATTAAAGCCTGGACAAGGTTCCAATCCAATTCGGGCTCCAATTTAAGCAGCAACTCCATGGCCATTTCCTGTTTTTTATCCAGTGCCAGGCGCAAGCCCAAGCCAAATTCTGCGTTGTCTTCGAAGAGCGAATTGGACCAAGCCGGGCCCCGCCCTTCGGCATTTTGGCTCCAGGGTGTGGTGGGCAAATTGCCCCCATAAATCGAGGAACACCCGGTGGCATTGGCCACCAAAAGCCGGTCGCCAAAGAGTTGGCTGAGCAGTTTGAGATAAGGGGTCTCCCCACAGCCGGAACAGGCCCCCGAAAATTCAAACAGGGGCATCATGACCTGTTGTTGGCGAACTGAACTGGTTTTGATCAGCTTGCGATCAAGTTCGGGCAGACTCAGAAAGAAGTCCCAGTTTTGAATTTCACTTGCTTTATGTTCTGGCTGAGGTGCCATATTGATGGCTTTGAGGCGGGCTTGGGATTTGTTTCGGGCTGGACAGACATCCACACAAATGCCACAACCCGTGCAGTCTTCGGGTGCCACTTGAATGGTGTAATTTAAGCCGTCCCAACTGCGCTCACTGGCTGAGATCGAGCGAAACCCTGCGGGGGCCGTGCTGAGCAATTCGGGTTCGTAGACTTTCGCGCGAATGGCTGCATGGGGGCAGACCAGCGCACATTTGCTGCATTGAATGCAGACAGCGGGATCCCAGATGGGGATCTCAGCAGCCAAATTGCGTTTTTCCCATTGGGAGGTAGCGCTGGGATAAGTGCCATCGATCGGCAAGGCACTGACAGGCAGTCGGTCTCCGTGGCCATCCAACATCGCTCCCAGCACTTTTTGAACAAATTCGGGGGCTGCCTGCGACACCGTCACATGCCTTTCACGCAGACTATTGCTGACTTCGGGTAAAGGGATTTGATACAGATGGGCCAGGGTCTGAGCCACGGCCTCCAGATTGCGTGTAACCACCGCTTCGCCTTTGGGGCCATAAGATTTGCGAATGGCCCCCCGAATGGCTTCCAAGGCCTGTTCTCGGGGCAAGACATCAGAGATCGCAAAGAAACAGGTTTGCATGATCGTATTGATCCGCCCCCGCATCCCACTTTGGGCTGCGACCTGGCCCGCATCGATCACATAAAACTGGGCTTTCTGTTCAATCAAACGCGCCTGAACAGGTCGCGAGAGCTGATCCCAGACAGCCTCTTTGGCCACGGGGGTATTGAGTAAAAAGACCCCGCCGGGCAAGAGCGCATCCAATAAGTCCGGTCGTTCCAGAAAGAGGGGTTGGTGACAGGCAATAAAATGGGCCTGTTGAATCAAATAAGGGGCTTCAAAGCGCTCGGGGCCAAAACGCAGATGTGAGATGGTGATTGCCCCTGCTTTTTTCGAATCGTAGACAAAATAGCCCTGGGCGTGTTGGGGCGTTTCTTCGCCAATGATTTTGATCGTGTTTTTATTGGCGCCCACAGTGCCATCGGAACCCAGACCGTAAAAAATGCCACAAAATATGCCCTCGGGTTCGTGATAAGCCAAAGGGTCATACGTCAAATGGCTGAAACTGACATCGTCTTCGATGCCAATCGTAAATCCATGTTTGAGCTTCTCCGTGTTGAGATGGGCAAAAATGCCCTCAGCCATGGCTGGGGTAAACTCTTTCGAAGACAGGCCATACCGCCCGCCTATAACCTTGGGCATGGCTGCCCATTGACCCGCCATCTGGGCCTGGTGCAGGGATCCTACCACATCGAGATAGAGCGGTTCGCCAAGACTGCCGGGCTCCTTACAGCGATCCAAGACGGCCAGTCGTTTGACACTGGCTGGCAGGGCTGAAACAAATGCTGAAGCCCCGAAAGGTCTGTACAGGCGAATCTTGAGTACCCCCACTTTTTCGCCCAAGGCGTTGAGTTGATTCACCGCCCGCGTCACCGTTTCTGAGGCCGAACCCATCACCACGATCACCCTTTCCGCCTCAGGGTGGCCCACATATTCGTAGAGTTTGTACCGGCGACCTGTTATCTCTCCCAACTGATCCATCTGCGCTTGCAGGCGCTCGGGCAGTTCAGCGTAAAAGGGATTGACCGTTTCTCGGGCCTGAAAATACACGTCTGGATTTTGGGCCGTACCTCGGATGAAGGGATGTTCGGGGGAGAGCGCCCGCTGGCGGTGGGCCTGGATCCAACTGGGGTCGATTAAGGCCAAAAGGGCTTTGTCATTGAGCAACTGGATTTTACTGATCTCATGGGAGGTGCGGAATCCGTCAAAAAAGTGAATGAACGGAACGCGGCTGGCTAAACTGCAGGCTTGAGCCAAAAGCGCAAAGTCGTGGGCTTCTTGCACCGTGTTTGACGCCAGAAGGGCGCATCCCGTTCCGCGACAGGCCATCACATCGCTATGATCGCCAAAAATGGAGAGCCCTTGGGCAGCCAAAGAGCGGGAGGCAACATGTAAAACCAAGGGGGTCAATTCCCCGGCTATTTTATACAAATTGGGGATCATCAACAGCAGTCCCTGCGAAGCAGTAAAGCTGGTGGCCAGGGTTCCGCCCTGTAATGCGCCATGTAAAGCGCCTGCAGCCCCACCTTCACTTTGCATTTCCACCACCCGGGGTACCGTTCCCCAGAGATTGGGTTTGGCCTCTGCCGACCAACTGTCGGACCACTCTCCCATGGCCGAAGAGGGGGTGATGGGGTAAATGGCAATGACTTCATTCAAGCGATAGGCAATATCTGCAACGGCTTCATTGCCGTCCATGGTTTGTGCCGCTGTGGCTTCCAGCATGGGGGTCTCCTCTGATGCTAAATCCCTTAAATGCCCTTTGCAATACCAGGGGTGCTGGGACATTGCAGAAAGCGGGTACTCATAGCATAAACAGGAAGCGATTGAATTTCCTGAGGCTGGATCAAAATCCGAGTTGATTCAGATCAATTTTTGCTCAATCGTCGTCGCCAAAAAGGGCTGTAACCCCGCCAACCGGAGAAATACCTCCGCTCGAACCCCCCAAAAGTGGCGATTGACCCAAATTCAACGAAAGAGGCTCATCTTCGCCAAAGAGCGAGGTGACGCCTGATTGGGGGGCTGCAGGGGGCGCTTCCACAGTCTTGACAGGCAAGAATCGGGCGGCTTGAATCATCAGCTTGTGGGGCATGATTTCAGAAAGGGTGTCTTTGGGCGGATCAAAAGAGGGATCTTCGAAGAAATCGCCGTTTTCAATGGCGACAATTTTATAAAAGGCCTCTTGACCTTCCAAATCTTTGTAAACAGCGTGAACAAACCTTCCCCGGTCGATATAGACCTTGGCATCAATATTGGTGGCCAAATCGCGGATATGCAATTTTTTGCGATCGAGGGCCGAAAGATTGAGCTGAATAAAGTCAAAGACCCCGATCTGGCTCAAAAATCCTTTGAAGCCCGTTTGCCCAATTTCGGCCAATAATTGTTTGAGCTTACGCAGATCAATGGGCTTGGCCAATAATCGGGCATGGCCCAGCTTTTCAATTTCTGCCAAATCCTCTTCGCTGGCATTGACAATGGCCACCACAGGAGACTGGGGATAGTGTTTTTGCAACCAGCGCAAAAAACTGTGTTGGCTGAGGGTATCGGTAATGACCAGATCTATTGGGTCGCCATCGATGGCCATCATGGCCTCTTGGGGCGTTTTCAGCGAGATACAGTTAAAGCCTTCTGCAAAGAGCGCCCGTTGAATGATCATGCGACTCATGGGGTCGGTATCTACCAAGAGAATATTTCTCAAGATGGTGCTCTCTTGGGCCGCCGCAAAGGGATCCATGGGACCAGTGCTTTCATCCATGAACTGGGCGGCGTTCATCGAAAGACTGTCAAAGGGCAATTGAATGGTGACTTGGTTGGGTTCTGCCCAATTTTTTTCTTGAAACTCGCCGTTCTTAAATTGCACAATCCGGTTAAAGGCCTCAATTCCCTCCGCTTTTTGGTAGCGTTCGAGGGTTTTGGGGTGACTTTCCCACAGCTCCGCATGAATAATTTCACCGCTGCGCAAGTAGAGAATGCCCTCTTGTTTGGTGAGTTTATCGTTAAAGGAGACCAAACATTGGGGTTTGTTCATTCTCAGAACCTGCAGCAAATCTAGCAAATTCATGCGCTGAACCTGGCCTTCGAGCCCCTGTAACTGTTGGTCTAAAAGTGCCAATAGACGCATGCCGGGAACCGGTTTGGGTACAAATCCCAAGACTGATTTGTGTTGACGCAATTCATCCACCTGATCTGAAAAATCTTCGTCAGGCGAACCAATCAAAATGACTTTGCGTTTGGGATAATTTTCGCAGACCCAAAAAGCCAGTTCTTCCCCTTCGTCGTCGGGCATGTCCAAACAGGAGATGACAAAATCAAAGGGGCGATTTTTAAATCGCTGGGTGGCTTGATAGAGTTCGTGTTCAATTGACAATTCCCACTCCGAAGCGGGCAATATTTGCAATAGATGTTTGTGATGGGATGTGTCGTGATCAAAAATTAAAATCCGCTTAGCTTTGGCAGACATGGGGAAAACTCACCTCAAATACGTCTCAACAGTCTTCATCAGGGACGCTAACATGACTTTTTGGTCTTTATCTTTAACATAATTTTAACAGATCCTGTCATTCTTTGTTGGTTTTTGCCTGTGTCTTTCCACTTGCCCGCCTGTGTATTTTTTGTTGATTAAAATACGATTAAAAATGCGAGCTAAACAGCAGAATAAAAAGGGGATCCCGGTATACACTTAGATAAGGTGAATTGTGCCCAAATTGAGCACGTCAATTTGGTTCTGGTGTACCAGTGTTTAGACAGCAAAAAACGGTGTGAAAATTTAAAGGCGAGCGTTCAGTTATGGTTTTTTTAGCCGCTCTAGCTACAGCCGGCCTCGATGAGAGGAGCTTGAACTTTGAAATACAGTAAAGTTGCATTGGCAGTTTTAATGGTGTCTTGTACCAGTTTGCCCTCTGGTACCCATTCCAAAGCCCCTGTTTTACCTGCGAGCCATCCTGCTCAAACAGCGCGTGTGCCTCTGGCTTCTCAGCAGACTTTGCCCCTTGAGCCGCTGATTGATTCTGCCCAGGCCCAGATTAAAAACACGGGTCAGGGAGATGAGCTGAGTTTAAAAGTGATCATTCAAAAACCCGGTTTGCGCACGCAGCAGCTGGAACTGGATAAAATTAGCCATTTGCGGGCCTGGGTAGCAGGTTCAGATATTGCCACTCCAATTTACAATCTCAACCAATATGTGGCTGTGAGTTCCAATGGTGAAAATACCTCTTTGCGCATTCAAACCGTGCCAAGGGGCAAAAACCGAATTGTCAGTGTTCAGGGCTACGATAACTCCACCAATCATGTTGAAATTCCTGGGGCCTTGCTCAAAGCCGTATACTCTTCTCCAGAAAACAGCACCGAGGTTGTTTTGACTTTCACTTGGCGCAGTACCGCCACTGCTGCGATCCTTGAAGCCCTGATCAACCGGGTTCCGGCGGTCACCGGTAATTTGACCGCTCAACAGGTCAATGCACTGGTGGAAGGCCTTAATCTAACCCAGTTAAATGCCTTGCTTGATCAGGTCATATATGGCAATAACCCCGTGGGCGGCAATACCTTTGCCTTACACCCTTCACGGGTAAATGCCGAAGTTTTGGCCAAAGCATTGGTGGATGCCAATGGCCAGGTTCCGACCCTCAATCCAGGAGACCCCACCCCTGCCAATTGGATCAAACAAATGGCCAATTTAAATGTGGTGGTGCGAACCCCCAATAATGTCGCCTTTCAATCGGCTGTTCAGTTACAAATTACCGACCCGGCCTCTGCGCCGATTGCGATTCCCGCAGGTCAAGACACAGGCAATTTGCCCCAAATCATTCCCGGCACCTGGCAGGCGATCGCCAAAATAGATGGGCTCAATGGGGGGGTTAGCAGCCGCACAAACCTAACCGTTGATGCCAATGGCAATGTGACACTGACCGAAGGCACGACCAATAACCCCTTGATTTTGCCCCCTGTGATGAAAGCCTTGAGTTCTACCCAGGGAGCCAGTGGGGCCCAATTGACCATTACCGGTGATGGTTTCAATCCCGCTGGTGGCAATACCGTGAAATTTGGCACGGTCACTGCCACGGTTGAGTTGGCAACGGCCACATCTCTGGTGGTTAAAGTGCCCCCCGGCATCAGTGGCACCGTGCCGATCCAAGTTACCAACAATGGTAAGTTGAGCAATACAGCCAATTATACCGTGGATACCCGGATTGTCTCGCTCAGCAGTCCTGGCGGCAAAGTCGGCGATACACTCAGTATCCAGGTCTCCGGTTTTGATGCCACCCAAACCCCCACAGTGGTTTTTTCCAATGGGGTTCAGGCCACGGTCAATACCCAACTCACCACGGCGGGAACCCTGGTTGTGACCGTGCCCGCAGGCGCAGCGACGGGTCCGATTTCTGTCACACCGCAAGGAGGTACAGTCCTGCAAAGCTCCGCTTACGCGATCAATACCCCCGTGATCAGCACCATTACACCTGATTCCGCCAGTGTGGGAGCGACGGTCACGTTGACAGGTGCCAATTTTACCGGCGCGACGGGGGCGACTGTCAATGGCTTGGCCGTAACCAATCTGACCGTGGTCAACGACAACAGCATCACCTTTACCATTCCCCCGGGGGCTTCTACTGGCACGGTGCAGGTCACCACCCCTCTGGGGACGGGTACCTCAACCAGCAATTTAACCATTCCCCAGCAAATTGTGGCTCTCAGTTCTCCAGGTGGAAAACCCAATGACAGTGTCACTATCACCGTCTCTGGATTTAATCCCAGTACGAGCAATCCCACCGTGATTTTTCAGGGTGGCGCAGCAGGAACTATCACTGGAACCACAGCCAATACAGTGACCGTCACTGTACCAGCTGGGGCCACCACAGGCCCGATTACCGTTACCCCAGATGGTGGCAATGCCTTACAAAGCCCCACTTATACTGTCGGCACCCCTGTGATCAGCAGCTTTACTTCAACAGCGCCCATCGGCAACCAGGTCACTTTAACCGGGGCCAATTTTACGGGGGCGACCCAGGTGCAATTTAACGGCGTCACTGCCACCACGTTTACCGTAAACAACGATGGTACGATCACGGTCACGGTGCCTGCCGGGGCCACCGATGGTGCGATCACGGTCACAACGCCAGCTGGCACAGGCACCACGGCCACTAATTTCCAAGTGCTGAAGCCGCCGACCATCACCAATGTTGGCAATGATCCGCTGCAGCCCACGGGTCCCATTGTGTTAACCGGGACAGGTTATGTCGCAGGCAGTGTCGTGATGATTGGCTCCACCGTTTTAAATCCCAATGCCTATACGATTGACAGCCCGACCCAAATCACGGTGAATACGCCCCCTGTGGGCAATACCTTGGATAGCGTCACGATTTTTAACGCAGCGGGCAGTGCTGTGTCTTCGCTTTTGTACAAAGATGTGATTAATTTTATTGGCAATGGGGCATTGGTGACCCGTACCGATGTTAACTTTGCCATTGAAAATGCCCACGGCATCAATGTGGATCACAACAGCAATATTTACATTGCGTCCCTGAGCCACAAAATCTATAAATTTAATCAGGCAGGCCAAAACCAATGGGTCTCTGGCGACAATACAGCGGGTTTCCGCAAAGATGAACTGACAGTACCCGCCGATCGGCTCAAAGAGACCACACTGGCCAATGCCCGATTCTCAGGCCCCGAAGATCTTGCCAATGACAGTTTTGGCAATATTTATGTGGCAGACACCAGTAACCATGCCATTCGCAAAATTACCACCGATGGCAAAGTTCAGGTGATTGCCCGTTTGCCAGGACCAGAAGGAATTGAAATCAGCAAAAATAATGAGTTGTTTGTGACCTGCACAGATCCCCCCAATGCCACCAGCAATATCACCAGCGTGTTTGTGGCCAAGATCGCGGATCTCACGACCCTGCCGAGCTTGGCTGAAACCCAACTCTATGACGTCAATAAGACCCTGACCCCCAATGTGCAGATCATTGCAGGGGGCGCTCCGGCGGGTGCCGCCACGGCAACCCCTGTCTCACCGATTGCAGACGCCCGTTTCTTGCACCTCGAAGGACTCGGGATCGATGGCGATGGCAATGTCTATGTGGCAGATGTCAATAATTACCAAATTCGCAAAATTAACTTCCAAACAAACCAAGTCAGTGTTTTTGCCACGCTCAGTTATTCATTCTCTCCCCCCAATTCGGATACCCGTCCCTGGGTAGAGATGCATGAGATCCGCGTGGATCCCTATGGCAATGTCTTTGTGCCTGCCCCCTGTTGTAATTTTGGCTTTAACTCTGCCGCGAAAATTTACAGAATTACCCCCACGGGCGCGATTTCAAAGATTGCGGGCACCGGCTCTGTGGGATTGGCTGAGGGCAAGCCCTTGACCGTAGCGACCTTTAGCAGCCCGAGAGGGATCGACTTTGCCCCCGATGGCACTTTGTATATTGCAGATACCAGTTGGGGCATCCGCCGCATTGATCGTTATCAACCTTTGCCGGTAAATAACTAATGTTCAGCGTCAAGCAATCGCTTCGTCTGTTTGGGACGGGTATTTTTTCCATTGTGGTGCTGGGGTGCAGCGATGTTCAGCTGAATTATGGTGCACCTTTGAGTGGGTTGGTCAGTTTGAATGAACGCAACCGCAATGCCAATAACCCCAATACCCAAGAAAATTTTGAACAGCAACGGGTGCCGATTCCCTCTCCTACACCCAATGACCGGGGATTGGGTGATGGCGGGGCCTCCAGCTCAGCGGGTGCAGGCAAAACGGCCAATTTGCCCAACCCTGAAACAGCCCCGAATCCCACCGCCACAACCCCCGAAAAAGGCGTAGGAGACACTGCCCCAAGTTTAAAATTGCGGGCCATCCCAGGCCGGGTAGAGCTCTCAGGTTTTGGCAGCGAACAGGCGATTCAGCTTTTGTTGCAAGATTTATCGGGCAATAATTTGGATTTAAGCAAATATGAGTTTAATTGGGTCTCACTTTCTCCCAGTTTGATCAGTGTGGATAATAAAGGTCTCATCCGCTCCAAAACCACTTCAGGTACTTACAAAGTCCTCGTCAGCCTCAAATCTGACCCAACCGTCAAAGCTGAGATTGAAGTGATCATCGGCGCTCCCTCCTCTGGCGGAGGCGGTGGTGGCGGTGGTGGCGGTGGTGGCGGCGGTGGAGCTGCTCCGCCCGCTGGCGGTGGGGGCGGCGCCCCTGCTGGAAATGCGATCCAAGTCACCGCTTTGAGTGTTGCTCAGGGCAGTGTGGGAGAATCAGTTACCCTGACTGTGAGCGGTTTTAATCCTCAAACCAGTGCCGCAACTGTGACCTTCAGTGGTGGTGCTCAAGCCACGATTACGGCAACCTCAGCCACGACCGTAACTGTGACCATTCCACAGGGGGCCACAACGGGGGGCATTGCGGTTTCCTCAGCTGAGGGCAGTGCCAATTCTACCAGTTTCACGATTGTGCCCAAAGACAATGTGACGGGTGTGGTTATTTTTCAGTAATCTTGCCTTCGGCTTGTTGGCCCAAAGTTTTGGCCACAATCTCTTGTTGGGCATACCCCAGTCGCACCAATAAGGTGCCCAACCCCGTTTTTTTTTCGACGTTTTCTTTTTGCAAAGTCAGGGCATGTAACAATTGCCATTCTTGAATCACCCCCGCATTGAGCAAAAGCTCTCCCAATTTGGGGGAGGGGGGAGGGGGATCAAACCGGGGAGCTGCAGCCCCTGATAATTGAATGCTCAAGGCACGGGATAACTTGTCTTGGGCCAAATAACCCAATTCCAACAAAAGACTTCCCAAGCGTTTGCCCTGGTTATTGGGTTCTTTTTGGGCCAAAAGGGCATGGGTCAATTGCCATTCTTCGAGCAGGCGCTCTTCGAGCATGATTTGTCCCAGTTTTTTCGGGCTGTTTAAATTTAAGGCGGCTTCGAGCTCGCCTGACACTGCTGGCGCTGAAAAGGCATTTTCGACAGAGGTGTAAGAAGCGGGCGGGTTTAGTGCGGGTTTTAAGGCCCGTATATCTGCCTCGGTGGCATATTCAAACGAGATCAAAATTTCTTCCAGGCTCATCATTTGCGAAGAGGGCAATCGGCATTGATACTCCAATACTTCTGTGAGCTGTTCATGGGTCAATTTTCCCTGTTTAATTAACAGTGTGCCCAATTTTTCAGAGTCAGCCATGGAAATGTAAGCCCTTTCACCAGATTACCTTGTGTGTATATCATCATACCTGTGAGCCAGGCAATTGACTATATTGGATTGACAATCTGAATATAATCAGAAGAAAATATGTAAATGAATGATCTGACTCAGCTCGGAGAATATCTTTCTCACTATCCCTCTTTGGTGATTGTTCTGACCACCGCCCTGATTTTTCTCTTGGGCACCATCGCCCAAATCCTCTCCGATAAAACGTCTCTCCCCGCGATTATTTTTCTGTTGCTGTTTGGCAGTTTGTTGGGCAAACAGGGGCTCAATTGGATCAATCCCGATGTCTACAGTTCTGTTGGCATTCGCGCGATCATCGCTGTGGCCGTGGCCATTGTGGTGTTTGAAGGGGGCTTGATGATTGATTTTAATCATCTGCGCCACCATTTTGTCAGTGTTTTGGGGCTGATCACCCTCAATGTCTTGATCACCATTTTGGCCATGGCGTGGGTCACGAGCCAGTTATTGGGCATCGAATGGCGGATTGCCCTGATGTATGCAGGTTTGGTCTCAGTGACGGGGCCAACCGTGATCGCGCCCATTTTGCGCCGGATTCATGTCAGCCAAAAGGTCAAAACCATTCTCGAAACTGAAGCGGTATTGGTGGATGCGGTGGGTGTGATTGCCGCAGTGAGCATTTTTAACTATATCATTGCGGGTGCAAGCCATGGTCCCGATGCGGGTTTGATGCCCATTGTAAAAAATATGTTGCTCAGTTTGGTTTTGGGGGCAGCCACGGGTTCTTTATGTGCTTGGTTGGCCCGCCGCACAGCCCTTATTTTTAGCCCCATGCGGGGTGAGGTTGTGCGCATGTTGGTTTTGGGTACGACCGTTTCTGCTTATCTGCTCGGTGAATTGGTGTCCCATGAAAGTGGCATTGCCTCTGTGGCTGTGGCTGGGATGATTATTGGAAACACCCCTTTCCCCCACAAGAGCTCGATTAAAGAGTTTAAAGGGGATTTGACGTTACTGTCGATTACCGTTGTCTTTCTGTTGCTCTCAGCCAGTTTGGACCTCAATTTATTGAAAAAAATTGGTTTGCCAGGGGCACTCTGTGTCTTGATTCTGATGTGGGTCGTGCGGCCTGTGGGGGTTTTACTCTCCACCGCCTTTGAAAAGATCACTTGGCGTGAACGGGTCTTTATTTCCTGGTTGGGCCCACGGGGGATTGTTGCGGCCTCTGCAGCGACTTTTTTTAGTTTGGAAATGGATGCCTATGGGATTGAAGGCAGTGGCATCATCCGCGGGATGGTTTTTATGACCGTTTTGATTACTGTGATTATTGAAGGAGCAGGTGCAAAGTATATGGCTTCAATCTTGGATATCGCGCCTTCGAGTGTCTTAATTGTGGGCGGTGGTGTCGTTGGCAAAAAATTGATCGAGCAGCTCAAAACGACCCAAAAAGAGGGAATTATCTTGATTGAAAATGATCCCCGGCGTCTGGAATCGTTAAAAAAGCTCAGTGCAGAAGGGGTTTATTTGATCAGTGCGGATGCCCGTGAAGAAAAAATTTACAGAGATTCACTCAATCAGCTCAAAAACATCACCACCTTGATCACCACCTCTGAAGACGATTGGTTGAATTTGCGCGTCTGCCAGATTGTCAAAAAGATCAATCCAGAGGTGCGACTGATTTCCGTCATCAACGATCTCAAAGGTCGGGATGTCTTTGAAAACCTGGGCATTCAATCCATTCATTTGCGTGAGGCGGCTGCAACGGTGATCTATGTTTTGATGAAAACGCCGTCGTCAGAGGCCTTGCCCCTTTAGTCGCAGGGAGATTGTTTATAAAACATCGAGTGAGCGCAAATAGCGGCGAAAACCGTGCATCACCCAGAGGTGCATTAAGGCCTGGGTCCAGTTATAGATAAACCAGGGCAAACTGGGAGAAAAGTCGTGAATGGCCGCGATCACGTAGTTTTGCCCCAAGACTTCACGAAATTCCAGTCGGCCCCGCAGGCGGGTTTTGCGGCTGGCCAAAAGGCCGCCTGTGATATAAAAAAGGGTGCGATGTAAATTGCTGCGCTCGACTGAAAATTTGAGCACCAACAGGGGGGAATGAATGCCTTTGAGATAAAAACGGCAGGTGCGCTGACTGTCGACATCGACCCGCACAAAGGGGTGTAAAAATCGCGGCAACCAAAGTGTGTATTTTTCGGCAATCCAGAGAGCATTTTTGCCCGCTGGCAAAGGCAGACGTTGAACCGAACGCACCACCTTTTCCGATTCTGGGTAAATATTGTCAGAGAATTGCAGACTCTCTGTGTATTTGGCCCGTTTGGCCGGTCTCGCTGTGGGGGCTTGGCTTTGTGCCAAAAGGGCCTTTTCCACGGCTTCAGAAAAGCCGAGACCGTCTATCTCAAGCATTCGTTGTAATTCGAGTGAATGGGCCACCATCGGGTATTTGAGGCTCTCAACCAGCGGGTTCACCAGTTCTGGGGGAGCGCTGGCAATGAGGCTGACCCAAAAGCGCGAGAGGTGGATCGGCATCCAGGGTAAGGGCAGTATCAGGCGTTTGAGATTCATCACACGGGCGGTTTCTTTCATCAGATCGAGATAGCTGAGAATATCTGGCCCACCCACATCAAAAAACCGCCAATACAATTCTTTTTGGCCCAGGGTTTTGACCAAAATCTGAATCACATCGTCGAGCGCAATCGGCTGGGTTTGGGTCAATGTCCAGGGCGGGCAGAGCATTATGGGCAGCCGTTTGACCAGCTTTTCAATGATTTGAAACGAAGAACCGCGCGGACCGACAATGATCGAGGCCCGAATAGATGTCACAGGCACCCGGTAATCAGCCAGGGTATGTTCAACTTCCAAGCGACTGCGTAAATGGGAAGACAGTTCGCCAAACTCGGGAATAATCCCCCCGAGGTAGACAATGTGTTCAACCCCTGTTTGTTGACAGGCGCGGGCAAAATTATCTGCCAAAATCAAATCCATATCTGCAAAATGGCCCTGGCTGAGGTGGGCCGAAGGCAACATCGAGTGCACCAAATAAAAGGCATAATCTGCACCCTGCAAGCCCATTTCGGCCTGTAACAGCGAAAATAAATCACAATACCGCCACTCCACGCCGGGCGAATCGGGTTTGGGGGTGCGACTGAGCGCGATCACGTCAAAGTGTGGCAAGAGCGCTTGAATAAGGCAGGAGCCAATATAGCCGCTGGCTCCCGCTACGGCTACTTTGGGGCGACCCATTTAAGCTTCCAAAGGGGTGACGGGGGCCGGTCTGAGTAATTTTTCAGAGGCCTGATCAGGGCTCAGTTCTCGGTTCTGGCGCATCAAACGGGCATGGTGCAAGGCCCAATAAACCGTTGGGAATGCCAATTCTGACCAGGGAATCTCTGTCCAGGCAAAAATCGCTGCCTCTAAACTTTCTTCACCCGGCAGCAGGGCTGGGGAGGTCATTTCGGCCAAATAGAGCAATTGTACCTGTGAGAGATGGGGCAAATTGTAAACCGCCAAGAGTGAGCGGATTTCTAATTGGGCTCCCGATTCTTCCTGGGCCTCACGCAGGGCCCCTTCTTCGGTGCTCTCATTGAGTTCGAGATAGCCGGCGGGAATAGTCCAAAAACCGCTGCGGGGCTCAATCGCGCGCCGACACAGGAGATAACCTTCTTGATAATAGGCGACACAGCCCACAACCACATTTGGGTTTTGGTAATGCACCCGGTCACAGCTTGAGCAGACCGGCCGCATCCGGTTATCACCAGGGGGGATCAGCGCTTGGACTGGCCCTCCACAGGCAGGGCAAAATTGGATGGCAGGCATGGCAGGCTCCTTTGGGGATACTCAGATTATGGCATTTTCTGGGGCCGTATTTCAAGCGCAGCGAGACTTTAAACGCGGTGTTCGGCGTTCATCATCTCGCTTAAAACACCTAAACTGCCCAAAATGGCCTCGGGGCTGGGACCAAAATCAATCAGACAGGCAATTTCATTGACCCCTGCAGCGCAAAGTTGGTCTAAAAGTGGTTTGACGCTTGCGGGGGTTCCCATCAACGCCCGTCGCGAAAAATACCGCTCAAAGGCAAACGCCAAAAGGGTATCGGTGTCTTCTTCAGAAAAGGCATCAGGATTAAGTTCGAGACCCGCACTCTGACTAAGTTTGCCCAAAAGATGTAAACTGCTGCGTAAATAGTCTTTAAAGGGCGCAGAGACCGTATTGCGCACTGTTTCGAGATCTCTGCCCATAAAGGTGTGCAAAAACACGCAGACCTGAAACTGGGTTGGGTCATGGCCTGCATCGGCCAGGGCGTGGCGGTAGAGGGCCAATTTTTCGCTCAGTTCTTCAACTTCTTGATCCAAAAGACAGGTCAGCAGATGGGCTCCAGCACTCCCTATCCTTTGATACGATTCGGGATTGCCAATGGCGGTAATCCAGACGGGCAATTCGGCCTGTCTGGGCCGAGGGTGGGTCCCAATGGCGATCATACTGCCACTGCCTTCGCGTTGCTGGATGCTTTCGCCCCGCCAAAGCGCACGCACCACTTGGATATCTTCGTACATGCGGATGTGGCGATCGGCATAATGATCGGGTGCCAAAGCAAAATCATGGCTGTGCCAGCCAGTGGCAAAAGACAATTCAACCCGGCCACCGGAGAGTTGATCAACCACGGCCCAGTCTTCGGCCACACGGATGGGATTGTGGAGGGGCATGACCACACTGCCGGCCCGCAGTTTGAGCTGTTTTGTCTCTCTTGCCAGGGCTGCGGCCAAAACCGCTGGACTGGAAAAAAAACCGCCCAAGGGGTCAAAATGCCTTTCGGGGGTCCAAATACCTTCAAATCCCCATTGATCTGCCTGTTTGGCAATTTGAATCAGACTTTCATATCCCTGTGCTTCGGCATAATTGGCTTTGCCAAAGAAAAACAGGCTGAATTTTAGCTTTTTTTCGGTCTGAATCAAATGGGTCAGCAGGGCCTCACGCAGATCACGGATGCCAGTTTGCAATTCGGGGGACAGCGCTCTCTTTGGGGCGCGCACATGTAATTCTCCGCCTTGTAAGCTCAGCGTGAGTTGGGCTGCGTGCAGGGCCTTTAAGAGTTCAGGCAGCGACCA
>JBFWRL010000063.1:0-28387 GCA_050248915.1 Candidatus Sericytochromatia bacterium
GGGGTTAATCCAGAGAAAAAAGCAGTCCCCAAAGAATGAAACCATTCAGCAGCGAAATTCATCAAAATGACATCGAAAAATGCTGAAGTGATGATAGCTTAATTTAAAGAGATTGTAAAGCGAGGGTTTCGGATTTTTGTAGTTTAATTGTCACACTCTTTAACAAAAGTCCTGCCGAAGGGCTGGTTTTTCGTTTGTTTGGGGTGAGGGTCTTTGCCTGAAAGCCAATGATTTTGGAATTAAAGGGGAAATCTATTCCCATATTTTTGTATTCAAAATGTCATTAAGATTTAATCATAGAAAGAGGCTGATTTCACATGGAATTGTCTCAGCCTGTTCAACACCCAATAAATAACCCGTGGTATCTACTGCGGGGGCCTTTGGGGCGAGTTGGACCGCCAAGATGCAAACAGAATTTGGCTGTGAGGGCCACCTGCCAGGGCGGGGATGAATTGTAAGAGTTCGGGCAGGGCTTGGTGTAGCTCCAGCCAGGATTGGTAGAAAGGGGATGTTTCGCTGGCAAAGGGATCTTCGGGCGCTGTTTCACTTGTGTGAGCATGGCCCCTTGCTTGCCAACCGGGGCAGAGCAGCAGCAGGCTGGCCAGACTCAAGGTTATTAGGCTTTGTTGGGTTTTTTGCATGTTAAATGACCTCATTTGTTTGTCTTGCTCTGATTCTGACTGCTCCCCTTGATTGGCGGTTGCAGTCTGAAAAAACAGACTGGGAAAAGCCGACCCGGCAGGGCTTTTGCTAGCCGCTGCCGTCTGAATCGGTTACGCTGATAGCAGAATCTCAATTGAAACGGCCCTTTATGAAACTCGAAGACGAAATCAAACGCCGCCGCACCGTGGCCATTATCTCCCATCCCGATGCGGGCAAAACCACCCTGACCGAAAAGTTCTTGCTCTACGGCGGTGCTGTACAAGAAGCTGGGGCCGTGCGCGCCCGCAAGAATCAGCGCTCTGCCACCTCCGACTGGATGGAAATGGAACGCAAGCGCGGCATTTCTGTGACCTCGACCGTGCTGCAATTTCCCTATGGCGACTATGTGATGAACCTGCTCGACACCCCCGGTCACCAAGATTTTTCTGAAGATACCTACCGCATTCTCACCGCGGTCGACTCCGTGATCATGGTGATTGACGCAGCCAAAGGGATTGAGACCCAGACCTTGAAACTCTTTGAGGTCTGCCGCAAACGCATGATCCCGATCTTTACATTTATCAACAAAATGGACCGCCCGACCCGCGACCCGCTGGATCTGCTCGACGAAATTGAAAAGGTGCTGCAAATTGGCGTCTACCCGATCAATTGGCCCTTGGGCACGGGCTTTGAATTTAAAGGGGTCTTTGACCGTCTGGATAAACAGGTGCATTTGTTTGAACGCACCACCGGGGGGGCCTACAAAGCCCCTGTGGCAGTCGGGGGCATTGCCGAGCCCTTTGTGCAAGAGACCCTGGAGCCAGACGTGTATGCCCAGGTCGTCGAAGAGTTGGAAATGCTCGACATTGCCGGTGAAGCATTTAACCACGCAGAAGTGCTCTCAGGCATGATTACCCCCGTTTTCTTTGGCTCGGCCATGAATAATTTTGGGGTGCAATTATTGCTCGACAATATCTTTAAATATGCGCCCTCGCCGGGCTCCTACCCCAGTAGCTTGGGCCAATTGGAGCCGACCCGCGCAGATTTTTCGGGTTTTGTCTTTAAAATTCAGGCCAATATGGACCCCAAACACCGTGACCGGATTGCCTTTGTGCGGATTTGCACGGGCAAATACAGCAAAAATTTGGCTGTGCACCATTCCCGCACCGGGCGCAAGGTCAAACTCTCCAATGCCCACACGCTTTTTGGCCAGGAGCGCGAGAGCGTTGAAGAGGCCTTTGCCGGGGACATCGTCGGGCTGATCAGCTCCGACCGCTTTGGCATTGGCGATACCCTGAGTGAAACATCCGGGTTGATCTACGAAGGCATTCCCTATTTTGCCCCAGAGCATTTTATATTTCTGAATAACCCCAACCCCTCGAATTACAAACGCTACCGCGACGGCCTCGACCAACTCTTGCAAGAGGGTGTGATTCAGGGCTTTGATTTACACACCCACTCCAGTAATAATTTTATTCTCGGTGCGGTCGGCCCCCTGCAATTTGATGTGGTGCAATACCGCCTCGAAAGTGAATACAAAGCTGAGACCGAGCGCATTCCCGCCAATTGGAGCGTCTTGCGTTGGGTCGATCCTGAGATTGATCCGGCCCGCCTCGACCGCTCGATTCTGCCCGTGGGCGCGATTTCGGGCAAAGATCGCGATGGCAATGCTGTGCTGCTCTTTACCAACGATTGGTCGATGAAGCTGTTTGTGGACAAACAGCCCGAGATCAAATTGGCGGACACGCCCTTTCGAGCCGGACTGATCAGCTTAAAGCTCTCGGGCAAATCGCGTTAAACCTGTTTGTTCAATCGCTGCCGAAACTGTTTCTCGATTTCAATAGTCAGAAACAGAGCTGTGCCAATGGCAAAAATCAAGCCCCAGTCTTGGATTGAAACTGCTTGTGTCGCAAAAATAGTTTGGCAGAACGGCAAATAAGTGAGCGTCAATTGGGCGGCCATGACCAGAGAAACCGTCAGCCAAGCGACATTTGTGGCGCGCAGGGCTTTCCAACTAACGGACGTGCCATAGATATTGCGAATAAAAAACATGTGAAAAATTTCCAGCACCACCAAGGTATTCATGGCCAGGGTATTTGCCAGTTCTTGGGAATAGTTGTGGCTCAAGGCATAGGTATAAATCCCGAAGACGCCACAGAGAATCAGGCTGGAGACCAGGACAATATGCCAAATCAGGTGGGGCGTGAGCAGGGCTTCATTGCGCTGCCGGGGGGGGCGACGCATGCTGTTTTCTTCGGTGGGCTCAAAGGCCAAAGCGATACCCAGCGTAACGGCGGTGACCAGATTGACCCACAGGATTTGAACGGGGGTGATCGGCAAATTAATGCCGAGCAAAAGCGCAGCGACAATGGTCATCGCTTCACCGGCATTGGTGGGCAGGGTCCAACTGATCACTTTTTTGATATTGTCATACACGGTTCGCCCTTCGCGAACTGCGGCGGCGATTGAGGCAAAATTATCATCGGCCAGTACCAGTTCTGAGGCCTCTTTGGCCGCTTCACTGCCGCGCAATCCCATGGCGATGCCTGCATCTGCCCGTTTTAAGGCAGGGGCGTCATTGACGCCATCTCCCGTCATGGCCACAATCATGCCATGGGATTGCAGCGCTGTGACCAAGCGTAATTTGTGTTCTGGGCTGGTTCGGGCAAAAATATCTGTCTCCAGCACATGTGTGTACAATTCGGCATCATCCATTTGATCCAATTCGCTGCCCGTTAACACCCGATCTGGGTTTCTCAGCCCAATTTCTTTGCCGATCGCTGTGGCTGTTCCCGCATGATCCCCTGTGATCATTTTGACGCGAATGCCCGCTTGGTGACAGTCTCGCACAGCTTTAATGGCTTCCGGGCGAGGGGGATCAAGGAGCCCGACCAAGCCAATCAAGGTCAGATCGGTCTCTAGATCGCTCATTTCCAATACGGTGTGCTCTGGTTTGACTCGTTTGAGTGCCAATGCCAGCACCCGCTGTCCTTGATCTGCCAGTTTTTCGGCTTCAGTTTGCCAATAGACTCTGTCAAGCGGCGCTGTTTTATCTGCAGTGAGAGCTTCTAAGCTACAGAGTTGCAGCAATTTTTCGGGAGCCCCTTTGACGAGGATGCAGGCGTGGTTTTGGTGATCGTGATTTAATGTGGCCATAAACCGGTTTTTGAAATCAAAGGGAATATAATCGGTGCGCTTCCATTGGGGCAGTGTTTCATAAATGTCCAACCCTGTTTTATTGGCAAAAGCCAACAATGCCCCCTCCATGGGGTCGCCTTCGACATGCCAAAGCCCCTCTTGCTCGTTTAATTCAGCGTCATTGCACAAAGCTGCAGCCAATCCCAACTGAGCCAGCAGGGCATAATCTTGGGCTGATATCAGCTGTTCTGCTTGTGAAATCTCTCCTCTGGGATCATATCCGTTGCCTGCAATTGAGAACAGTGCCTCACGGGTGAGTGCCTTGACCACCGACATTTCGTTGCGGGTGAGAGTGCCTGTTTTATCTGAGCAGATCACCGAAATCGAACCCAGGGTTTCGATGGCTGGGAGTCGCCTTACAATGGCATTGCGGCGAGCCATGGCCTGTACTCCCACCGAGAGTGTAATGGTGATCACTGCGGGCATGCCTTCGGGAATGGCTGCCACAGCCAAGCCGACCACAGCCATAAACAGTTCACTGAAGGCGTATTGGCTGAAAACAGTGCCAAAGATCAGTAAGCCGATCGCAATCGCCAGAATAAACAGGGTCAGCCAACGGGCAAAGCGATCCATTTGTTCAACCAAAGGGGTTGTCAGGGTTTCGACCTCTGAGAGCAGGTTGCTGATACGTCCAATTTCGGTTTTGCCGCCGGTTTCTATCACCAGGCCTTTGCCTTGGCCATGGGTGACCAAGGTGCCGCTGAAGGCCAGACAAGTTCGATCGCCCAGGGGCGCGTCAGCCAGTACAGGGACGATGTCTTTTTCTACAGCCAGAGATTCACCTGTTAAAATGGCTTCCTGAACTTGCAGGCCGTGGCTTTCCAGCAAACGCAGATCGGCGGGCACTTTGTCTCCGGGCTCAAGCAGAACGAGATCTCCGGGTACCAATTCTTCGCCTTTGATGCTTTGCCGAATCCCATTTCTGATGACAGAGGCACTTGGTGCCAGCATTTCGCGAATGGCGTCCATCGCTTTTTCTGCTTTGCCTTCTTGAATAAAGCCAATAATGGCATTGGTCATCACCACGGCCAGAATCACAAAGGTATCAACCCAATGGGCCAACAGGCCTGTAATCAGAGCTGACCCAAGTAAGACATAGATCAAAATATTGTGGAATTGCAATAAAAAGCGCAGGAGAGAACTGCGTTGCGGGGGCGTAGGCAGACGATTTAAGCCAAATTTTTGCAATCTTTCTTGGGCTTCGGCTGAAGTCAGGCCTTTGGGGGTGGCACCCAAATGTGAGAGGACTTGCTCCAGATCCTGTTGATGCCAATTTTCCTGCTCTGTCATGGCTGGGCCTCGTTGCGTTTAAGTTAGGAGAGAGCTGACTTTTTTTCTACTTATTCAGTTTAACTTTGCTGGCATTGAGAAAGAAGATGATTGATTCAGTTTTTTGAATCTATTTCAAACCAATGGGATTGCAGGGAATTGACTTTAAAATTAAAATTTGGTTAAATAATAATTAAACGCATTTAATAATTAAGGGGCTAAACAGCGATGCAAATTTCAGGCATTCAGACCACGCGGGTCGCTGCAGGCGCGACAACCACTCAGCCCCAGCCCCTGAACCCTGCTGCTCCCAAACCCACGGCCGACAAAGCCCACAGCCTGACTTCACCCGACCATTTTGAGGGCAAATCCAATTTTCCCTGGCCGACCTCCCCGCCGGGCCCGCTGAGCGCCTCTCTGCTGACCCAGGCCAAAGCCGCCAAGTCCGCAGAGATTGCCCAGATGATTCAAAATATGCCCGTGGGCACCCTCAGCCTCTGGGGCCCCGATGAATTGCGCTCCCCCCACCAGATTATTCGCAATGCTTTGGCCCTGGCGCTCAAAGACGGTCAGATCGCTGTGCCTGAAGCCCTGGAATTGCGTGGCTTGCTGCTGCAATTGCCCCGCCCCGAACGCGAAAAATACGTCCCCCAGCTCAATCAACTCAAGCTCTCTGCCGAAGTGGCCCCGATTCTGCGCAGCTTGGATCTCAACCCCGCTGACTACGCAGGGCATGTTTCGAGCGCTGAATTTCAGCTGATCGATTCCCCGGCATTTAAGTTGATCTTCCCCAATTTTGCTGTGCTCAGCCCTGCCGAACAGCGCCAGGTGCTTGACGAACTTTCGGTCTTCTTGCGGCATTTTCCCTCACTTTTGGGCGATCTCAACGCCATTGCCAACGACAATTACGGCCCCGGTTTTCAGTATTTCTTTGTCACAGCTGAGACCAACGCGCTCTTTGACACGGTTTTGCCCAAGGGCACCGCTGGGGTGATCATGCCCGGTGCCAATGTGGTCAAAGACCCGCTGCTGGGGCTGGCTGCGCGTAAAATTTCGCTGCGCATGTTGGATCGCGGTGGCATGTTGCGGGAGTATATTTCCCGTGGGGTGTTTAGCCATGAATTTGCCCATGTGATTCACCTCAATTTGCTCAACGACGATCAGCGCGACAGTGTCAAAAACCTCTACGACCAAGCCTGGCAGCGCGACAAAAAAAGTGGTGGCAAAGAGGGCTTTCTCACCAATTATGCCAAAACCAACCCCTATGAATATTTTGCCGAAGGCCTCGAAGCCTGGCTGACCGGGGATCGCGCTGAATTGCAGCAAAAAGATGCGCCTTTACATGGCTTTATTGAAAAACTCTTGGCCCCTGGCAAAGTCTATACCGGTGCCGATGGCCACCTCTTTAACGACCCCGAACGGGTGCATATCACGGCCTCCAGCCAAGGGGGGCGTATTTTGGGCGGGGTGAGCCTCTCGCGCGAAAGTGATCTCTTTTCGGTGCGCCGCTTTGAAGGCGGGATTACCCAAGAAGTGCAAGTCTTGGGCGGCGATCAAAGCGCGCTGCTGCGCGGCTCTGTTGGCCTGAAAGCAGCTTGGAAGCCCACAGACACAGCTGCCGGTGTCTATGCCACGGTTGGCGCTGTAGCCCAAGCCGGGGTGCTCGGTGCGAAAGTCTCTGCGGGTGTCGGCGGCTATGCCGGCGTGGGCGTGGATTATAAACACTTCAATGCCGAAGTGCGCCAAAATTGGATGGCAGGCATTAACACGCCGCCCGCCACGGAAGTGCGTGTGGGTTACCGTTGGGAGTTTTAGACGTCCTCCTGGCTTTGCAATTTAACTGGGAGAAAAGAGACTTCCAGCCGGGGCAACGCGTGGGGATGCTGGGCATGCCTGGCCCGCCTGAGCCCGACTTTGCGCTGGCTCTTTGGAGTTTCTGGCGCGCGGGATTAATTGCCCGCCCCATCAATACGCGTTTTCCGCTGTCTTTGATGATGTCGCTTTTATACGACTGTGAGATCTTGCTCAGCCCGCTTTACTTGCAAGGACAATCTGGGGATTCATTCACAGCCCCTGAATGGTTGAATTTTCGCAAGTTCTCTGAATTCGCAGCGCATATCTATTCCGGTGAACTGCCCCGATCTTTGGTCTTGCCGCGGCCTGTTTTTTCGCCAGAGCAGCCTTTGACTGAAATTTTGACCTCTGGCAGCAGCGGTCAGCCCAAAGCGGTCTTACACACCTGGGGCAATCATTTGGCCAGTGCCCGAGGCTCTTTGGCACATATTCCCTTGCGGCCGGAGGATACCTGGTTGGCGGCCCTGCCCCTTTTTCATATCGGGGGGTTGGCGATTTTGATTCGCACTGCCCTGGCCGGGGCGCGGGTGGCCTTTCCCCCCAAAGAGATGCCCCTGGAACAGGCCCTGGCTGTCTTTCGCCCGACCCATCTTTCCTTGGTGTCCACACAACTCTACCGCCTCTTACAGGTGCCCGAAAGCATTCCGCTCTTGCAAAACTGCAAAGCCATTTTGCTGGGGGGCAGTGCCATTCCCACCGCGCTGATTGAAAAGGCCTTTGCCTTGGAACTGCCCATTCACTGCAGTTATGGCTCGACTGAAATGGCTTCCCAGATTTGTACCACCCGGCCCGGTGCCTCCTTGGCTGAATTAATGACCTCAGGGCCTGTCTTACCCGAACGCGAAGTGAAGATCTCCCCTGAGGGTGAAATTTGTGTGCGTGGGGCCACGCGCTTTGTTGGGTATGTCAGTCAGTCAGGTTTGGAGACCCCCTTTGATGCCGAGGGTTGGTTTGCCACGGGAGATTTGGGGCAGTTCACCCCTGAAGGTTGGCTCCAGGTTTCTGGCCGCCGCGATCACCGCTTTATTTCCGGGGGCGAAAATATTCAGCCAGAGGCCATTGAAGCGGCCTTGCTGCGCCTTCCAGATATCTTACAAGCCGTCGTGGTGCCTGTGCCTGACCCAGAGTTTGGGCAGCGCCCTGTGGCGTTTATTGAGGCTTTGCGGCCTGTTGAACCCGCAGACATCCGTACGGGTTTAAAGGCCGAATTGCCCCCTTTTATGCTGCCTAAGGCGATCTTTGATTGGCCGCAAAACCAGGAGAAAGGCTGGAAACCCAGCCGTCAGAACCTGCAAATTTTGGCTGAGCAGCGTTTGCCCCTCATTTAATCGGGCAAATTTTTCAGATTCTTCAAGTGATCCCAAGCCCTGATCTGATCAGCTTTTGCGATCTTTCAGATCGGCTGATCATGGCGTCAACTGTGACGAATCGCCCATTTTGAATCCGACATTTGACACAGACGATCCCCCTGCCTGACGGGTAAGTTGAGAAGGTATCCACCTCCACCCTTAGAAAGCAGAAACATTACAGTCATGAGTCGTGTTGAACACTTGGCCCTGCGTCGGCGTGAAGCCCACAGCGAACCCCACCATCCCAAACCTTTTCTCAAGTGGGCAGGGGGCAAACGCCAATTGATGCCTGTTTTAAAAGAACATCTGCCACCCAGTTTTAAAGGCTATT
This sequence comes from Candidatus Sericytochromatia bacterium, assembly GCA_050248915.1. Lineage (GTDB taxonomy): Bacteria > Cyanobacteriota > Sericytochromatia > UBA7694 > UBA7694. The sequence goes on from JBFWRL010000063.1 coordinate 8,644, forward strand.
ATGAGCCCTTTGTGGGGGCGGGGGCGATGCTCTTTGATTTACAGCCCCGTCAGGCCGTGATCAACGATCTCAACCGCGATCTGATCACCTGTTACAAGGTGCTCAAAAAACATCCCCAGGATCTGATTGAACATTTGCAGAACCACCGCAACGACAAAGACTATTTTTATGAATTGCGGGCCCTCGATCGCCACCCGGAATACGACCAAATGTGTGAAATTAGGCGGGCGGCCCGCATGATCTACCTCAACAAGACCTGTTTTAACGGCCTCTTTCGCGTCAATCGCAAAGGCCATTTTAATGCCCCTTTTGGCAATTACCGCAATCCCAATATTGTCAACGAAGAGGGCCTGATGGCGGTGCACAGGTATATTAGCCGGGGGCGCTTGCAAATTTTTAATACAGATTTTGAAGAGGCTGTGCAAACGGCGCGCCGTGGTGACTTCGTCTATTTTGACCCGCCTTATGATCCGCTCTCAGACACCGCTTCGTTTACGGGCTACCAATCCGGCGGCTTTGGCCGTTTGGAGCAATACCGCCTGATGTGTGTGGTGACAGAATTGACCCGCCGGGGCTGCCGCGTGATGCTGAGTAATTCGTCGACCGAATATATTCGCTCGCTCTACAAAGACTTCAAAATTGTGCGCGTGGCGGCCCACCGCATGATCAACTCGGTCGGCTCTGGCAGGGGCAAAATTGATGAGTTTTTAATCACCAATTATGACCCCGAAACCGGTGCGCTTTTGGGCCAAAAACGCACCCGTGGCAGTTATTCGGCCCTGGCGATTTAATCGGGTTGCCTTGTGCTGAGCCTGGGTCAGCTTCCACAATCGAGACATGAACCATTTCTTTAAATCCACCCTCTTGCCTGTCTCTGCCGCTGATGCCTATGCTTGGCATGCCCGCCCCGGTGCCTTTGAAAGGCTCACCCCCCCTTGGGAACCTGTGCGATTAAAAGCCAGTGAGCCCCTGGCTGAAGGATCTTTGGCCCGTTTGGGTCTGCAATTGGGCCCTTTGCCGTGGGAATTGCCTTGGCTGGCCCGCCACCGCCAGGTTCGGCTGGGAGAGCAGTTTCAAGATATTCAAGAAATGGGGCCCTTCCAAAAGTGGGAGCACACCCACCGTTTTGTACCGCTGGATCCGAACACCTGTTGCCTGGAAGATGAGATTGTTTTCCAATTGCCCCTGGCCCCGCTAAGTACCTGCGTCCTGCCCGCTGTTTATGCTAAGCTGGAGCGGATGTTTGCCTATCGCCATGCCGTGACACGCGCGGATTGTGCCATCCACCAGCACTATGCCCGCCAAGGAGTCCGACCCATGAAAATCCTCGTCACTGGAGCCAGCGGCCTGATTGGTTCCGCCCTGATTCCCTTTCTGACGACCGGCGGGCACGAGGTTTTGCGTTTGGTGCGTCAGCGCAACGACAATCCCAGCAGCGTGCATTGGAGCCCTTCGCAAGGGGAGATCGATGCCAAAGCACTGGAAGGGATCGATGCCGTGATTCACCTCGCGGGAGAGAGCATCGCCGACGGACGCTGGACCGAAGCCAAAAAGAGCCGCATTCTCAAAAGCCGCACCGAAGGCACCTTGCTCTTGGCCAAGACCCTGGCCAAACTCAAAAAAAAGCCAAAGTTGCTGATCAGTGCTTCAGCCATTGGCTATTACGGTGATCGCGACGATGAAGACCTTTCCGAGGACAGCCCACCGGGAGATGATTTTTTGGCGGATGTCTGCCTGCAATGGGAGGATTCTTGCCAACCGGCCCGCGATGCGGGCATTCGCGTGATCAATCCACGCATTGGCTTGGTTCTCAGCGGCAAAGGGGGGGCGCTTGAAAAAATGTTGATGCCCTTTCAATTGGGGCTCGGTGGCGTCTTGGGACGCGGCCAACAATACCTCAGTTGGATTGCCATTGATGATGTTGTGGCGGCTTTTTTACATTTGCTGGCGCATCCAGAACTCTCGGGCCCGATCAATCTCACCGCCCCGGAACCCCTGACCAATGCGGAATTTACCCGCACCTTGGGCAAAGTCTTGTTGCGGCCCACGATCATGCCTGTGCCGGCTTTTTCGCTGCGGGCCCTGATGGGCGAAATGGCCGATGCCCTGTTGTTATCCAGCGCAAAGGTGCTGCCTGACCGTTTGCTGGATTCGGGTTTTGAGTTTAAATACCCGGATATTGTCTCGGCCCTGCGCCATGTGCTCGGTGGTAAAGGTTAAGGTTATTTCGAGGTTAACTTTGGGGATAGCTTTATTTAAGTTTCGCAAGCTTTGCCCCAGTGAGAGCCACAATACTTCTATCTCAAATGTGTAGAGGTAGATGTTATGAAAGCCCGTCTGGTTAAACTCAGCTCCTTGCTGATGGGCACCCTGCTCTTGCTCCCCGGTTGTGGGGATATTATGAAACAAAATAGTGTGATTACTTCGGGTTGTCCTTCTGGCTATCGTGCTCAGGGCAATAGTATTGCAATCAATCAAATTACCAATGTCACCTGCTCGGGCACAGCCGCAACCACACCCACTTCAAGCACCTATCCCACCACGGGAACGGGCTATCCCGCTACGGCAGGTTATCCAGCCACCACGGGTTATCCGGCGGCAACCACTCAGCCAATTCCCGGCGGACAGGCCGTGGCCACCCCCGGCGGCTACGCTTACCAAAACACCCAAACTCAGGCCAATCCTTACGCTGGTGCGGTCTTTCCCAGTGGCAGTTATGGCACGGGTTATGGCAGCAGCAATCCCTACGGCTCTTATCCCGCAAATCCAACTCCTAATGCTGGCTATGGCACTGCCTACGGCACAGCTACCAATACTGCAGCCACTTATGGCACGGGTACTTACGGTTCTACATACGGAACAACCACCCAAGCAGGCTATGGCACGGGTTATGCAACCGGTACCAACACCGCAGCCACTTATGGCACGGGCACTTATGGTTCTGCTTATGGCACATCCACCCAAGCGGGTTATGGCACCACTCCCCAGGCCTACGGCACTTACGCGGCTCCCCGTGCTGCAACCCAGACTGCCGCTCAGGGCACGGGTTATATTCAGTACAACGTGAACCAGGCCCAGCAAAACCAGGCCAAACGTTAAAACAGTTTTTTTGATTCTCTACTCTACGCTATTGGGCGGGCATTATGACCCGCCTTTTTTCTTTTTTGTTTAGCGGGCCTTGGCCCATTCCACGGCATCGGCACCTGCAGGCACCCGCATTGGACTTGAGGGATCTGTCACCACCTGCCAGATGACTTCCGCCACGTCTTGTGAATATGTCACGGGATCCTCCGACTGATCCCAGCCAGCAAAAACACGCTGTGCCAGATCGGCATACGCTTCGGGAATCGCCATCATGCGGCCTTGTGCATTGTTGGCAAAGCGCGTTTCTGGGGAACGACCGGGCAAGACCACTCTGGCACGTATATTAAAAGGCTCCAGCTCCAGGGCCAGCGACTCGGTGAACGCATTGATCGCAGCCTTGCTGGCGGTGTAAACCGAAAGCAGAGGCAGTGATTTTAACGTCACTGAAGAGGTGACATTCACGATCACACCGGATCTGCGCTCACGAAACTGAGGCAGCACAGCCTGGGTTAGGGCCATCGTACCAAAGGTATTGGTCTCAAATACTTCGCGAATCATGTCCATGGATAAACCTTCAAGGGCATTTAAGACACCGATTCCCGCATTATTGACCAAGACCTCAATCGGCCCGGCAGCTTCGATTGCCTGGCGAATACTCTCTTGTTTGCTGACATCCAGCGCCAAGACCCGCAAATTCTCAGAAGCAGGCAAGATGTCCTTGCGGGGAGTTCGCATTGTTGCGACGACTTTCCAGCCACGTTCTAGAAAGAATTTGGCCGTTTCAAGGCCAAATCCAGATGAGCATCCAGTGATTAAAATTGTTTTCATAGTGATATACTCCTTTTACTTTTCTTTCGCCATTGCATTGAAAGATATATTTACGATACTGTTTAGTTTCGGAACTGTCAAGTTTCGGATTTAAAGAAATGTCTTAAAGGAGCAGAGATGAGCGAGCTTAAAAAGGCAAAGCCGGGAACGACACTGGGTCGTAAGCGTGATCATACGCTGGACACACGCATTCTCGAAGCGGCGATTGAAATTCTGGCCGAGCTGGGTTTTGACGGCATGACGATGGATATGGTGGCGGCCCGCACAAAATCTGGCAAAGCAACGTTGTATCGCCGCTGGCCGAGCAAAGCCGAACTGGTTCGCGATGCCCTGATCTGGATGAGCCAGCACTCGGTTGAACTTGAACACTTGCCCGATACAGGAAACTTAAGAGACGATCTGCTGACTCTGGTTAAACCCTATTCGCTTGAATTCAGTGAGCGCAAACTGCGTGTGCTGGCAAAACTGGGCTCCTTTTTCTCTGAACATCGAAAACTCGCCGAAGAGGCCAGTGCCGGCATTTTTAACCCCTGGACCGAGGTCAATCGCACCCTCATGCAACGCGCGATCCAACGCGGAGAGATTTCTGCCCAGGCCGACATTGAGATGGCCTGTCAGGTGATTATTGCGATGACATCGTATCGCAGTCTCACCCAGGGCCAGCCTTTTGGCAGAACAGACTACGCTGCTTTGCTCGATCATATTTTATTGCCGGGTCTTAAATCTCAGCCGTGAGGCAAAGCCGCTCATCGGAAAGCGCCTTTTGACAAGGGTGCCAGTTTAGCGTTCTCCCCTCAGCAGAGTCCCCCGCAAGCGCAGCCCACCCCCCTCAGCAGAATCACCTGCAAGCGCAGCGCGTCAGGTGGATTCTGCGAATTATAGTTATGCTCTAGTTATATATCGGTAAAAAAAAGACCAAGCCCGGCAAGATTCCCCGAGCGATGGGCTACAATCAAAACAGGTGAAAACTCTATTTTTGAGCGTAGGAGAGAGCCCATGAAATCCAAGTCCCTGACCCATCTGCTTGTGATTGCTGTTCTTAGCAGCGGCTTGGCAGCCTGTGGCGGTGCCAATTCCAATTTTACCGCTGCCCAACAGAGCAATTTTTCCAGTTTGCAAGGCCAACAGGCCGTTCCCAACGAATATTTAATCAAACGCAGTGGCGTGGCTTACCTCGAAACCCCCGAAGTTTTTGCTCAAAAAAATGGACTGCTCTTTGTCGAAGAAATTCAAGATTTGGGCGTGGAACTCTTTCAGGCCAACGATCCCGCTGCCATTGACAAACTCCAAGGTCAGGTGGAGTTTGCCGAGCCCAATTATCTCCGTTCGATCACCTTGCCCCAGCAATCCGGTGTGCAGGCCCAGTCGGTTTACCACCGCCAGAGCACCTCAGAGTCTGTGCCCACAGCCATCAACAATTATATTGGCCTGATCGATACCGGCGTTGACATCTCTCACCCCGATTTGCAAGGCAAATTGCTGGCCGGCCACAATACCCTCGGGGGTGCAGATGTGGCTGATGAAAATGGCCACGGTACGTATTTGGCTGGGGTGGCAGTGGCTGCCAATAGCCAACAGCAGATCAGCGGTGTGACGCCCGGTGGCAAAATTCTGCCGATCAAAGCCCTCGACGCCAACGGTATTGGCACCGACTTCAGCATTGCCAAAGGGATCATGAAAGCCGTCGAATATGGTGCCAAAGTGATTGTTTTAAGTGCCAGTGCCCCCCAACAGGGCAAGGCTTTGACCGCTGCAATAGACTACGCCAATCGCATGAGTGTGCCGATTGTGGCGCCTGCCGGAAATGGTTTGGCTGCGGCTTCTTTTCCTGGCAATTACCGCGGTGTCTTGGCGATCAATTCAATTGACAGCACCGGCCAGCGTCCTGCGACTTTTGCCGCGCAAAGTGCCAATGTGACCATCAGTGCTGTTGCCCAGGGCATTCGCTCAACCCTGCCGATGCGCAGTTTCAGCCTCAACCGCATGGGTTTGACTGCGGGTTATGGCCAACTTGAAAGCCCCGGTATTGCCGCTATGCAGGCTGCTGCTGCTTTGGCCCTGATTCGCACCCGCCAGCCCCAGCTCAATCTGCCCCAAATGAAGCAGGCCCTGGTGCAGTCTGCTGACAATATGGGCCAGAATCCCGCCTTGGGCAGTGGTCGACTGAATATTGCCCGCGTCAGCCGGGGCAATGCTGTCACCAGCCAGAGTTATGGCCGCGCTCCCGCGCAAACGGCTTATGCCCAACAGCCTGCTTATGGCTATGCCACTGCCCCTGCTGCTTATACAGGTTATGCCAATCAGCAGCCCGTGGCCCAATACGGCACTTATGCCCAACAGCCCCGCCGCGCCTATTAGAGGTCAAAAATGAGTCTCAGTATTGCTGCCGCCACTCCTGTTTATCGCACTGGTTACTTGCCTTACGCCGCGTCGTCGCTTCAGGTTGCCCAGACGGCTTCGTTTTACCGTGCCGACAGCCTTACTTTAGAACCCAAACCAACCCCGGATCCCAATGATATTCCTCCCCCTGACGCTCCCGGCAGTATCTGGAGCCGGGCCGATGTGCGTGTGGGCCTGATGATGGCTGGCACCGCCACAGTGGGCGGGGGCATTGGCTATTTTGCCAGCCGGGCAGCTGGCAGCAGTTTGGCTTTGGGAACAGCTCTGGGAGCAACCCTTGGTGCGGCTTTGCCGATTGCTTTGGTGATTTGGGGACTCAGTCGCTGGGGCAAATAATTCTCAACCCGCAGAGGACCGACCATGGATACCCCGATTGTCGAAGGCATTCCCAAATTGCCCGATCTGACCCACCCTGCTGAATTGCTGGCCCTGGGCCAAACCTCTCTTTGGTATTTGGCCTTGGCTCTGGGTTTTGTCTTTTGCATCGGCGGCCTTTTATTGGCTCTTTTGCGCTGGCGCTTTGCCTCTCAAAACCCTGACGAAAACCCAATCTCTCCCTGGATTGTGAGTTACGAAAGAGGAGTCAAGGGGCTTTACAAGGTCTTTCTGAGTGCTCTTTTGGTTGCGGGAAGTTATTTTGTGACAGCTACCCTGGCCAACCGCACCCACCATTGGGAATTTCAACAGGTGGCCAAACAGACACAGGTGGTCGAAGGCTATCGCCAAGAACAGCCGGCTCCCCAGATCTATTATTACAAACCCGAAACCTATATTGTCCAAGCCCTGCGTGAAGGCCAATTAAAAGACCTTGAAAAAACGCGTTATATCCGCTATACCCTGAATCTCGCCAGCTCGCAAATCCAAGTGAAAATTACCCAGATTCAGGACAATTCAGAGCCCCCCAAACACAAATACAAAGTCCAATTTGAGGGCAATTATACCTTTGCCAATACGATCAAGGGCATCCACAAATTTCGCTTCTTGGCAGAGAAACCCCAAAACTACGAACTCTTGGAGGGTTTTAAGGTCTTTAAAGACGGCCAAGAATTGCAAGCCTTGGTACAAGAGACCAACCAATTTGGCTTTGATTTGCCCCCTGGCCAGCAAACCCAGTTTAAAATCCAGTATCAATCCCAAGGCGATGCCCGCTGGGTCTACAATGCCTACAATACCCTGCTCTCCAACTTTAAATTGCAAGTAGAAGCTCCTTTCCCCCACGCCCAATACGCCAGTGGCATTTTGCCGCAACAAACCCAAGAGCAGGGCGCGGGCAAAGTTTTTGTCTGGGAATTTAAAGACAATGTCTCAGTGCTCAATCCCTTTGGGGTCTTTACCAGCAGTGGCGCCGCACCCAAAACGGGGATCATCAGCCGAATTTTGCTGCTGGCGCCGGGTATTTTGGTCTGGTGGCTATTTCTCTTATTGCTCACCCAGCGGCCCAGTGAGCGATCCCCTGCCTGGCTCGGCAGCCATGAATTGTTCCTGATAGCAGCATTGTTTCTGAGTGGGCTTCTGGCTTTGACCTACAGCAGCCGCTTGCTGCCGGCTTGGCAGGCCTGGATCGGGATCAGTTTCTTGCTCTTGGCTCTGAGTGCCGGTTTACGCCAAAATCCTGCTGAGCGTGGGCAAGCGGCGTTGGCTACTTTGCTCGGTTTTGTTTTGCCTGTCAGTGCTTTGTTGAGCCCGTATACAGGGCTGACTCTGGCTGTGACGGCATTGGCTGCCGTTATCGCGTTGCTGGTTCATTACCAAGCCCAGCTTGCTTCAGTGCAGCCCTTTGAAAAAAACGATTGAAAAAAACCAAACGTTTTTCTGTTGCGCTTTTGTTTTAATTTAAGCAAAACCCTGCCTGAAAGGCGGGCTTTTTGCTTGGCTTGCTTGACAAGTTGTGAATAAATGTATAATATACATTTATAGAATTAAATTCAAACAAAGGAGGTGGCTCAAATGTCTCAGCTCACCCCATCGTCTCTGATACCCATTCAACATTCCACCTTGATTACAGATCTCTACCAACTCACCATGGCTGCCGGTTATTTTTCGCAGCAGATGCACCAGGTCTCTACCTTTGAACTCTATGTGCGCCGTTTGCCCAAAGGCCGCAATTTTTTGGTGGCGGCGGGCCTCGAACAGGCCCTCAGCTATCTCGAAAACCTCAAATTTCTGCCCGAAGAAATTGCCTATTTGCGCTCTTTACCTGAGTTTGCTACCATCAACCCTGAATTCTGGGACTATCTCAAAACGTTCAAGTTTGAGGGCGAGGTCTGGGCCCTGCCCGAGGGCACGGTCTTTTTTCCCTACGAGCCGATTCTGCGCATCACGGCGCCAGTGATTCAGGCCCAATTGGTTGAAACCTGGCTGCTCTCCCTGATCAATTACCAGACCTCTGTCGCCAGTAAAGCCGCCCGCATTTGGTTGGCCTGCCACAGCGGGGAAAAACCCGTCGACTTTGTCGATTTTGGGGCCCGCCGGGCCCACGGCCCCGAGGCCAGTCTGCTTGCGACCCGTGCCGCGTATATCGGGGGGGCGGTCGCCACCGCCAATGTCTATGCGGGCATGCACCTGGGATTGCCAGTCAAAGGCACGGCAGCCCACTCCTGGACCATGGCCTTTGAAAGTGAGCCTGAGGCCTTTGCTGCTTACCACAAAACCTTCCCCCAACACACCACCCTCTTGATCGATACCTACGACACCCTGCAAGGGGCGCGCAACGCCGCCGCTTTGGGGCCACAGATTCAAGGGGTGCGCCTCGACAGTGGCGATTTTCTCGGCCTCAGCCGCGAAGTGCGTCAAATTCTCGACCAAGCCGGTTTGCCCCAGGCCAAAATTGTGGTCAGTGGGGATATGAACGAATACAAGATTCAGGAATTGCTCTCGGCCCAGGCCCCGATTGATGTCTTTGGGGTCGGCACCGAATTAACCACCTGCATTGATGCCCCTTCCTTGGGGGGGGTGTACAAATTGGTTGAGCAGCTGGACCCCCAGGGCCAAATCCATTACAGGGTCAAACTCAGCAGCAGCAAGCTGAGTTATCCGGGGGCCAAACAGGTTTGGCGCTTTGCAGGAGAAGCGGGTTTTGAACACGATTTGCTGGCGCTGCAGGGCGAGGCCATCGACGGGGCCAGCCCGCTTTTGGTCTGTGCTATGCAAAAGGGAAAGCGTTTAAACGCACCCGTCTCTCTGGCTGAAAGCCGCTGCCATACTTTGGCCCAACTCGCTTTGCTGCCTCCCAACCAGCGTCAATTGCTCTCAGTCGAACATTACCCCGTCGAACAGAGCCCTGCTCTGACAAGCCTGTTTCAAAGCTTACAGACTGCTCATCAAAAGAAATAAGAGGAAAAAACCATGCAAAAAAGTCGCATTGTCTTTGTGGATATTGATACCCAACGGGATTTTATGCATCCCGAAGGCGGGCTCTATGTGCCCGCAGCCGAGACCCTGGAGCCCAATCTGGCCCTGTTGATTGGCTTGGCCCGTGAGCAGGGCATTCCTGTGGTGGCGTCTGCCGATGCCCATGCCGCTGATGATCCTGAATTTAGGATCTTTCCGCCCCACTGTGTCACTGGCACAGCAGGTCAAGAGCGGGTGGATGCCACACATCTGGCTCAGGCTCAGGTCATTCCCAATGCACCTGTGGCGCTGGATATTTCTCAATCCTCGGCCCTGGTGCTCGAAAAAACGGTGTTTGACGTCTTTGGCAATCCCAATGCCGAGCAAGTCTTTCAAACGCTTTCCCCCGAAATGTGTTATGTTTTTGGGGTCGCAACCGACTATTGTGTGCGGGCTGCTGCCCTGGGTTTGCGCCAACGGGGTTACGCTGTCAGCGTGATCCGCGATGCCATCAAAGCGGTTACCCCCGAAGGGGAGGCCCGCAGCTTGGCTGAAATGGCCGATGCGGGTGTGCGTTTTGTCGATACTGCCGAAGTACTCAAGGAGGCTTTTTTATGAAAGTTGCACTGGCTCAGATCAATACCACGGTGGGAGCGCTCCAAGCCAATACCTCCAAAATGCTGGATTTGATCGCCCAGGCCCGTGAGGCCGGCGCTGAATTGTTGATGTTTCCCGAATTGGCGATCACCGGCTACCCGCCGATGGACTTGCTCGATCGCGAAAGCTTTGTCGAAGCCAATCTGGCTTGTCTCGACGAATTGCGCAAGGCCAGCCACGGTCTGACTGTGGTCGTGGGGTTTGTTGATCGCAATCTCACCAACAAAGGCAAACGCCTGTTTAATGCCGCAGCCGTTTTGCAAAATGGCAAAATGACCTCGGTGCACCACAAAACCCTGTTGCCCACCTACGATGTCTTCGACGAAGACCGCTATTTTGAACCTGCGGATTTGGTCACACCCGTCAATTTGCTCGGGCACCATGCGGGGATCTCGATCTGCGAAGATATCTGGAACGACTCCGATTTTTGGAGCCGCCGCCTGTATCTCAGCGATCCAATTGAGAGCCTTGCGCGCCAAGGCATGGATTTGCTCTTAAATATCTCGGCCTCGCCTTTTCACACGGGCAAGCCACAACTGCGCTTGGCGATGGTGCAGGCCGCCTGCCGCAAATACCGTTTGCCTGCGATCTATGTCAACCAAGTGGGTGGCAACGACGGTCTGGTCTTTGATGGACACAGCTTTATTGTCGATGCCCAGGGCCATTTACTTTGGATCGGCGCAGGTTTTGAAGAGGAGTTTGCCCTCCTCGAACTCGACGATCTCAACCCCCTGACTGGATTTCAGTGGGCGTCCGACATGGCCATGATCGAAAAGGCCCTGGTGCTGGGCACCCGCGATTATCTGCACAAAACCGGCTTTAAATCTGCTGTTTTGGGGCTCAGTGGTGGGATCGACTCTGCCATTACCGCCGCCATTGCAGCCCAGGCCCTGGGGCCCGAAAATGTCTTGGGGGTGGCCATGCCTTCACAATATTCTTCCGAGGGCAGTGTCACCGACGCTGAGGCCCTGGCCAAAAATCTGGGGGTAAACTACTGCGAAATCCCGATTCGGCCGATGTTTGATAGCTTCCGCGAGGCCTTGGCCCCGGCCTTTGAAGGCAAAGCCGAAGACGTCACCGAAGAAAATTTACAGGCGCGGATCCGGGGCAATTTGCTGATGGCGCTCTCGAATAAATTTGGCCATTTGCTTTTAACCACCGGCAACAAATCCGAGATGGCTGTGGGCTATTGCACGCTCTACGGCGATATGTGTGGCGGGCTGGCCGTGATCGCCGATTTGCCCAAGACCTGGGTCTATGATTTGGCGCGCTATATGAACCGCAATGGTGAGGTGATTCCCGAAAACACAATTACCAAACCGCCTTCAGCAGAGTTGCGCCCTGACCAGACCGACCAGGATTCGCTGCCGCCTTACGAGGTGCTGGACGGCATTCTGCGCGCGTATATCGAAGAGAGCAAAAGCAATGCCGAAATTGCCGAGTTGGGCTACGACCGCGAAGTCGTGGACTGGGTGATTCGCAAGATCAATTTTAATGAATACAAACGCCGCCAGGCCCCACCCGGACTCAAAGTGACCCGCAAGGCCTTTGGCCAAGGGCGCCGCTACCCGATTGCGCGGGGCTACGACGGTTAAGTTGCCAATGGATCAGAGTGCGGAATTGACTGCTCAGACAGAAACACCTTGCTCACAATGTGGCAAAGTGTTTCCAAGTTATGAACTGCATTTATTGCCTCCCCATTTGCAGCAATTTTTGCTCGAACAGGGACGTCCATCACGGAAAATGGCCCGTTATTGCAGGGTTTGCCTAAATCGTTTTCGACATGAATTGCTGGCTTTTTTGATGGGCAAAGAGCAATTCGAAATGGATTCACTTGAAAAAGAAGTATTTCAAAGTATTTTGGACCATGCCACGGTTTCAGAGAATCCCGAAAAAAATATTGAACCTGTGCACTGGGCCGATCAGCTTTCTGATCAGATTGCCCGTTTTGGCGGCAGTTGGCGTTTTATCTTGTTTTTCGGTGCATTTATTTTCTGTTGGATTTTGGGCAATAGCTTGGTTTTGCTGGGTCGCCCTTTGGACCCCTTTCCGTATATTTTGCTCAATCTTATGCTCTCTTGTTTGGCTGCCCTCCAAGCGCCCTTGATTATGATGAGCCAGAATCGCCAAGAAGCCCGTGACCGTATCCGCAGCATCAATGATTATCAGGTCAATCTTAAGGCAGAATTAGAAATCCGCCAATTGCATTTTAAGCTCGATCAACTCACCCATCACCAATGGCAACATCTCATGCAAATCCAAGAATTACAAATGGAGATGTTGGAGGAATTGCTCGAAAAAAATGAAGAAACAGATTAGGGGTTCAGAGCCAGCCTGACTTTTGGGCTGCCAACTCCGGCTTGAAGTGCATCGACGACCACGGGTTTGCTGGTTTTCTGAATCAGTTTGATCTCCAGGCGTTTGTTGAAAATATCTCCCACGGGCTGGGGGGGCAAAGGATAAGGGACCAGCGTCTGCTTGTGCGATGCCAAAATTAATGTGTCGGGTGTTTCGCGGGCGCTGTCTAGAACGCTGTAGATATCTCCCATTTGGGAGCTGTTATTGCTAAACAAAACAATCATCTGTCCCTTGCTTAACGCATTTTCTAATTGTGTTTTGAGCTGGGTGGCGCTTGTTTCGAGAGAAGGTGTCTTTTCGATCCAACTGAAGAGGGGCGGCAATTCTTTGCTTTCGCGAATCAGAGCATAACTGAAGCGGGTTTTGCTGTCTGTTTTGAGAAAATCAGGCAGAGCGGGCACGGAAAACAGATCCAAACTTTCCATGGCAATGTCACTGCCCATTTGCTCTTCCGCAGAAAGGGGTGAGAGGCTTGCATACATCTGGGCACAAAGCTCGGAAAAGGGCGGCGTTAAAGGGCGTTGGAGCGTGGCATAACCTTCCGCTTGGATTTCAAGGTTTTTTTTCAACATGCTGCGTGGCAGGCTGAAGGTATTTTGCTTGAATGTCTGGGTTTTGCCATCGGCAATCACTTTCAGAGATAAAATGGGCATGGAAAAATCCAGACTGCCCTCATGAAAATAACTGGCCAGATTGCGGGGATTGGCATAAACGGCAAAACGCACTTCGCTGCTTTCGGGTTGGCAACTTTTGGCTTCCTCAAAGGGTCTGGGGCTTGCTGTTTCGGGGGGTGGGGTTGTTGACGGAGACGCTTGGGGGGAGACGGGCGTTGAAACAGGCGTGGATAGAGAAACACAGGCGTTGAGTAAGTTAATACAGAGGAACAGACTGACGTATTTCATGGGAGATACCTTTCAAGTGTCACTGTCAAAGATAATAACCAAAAAAGCAACAATTAGTAAAGTATATTTTTAATAAAAATATACTATTATTCCGAATCGTCAAAGCCTGTTATCCTGAAGGCAAGAGCCTATCATGTTAGATTCCTTTATCCCAAAAGTATTTGCTTTCAGCGACGTCTATCAGAGCCATCCCCTGGCTTTTTTGATGGGGCTGTTTTCCCTTGTTCTGGCCTTGGGCTGCCTGCTTTTGTTTGGGCTATCGCTGATTTTTCACAGGCAGCAGCGCCTGCTGGCGCAGGCCCGCTTGGCCTTGGACGCCAGTCTGAACCCTTTGATTGTGGCCTGTTTGTTTCAGAGCCAGGCCCCTGAGCGCGTCTGGGAAGCCGTGCCGCAAGGGCAGGAAAAGGCCTTTGTGGAAATGCTCTACCGCTACCAACAACGGCTCAAAGGCAGTGTCAACCACAAATTACAGATTTTGGCTGAACCCTATTTGCCGCTCTTGGCAAAGCAAGTGAATCATTCGCAGCCAGAAATGCGGGCCCAGGCCTTAAAGTTCTTGGCCACCTTTCAAGAGCAAAGTTATTTGTCGGCTTTGGCGCGGGCCCTGCGAGACCCCTCTCCGTTGGTTGCCACCATTGCCTTTCAGGCCTTGACCCAATCTCACGTTGAGGGCTATCACCGAGAAATATTGGCTGCTTTGCCACGGGTTGAAAACCTCTCTTTGAACTATTTGGCCTCACTTTTGGCCCGCAAGGGGCCGGTGCTCAGTCCTGGGCTGCGTTTGCTCTTTGCCGATCTTGACGCACCCGCCCATCTCAGGGGCGTTGCGGCCAAAACCCTGCTTTTGCTCAACGATTTGGCCGCTGTTGATGTGGCGCTGGAAATTATACAGCACGAGGCATCGGCGGATATCTGTGTACCAGCCTTAAAACTGCTCGAAAAACTCAGCCCCCGCGATCTCTCCAGTCAGATTTTGCCGCTCTGGCATTCACCCGATTTTGCTGTGCGCGCCTATGCCCTCAGAGCCTTGGCCCGTTTGGGGCGGCAAAGCCATCTGCCTTTGTTGTTAACAGGTTTGAATGACCCCTCACCCTGGGTGGCTCGCCAAGCGGCGCAGGCCCTGAGCGAATTGCGGCAAAAATCGCTCTGGCCAGCCGAACTCGAACAAGATTCTGCTTTGACTGTTCAATTAAATACCATCCTGGGGCAGGCCTAAGATGCTGGATGTGCTACTTTGGGGAGTCAACGGGGCCGTTTTGGTCTATTTTTTGCTTTTAAACACCACTTATTTTTTTACCTGCCTCTTGGCCTGGGATGGCCTGCGCCACTACCGCCAGCGGCTCAAATTGATTCAGACCCAAGAACTCTTGGGAGTGGCGGAAAATCCCAGTATCAGCATCATTGCCCCAGCTTACAACGAAGCAGCCACCTGTGTTGAGTCGGTTCACGCCTTGCTCAATCTCGAATACCCCGAATACGAGATTTTGATCGTCAACGATGGCTCCCGCGATAACACACTGGAACACTTGCAAGCAGCCTTTGACTTGATGCCCGTGGCGGTTGTTCCCATGGCCCAATTGCCCAGCCAGCCTGTCAAACAGGTGTTTAAAAGTAAGATCTATGCCAATTTATGGGTGATCGACAAAGCCAATGGCGGCAAAGCCGATGCGCTCAACACCGGACTGAATTTTTGCCATTACCCGCTGTTTTGCGCCATCGACTCCGATACCCTGATCGAGCGTGATGCGCTCTTGCGCATTGTCAGGCCTTTTTTAGAAGACTACCGTACCGTGGCCGCTGGGGGGATAATTCGCATTGTCAATGATTGTGATGTCGACAAAGGCAAAGTGCAAAATATCCGTTTGCCCCAGAACTTTTGGGCCCGAATACAGGTTTTGGAGTATTTGCGGGC
This sequence comes from Candidatus Sericytochromatia bacterium, assembly GCA_050248915.1. Lineage (GTDB taxonomy): Bacteria > Cyanobacteriota > Sericytochromatia > UBA7694 > UBA7694. The sequence continues at coordinate 24,115 of JBFWRL010000063.1, forward strand.
CTTTTTGATTGCCCGTGTCGGCTGGGATCAACTCAATGCCCTTTTAATTATTTCGGGGGCCTTTGGGCTGTTTAAACGTTCCTTGGCGGTTGAGGTGGGGGGTTACGATACCCAAACCGTGGGCGAAGACATGGAGTTGGTGGTGCGTATGCACCGGCATTGCCGAGAAAAACAGATTCCCTATCGGATTCGCTTTGTGCCCGATCCTGCCGCTTGGACCGAATGCCCCGAAAGCCTGACAATGTTGAGCCGCCAACGGGAGCGCTGGCAGCGGGGTCTGACCGAAGTCATGCTCAAGCACAAAAAGATGTGTTTGAATCCGCGCCAAGGTGTGTTGGGCTGGATTGTCTTTCCCTATTTTTTGCTTTTGGAAACCCTGGGGGTTTTGGTCGAATTTTTGGGCTATTTTACCTTCCCTTTGAGTTGGCTGCGCGGAAGTTTGTCTTGGGAATATTTAATTGCCTTTGGGGCCTTGGCCTTTGGCTATGGCACCTTGATCTCTTTTTTCTCACTCTGTCTCGAACAGTGGGTCTTTTTCAGGTATCAGAAAGTGGGGGATCTTTTGCGCTTGGCCTGGATTGCCTTGGCTGAAAATGTGGGCTATCGCCAACTTTCTGCCTGGTGGCGTTTTAAAGGCACACTCAAAACCCTCTTGGGGCTCAAAGGGCAATGGGGAAAAATGGAGCGCAAAGGTTTTCAGCCCAATACCTAGCCCGCAGTTGGACCCGAGCGCTGGGCTTTTTTGCGCAGCAACAGGTGCAAACGGCTCATGAGTTCGTCGGGAGAAAAGGGTTTTTGCATATAGTCATTGGCACCACTTTCGAGGCCTTGAATGACGTGGCTTTCGTTGCCCAGGGCGGTTAACATCATCACCGGCAAGCTGTCTGCAGAATAGCTTTGGCGGAGTTCTTTCAGAACGGTAAATCCATCTTTGCCGGGCATTTTGACATCCAGAATCAGCAGATCGGGCAGCTCAGCAGAGAGACTTGGCAACACCTGTTCGCCATCATTGAGGGCCTCAAATTGCAGGCCTGCTTGTTCAATCCGAAAACGCAAAATGGCGGCCACAAGGGGATCATCATCTGCCAGTAAAATGCGGACGGGCTTGGCTTGGGGCGGCTGAGGGGGTTCTGCCTGGGTGTCGGACAGAGAGATCTGGTCTGAATCCAAAACATGCTTAAAGGGCTTTAAATTTTGCTCCAAGTGCTGAATCTGGGCTTCGAGTGGGGCTTCACTGAGTTTCTTCCAGGCGATGCTGAGGGCCGTGGGTGCCAACAATTCTGGCGCCACACTTGCAAACGTGCTTTGAAGTCCCTTTAAAAATTGCTGTAGCTCTGCTCTTGTCAGGCTGGGCAAAAACAACAAAAAATGGTCTTGCTTATAATGGGCCGGAAAATCCTGGGGATTGATCTGGGCTTTGAGCAATTGGGTAAAACTTCTCAACCGTTCCGACGGCGCTGCCGGCAGTGCAAATAAGAGCAAAGCCGAGTCTGGCTGTAGCGATGATTGGATATATCTTTGCAGTGCCCCCGATTGGGGCAGTCCCAAGTGATCATTCTCCCCAGGGAGAGGGTCAGGTTGAGACAATAACAGCAATTCTTGGACTTTTTTGACCAGGGCTTCGGGCTGCAGGGGTTTGCTTAAAACGGCAGAAACGGTGATATTTTCAAGGCTGTTTAATTGCTGGGGCGAAGCCAGCACGACAATTTTGCTTTGTTCACTGTCTGGGTGTTGGTGCAATTCAAAGATCAAGCGGCGTCCATCCAAATCGGGCAGCACCAGATCCGTAATGATCACCGGATAGGGGGTTTTGCTGATCTCTTGCCAGGCTTCGTGGGCTGTTTGCACAGCCTGACATTGTAAACCCGCTGACTGCAAATGATGTTGAATTAAATAAGTCAAATCTGGGTCTTTTTGAATCAATAAAATGCTCTGTGGGGCAGTGGGCTGTTCATGGCGTGCGTGTTGATGTAAGAGCAAAAGCAAATGTTGCAGGGCCAGAACCAGATCATCGGGTTCTGCTGATTCGACCAATCGGGCCAATTGGCTGATGTCTTTGAAGCCATACGTCCCCCCAGAACCAGCCAGACTGTGGGCAATATTGCGCACTTTTTGTACATCCTGCAGATAGGCTTCGCGCTCTTGGGAGACGGGCTGCAAGGCCGTGAGTGAGTGCAGAATCAAGTCGGTGCCTTCTTTGTTGCGCAGTGCTTTTTCTTGTTCCAAAACGGTCTGCAGGTCTTGAATTTTTTCTGCCCATTCAGCGGGGGGAGAACACAAAACGATTGTGGCTGCCTGTGTAATGGCTGGAAAAGCTTGGGCTTTTTGCAAAGACACCAAAATCCGGGTCAACATCAGGCGGTTTTTTTCAAAGCTCTGAAGGCGGTGATAGAGCGGCCTGAGGACTTGAATTCTCTCTACCAGCCGTTTGCGATAATAGTTGGTTAAACTCTCACTCTCGGATCCTTGCATAGGCTTAAAGGGCAATACTCTGCCAGATTTGCTCCAATTGGTTGCCCAGTTCAGCGGGCTCAAAGGGTTTGATGATCACATCGCGAATGCCTTCGCGCTTGTAGTTTTCTATTTCGTGGGCCTGGGCCTTGGCGGTCATTAAGACCACCGGCAAATGGGCAAAAGCGGGGATTTTGCGCATTTCTTGAAAGGTAGTTAAACCATCCATTTCGGGCATCATCATGTCCATTACCACCATGTGTGGGTGAAAGATCGGGAGCTGCTTGAGGGCTTCAATGCCATTGTTACAGACCTCAACTTGGTAACCGCTGATGCGTTGCAAGGCCATGCGGGCAATAAATTGAATGTCTGGATCGTCTTCGACCAAAAGAATTTTTTCCAATTTGGGGGGGCTCATCTTAGTTTTCCTCTGCTGGGGGTAAGTCGAAATAAAAGCGTGTCTGGCCGGGTTCTGAGCAAAAATCCAATTTGCCACCGTGTTTTTCGATGATCTCTTTGCTGATCGCCAGGCCCAGGCCTGTGCCCCCTTTGCTGCGGGTGCTGGAATTATCCGCCTGGGCAAATTTTGAAAAAATTTGATTGTGAAAGGTCGCCGGAATGCCTGAGCCCTGATCTTTGACTGTGAGCCGATAGCCGCCATTTTCCTGGGGGCTGATGCTGAGTGTCACTTGGCCCTGGGGGTGGGAAAACTTGGCGGCATTGGAGAGCAAATTGGCCAAAACCTGGCTCAATCTTTCGCGATCCCCGCGGATCCAGGCCACGTGAGCAACGGGCTCCAGATGGTATGTCACTTGGTATTGATCGGCATAGGCCTGATTGTTTTTCAGGGCCTGTTCAGCCAGTTCTCGCAGTGAAAGGCGTTCAAAATGAAAGTCCATTTTGCCGGCTTCAATTTTTTCAATATCGAGAATATCGTTGATTAAAAAGATCAGCCGCTCTGAATTGCGGTGGGAAATGTCCAAAAGTTCGGTCATATCTGGATTCAAGGGGCCAGCCAGGCCTTTTAAAATCAGGGACAATGACCCACGAATGGAGGTTAGCGGGGTGCGCAATTCGTGGCTGACCATAGAGACAAAGGCGTTTTTCATGCTCTCAGCTTGTTTTCGGGCTGAAATATCATGAAAAATTCCCCGATAGGCTTCTAGATTTCCTTGGCGTTCCCGTGCGCTGAGGTTGCCTTCTAAAAATAAGTCCGCACCTTTGGCGGTTTTGAGCAGCAATTCCAATTGACTGGCTCCCCCCCTTTGACGGGCTTGTGCCAAAAGTGTTTCCCAGCTTTGGCTCGGGGCAGAAAAGAGGTCAAAACAGGAGGTCTTCTGCAACTCTTCGGCTTGAAAGCCACTGCAGCGTTCTAACGAGGGATTAAAATAGAGCCATTCACCTGCGGCATTAAAACTGAAAATCAAGTCACTGGCATGGTCAAACAGGTCACGGTATTGTGCTTCACTGGCCCGCAAAGAGAGTTCCAGATAGCGGTGTTCGATATGGCTGCGCGTGCGGGCCAAAAGCACCTCAAAGTCAATGGGCTTGGCGATATAATCATTGGCCCCGGCATCGAAGGCCTCGACCAGGTGCTCTCTCTCACTTTTGGCCGTGACAACAATTACGGGCAAATGGGCCATCGAAAAGCGCTTGCGAATATGGCCCAAAACTTCAATTCCGTCCATTTCGGGCATCATCAGATCGAGCAGCACCAGATCAACGGGCTCTTTCTCCAGCAGTGCCAAGGCCACACGGCCAGATTCGGCAGTCATGACTTGAAAATCTTTGCGGGTCAGCCGGCGGGAGAGCATGTCAAGAT
>JBFWRL010000064.1:0-27732 GCA_050248915.1 Candidatus Sericytochromatia bacterium
TGTGCAGGTTGAAGTCGTGACAGGCACCTTGCCGCCAGATGAACGCCAAGATCGGGTGGCCGCCATGGAACAAAGTGAACAACGGGTTTTGGTCTGTACCGATTGTTTGTCTGAAGGGATCAACCTGCAACAGTATTTTGATACCGTCATTCACTACGACCTCTCATGGAACCCCACCCGCCATGAACAGCGCGAAGGACGGGTGGATCGCTATGGCCAGCCCCAGGATCAGATCCGGGTGATCACCTATTATTGTCTCAACAATGAAATCGACCCCATTGTCATGAAGGTGCTCTTGCGCAAACATCAGGCGATACGCAGGGCGCTTGGTATTTCTGTGCCTGTGCCGGTTTCAAGTGCGATGGTTTTGGATACCATTTTTGAAGAATTGATCATTAAACAAAACCAACAAATGGAAATGATCCCAGGCTTAAAAGAGCAATTGGATGAAATGGAAGATTGGGTGAATGCCACAGAGAATGAAAAGGCCTCGCGCAGTCTTTTTGCTCAATTCACCATCAAAACAGATGAAGTGGAGCAAGAACTCCAGGCCATGCAACGGGTTTTGGGTTCTGGTCAAGCTGTTAAATCCTTTGTTTTAGATGCCCTCGAAGCCTTGGGGGGCACTGTGGGCGAAGCCCGAAATCAGACCTATGCGCTGCAATTTAAAGAGACGCCCATGCCACTTCAAGACCGTCTCTCTCTCAACAAAGACAAAGGGCTGCTGGCCCGCTTTGAATTGCCTTTAAGAGATCACGAAACCTATCTGCATCGCACTTCTCCCCTAGTTGAGCAATTGGCAGGCTATGTTTTGGATACGGCTTTAGACAGCCAGCAAAAAAGTCCTGCTGCGCGGGCGGCTGTCATTCGCACCCCAGACGTAAATGTCACAACCACTTTGCTTCTGGTACGTTTTCGGTTTCATTTGCTCACCCGGCGGCAGAACAAAGACGATACCCTCTTGGCCGAAGAGTGTCGCTTAATCGCCTTTGAGGGGATGGCCCAAAACCCCACTTGGCTCTCGCAAGAAGCAGCCGAAAAACTGCTTGAGGCCAAACCCAGTGCCAATATCCCCGTGCAGCAAGCACAGATGATGCTGAAACAGATTACCCAAAATTTTGAGCCGATTCAAAAGGCCTTGGATACCCAGGCCCATGCGATTGGCCAGACACTGCTGGAGTCGCACCGGCGGGTTCGCCAAGAGGCAAAAACCGTTACAGCTTATGATGTACAAGCCCGCACGCCTGTCGATGTGCTGGGTGTGTATCTGTATATGAAAGGTTAAGCAGCATGAAAAAAATTCAACAAAACCTTTTTACCACCCTGCGTACAGAGGGGGGCCTTTTGCCTGCAGATTTGCTGCAACGCTTGCGCGGCTTGGACAAAAGCCTGATTGGGATTCGAGCCGAAGATTATCGTCTGCTGCCTTCAGAAAAACTCAATGAAGCCGCCAGTCGGGCCTGGACGCGTCTTTTGGGGGCTTGGCATGCTTTTCAAGCGCTGGTGAAACAAGAAAGCAACGAAGAAGTGATCGCGCGTTTCACACGGGATCGTTGGCTTTTGGTGCTGTTTAACGAATTAGACTATGGTCGCATGCCCAAAGCTGAGGCCTTTCAAATCGAAGGTTTCAATTATCCCATCTCCCATTTTTATCACAAGAGCCCGATTCATTTATTGAGCTGGAGCATGGATTTAGACAAGCGCAACCAAATTGTGCATGAAGGGGTCCGTACCAGCCCCCATTCTCTGGTACAAGAGTTTCTCAACCGTTCCAACGAACACCTCTGGGGCTTTGTCTCCAATGGCAAGGTGCTGCGGATACTCAGAGACAATATCAGCCTGACCCGGCAGGCCTTTGTCGAGTTTGATCTGGTCGCCATGTTTGAAGGCGAAGCCTTTTCAGACTTTTTACTTTTGTGGCTGCTCTGCCATCAATCGCGGATCGAAGCCGAAAAACCCGAGGACTGTTGGCTGGAGCAATGGTCCAAAGTGGCCCAGCAAGAAGGAACCCGTGCCCTTGAGCAATTACGCCAGGGGGTTGAAACCGCCATCTCCAGTTTGGGGGCTGGTTTTTTGGCCAGTCCAGCCAATCAAAAACTGCGCGAAGATCTGCGCCAGGGCTTGCTCAGCACCCAAGACTATTATCGCCAGCTTTTGCGCTTGGTTTACCGACTGCTCTTTTTATTCGTGGCAGAAGACCGAGAGCTGCTCTTGGTGCCCGAGGCCAGCGAAATCCAAAGTGATCGCTATCTGCAATATTATTCCACCAAGCGCCTGCGCCTGTTGGCGGATCAAACCCGTGGCACCCCGCACCCAGATATGTATGAGGGCCTCAAAATTGTGATGGGCCATTTGGGTCAAAACGGCTGTGAACCTTTGGGGCTGCCTGCTCTGGGTTCATTTTTGTGGTCTATTGAGGCCATTCCCGATCTGTATCAGGCCCAACTCAGCAATCAGGCCCTGCTCAAAGCGGTCTTTGCCCTGGCGTATACCGTCGATGGCAAAATCCGCCGTTCGGTGGATTACAAGAATCTGGGCTCTGAAGAATTGGGCAGTATTTATGAGTCTTTGCTCGAATTGCACCCCGAGATTCATGCCGAAGCCGCGACCTTTGAACTCAAAGTGGCGGCAGGCAACGAACGCAAAACCACAGGCAGTTATTATACCCCCACCTCACTGATCACCTGCCTGCTCGACAGTGCCTTAGACCCAGTGATTGAACAGGCGATCCAAGGCAAAAGCAGAGAAGAAGCAGAAGCGGCTTTGCTCAATCTCAAAATCTGCGATCCCGCTTGCGGCTCAGGGCATTTTTTGATCGCTGCTGCTCACCGATTGGCCAAACATTTGGCCTCTGCACGCACCGGAGATGCTGAACCTACCCCGACAGATACCCGCCACGCCTTGCGCGATGTGATTGGTCGCTGTATTTATGGGGTGGATATTAACCCCATGTCGGTTGAACTGTGTAAGGTCAGCCTGTGGATGGATGCCCTGGAGCCAGGTAAACCCCTCTCCTTTCTCGATCACCATATTCAATGTGGCAATGCCCTGATCGGAGCCACCCCTGAGCTGATTGAAAAAGGCATTCCCGACGAGGCCTTTACGGCGATCGAAGGGGACGATAAAGCCGTGTGTAGTGCGGCTAAAAAAGAGAATAAAGCCTTTCACAACCGCCAAATGAGTTGGTTGGATGGCCAAGTTGAATTTTGGTCTGAATTGGGCACCCTGGGCCCCAAAATGCTGGAATTGGATCTGATGGCCGATGATTCGATCTCGGGGGTTCAAGCCCGAGAGGCCTATTACCGCGAATTGCAGGCCGCCAGTGCCTTTCAACTGGCGAAAATGACTGCTGATGCTTGGTGTGCGGCCTTTGTTTGGAAAAAAGTCGAAGATTCACCGCCGATCACGGGACAGGTCTTTTGGCAGATTAAACGTAATCCTCATACCCTGACTTCAGAGCCCTGGCGCAAAACTGAGATTGAGCGTCTGGCCGAAGAATACCAGTTTTTTCATTGGCATTTGGAGTTTCCAGAGGTCTTTTATCGCGGAAAAGAAGAGGCTGAGCGAGCGGGGTTTGATGTTGTGCTGGGAAATCCGCCCTGGGAGCGGGTGAAGATGCAGGAACAGGAGTTTTTCGCGAGTCGCAGCCCTGAAATTGCTCAGGCGGCCAATGCAGCAGCGCGTAAACATCTGATAGCTGCTTTACCGGATAAGGATCCGGCTTTGTTTAGTGCCTATTTGACTGCCAAACGCCAGGCGGAAGGGGACAGCCATTTTATTCGGCAGAGTGGCAAGTATCCGCTTTGTGGCCGTGGTGATGTGAATACCTATACCATTTTTACCGAATTGAACCGCACCCTGATCAACGGCGTGGGGCGGGTGGGCTGTATTGTGCCTTCGGGCATTGCCACGGATGATACCACCAAATTTTTCTTTCAGGATTTGATAGAAACCAATTCACTTGTAAGCTTTTATAGTTTTTTTGAAATCCGCCGTATCTTTATTGATACTGATAGTCGTGGTTCATTTTGTTTAATGACAATGGCTGGTCTAAATCGTGATGAAGAGATTACAACAGATTTTATGTTTTTTGCTGATTCTATTGAAGAGCTGAACGATAAAAATCGACATTTTTCACTTTCTGCTAATGATATTGCTTTAATTAACCCAAATACAAAAACTTGTCCAGTTTTTCGTAGCAGTCGCGACGCTGAAATAACCAAAGCTATCTATCGGCGGGTGCCGGTTTTGATCCGAGAAGCGGAATTGGATGAAACACCCTCAGATCTGAATCCGTGGGGGACACGTTTTAGCACTATGCTGCATATGTCCAATGATTCCAATCTGTTTCGCACACGGGCTGAACTCCTTCATGAAGATTTGCAACTCCAGGGCAACCGCTGGTTCCGCGCGGGTAGTGATTCACCCGCCTATCTGCCGCTCTATGAGGCCAAGATGGTTCATCATTTTGACCACCGATTTGGGGATTATACATATTTGCCTGAAGGCTCGGCCAGTACCCAACTGCCGAATGTGCCTCTGACCCGGCTACAAGACCCGGATTATGCCGTGCAACCTCGCTACTGGGTGCCAGCGGCTGAGGTGCAGTCCCGGTTGGCCGGGAAATGGGGCCGTGAGTGGTTGCTGGGCTGGCGGGATATTTGTCGGAGTACAGACGAAAGAACCGTGATTGCGAGTATTCTTCCGGCTGTTGGGGTGGGGCATAAATTTTTGTTGTTTTTCTCAAAAAACAGTACACAAGAAATACTTGGCGTATTTGCGAACATTGTTTCTTTTTGTCTAGATTATATTTCAAGACAGAAAATGGGAGGAACTTCAATGTCTTATTTTACAATGAAACAACTCCCCATTCTCCCCCCAGCTACCTATTCCCAGCCTTGTACCTGGCATCCCTCAGTACTCTTCGATTGGCTTCTGCCGCGCGTACTCGAACTGACTTATACCGCCTGGGATCTCCAGCCCTTCGCACAAGACTGTGGCTATGAGGGCCCGCCTTTTAAATGGGATGAAGAGCGCCGTTTTCTGCTGCGCTGTGAACTTGATGCCGCTTATTTCCACCTCTATGGCATTGAACGCGAAGACGTGGATTATATTATGGAGACCTTTCCGATTGTCAAACGCAAGGATGCAGCCAAATACGGGGATTACCGTACCAAGCGGTTGATTCTGCAAATCTACGATGCAATGCAAGTGGCAAAGCAAACGGGTGAACCTTATCAGACATTACTCGATCCGCCGCCCGCAGATCCCCGTGTGGCTCATCCCGCTTCCAGCAAGGCCACTATAGATGCGTGAAGATCAGGCTTTTTTGGTTCCCGAGTTGCCTTTGTACACGGCTGCAATGCTGGGAATCAGCAAGGAGCGTTGGACGGCAGCCAAGGATGATTGGTCATTGGAACAGGTAGCGTACACCATGGGCCACCGTGGCTTTGATGTTTTGCCTATTCAAGACGCCCAAGGGCAAGTCTGTGGCTATTACCAGACTCAAACTCCAGGGCATTATTCTGCGGCTGGTATTCAGAGACATGAACCCAAGCCTGAAAATTCACTTTATTATTTAACGACCCTCGAAGATCTGGTGAGGCTTTTTTATCAGGCGCCCGAGACCTTTTTCTATTTTCTCAGCAACCAACAGGGCATTTTGGGAATGGTCTCTCGTGCCCATCTCAACTCACGGATGGTGTATCTTTACATTTTTAATGAATGTGTCCGACTTGAGAAAGATTTAGCTCAGTGGCTGACCACGGCTTATTCCAATCAAGAATTGGTTCAATTGGTGGAAGAGATATGCACTGTCTCCAAGAAACATTTGTTAAAAAGGAGTTGGGGGCGTTATCAATCAGATGAGAAAGACGTTAAGGATAATGCCTTGATCGAATATTTTTATCTGACAGATTTACTCACGCTGATCAAGGATTTGGGCTGGCTTCCCATTCTCAATTTGGATGAGAATAAGTTTTCAGAGCTCTATGATTGTCTGAAGGATGTGCGTAACGCGGTTGCTCATCCCGTCAAAGGTCAAATTGAATTGAAAGACGCGCATCACTTTTTCTTGGCTTTGAGGAATTTAGAACAACGCATCGAAGATCTCCAACTCTTCGCCCATTATTTTAAGACAGATTACCAGGTCTTTGAACCCGCACTCACAATTGGGGTGAGTCATGAACACCCTGAATTGGATGCTTTTCTCAGGCAATATCAGTCCGAGACTTGGTGTTTTATCACAGGAGCCAACCCTCAGTCGCGATTGCTATCCAGCCATGAAAACCAACAGCAATATGAAAAACTCAAAGATTTTTTGCATGCGCAATCATATCTTTTTTTTGAGGGTCAGGGTCAATCCCGACAGGGGAATTGGCCCCCTGAAGCCAGTTTTCTTGTTTTGGGTGTCTCACGCGAAGATGCGATTTGTTGGGGCCAGAAATTTGAACAAAAAGCGGTTGTCTTTGGTGTTTTAGGTGAACAAGCACAATTGGTCCCTTGTTATTCAGACCAGCTCAACCAGGCCTTAAAAATACCCCTGATAGCATCGAAAGGATAAAAAGATGATCTCAGTTCGGAAAGATCTTGTGATTGCCCTGCTCTCCATATACGGCTATAGTCTTGAAAAAGTGGACAGCTTTGCCCCTGGTTTAGAGCAGCAAGGGTTGTTTGACCCAGTTCAACTGGTGAAAATGAGCCATGAAGATATTTTAAAAGCCCTTGAAAAAGGGGGGTATAAACGGGGAGCGTTAAACGGTATTTTTACAGATCGACTCTTGGCTTTGGGTGCTTTTATCCAGCCCCAGGGCCAGGCCTCGGCAGAGAAGATTTTAAAAGGCAAAGATGCAAAGAAAATAGAAGCTTTGCTCCAGCCGATAAAAGGAGTGGGGCCTAAAGTTATAGATAATTATTTTCTTTTGAGGGGATTAAAGTCTTAAGTGGTTAGCGTTTATCTCCCAAAATTGGTAGCCTTTGATTTTTTTAATAATAGTCATCCATCAACGTGTGAAGTACTCTGAGAATTTTATATGCCAAATCAACCCCTCACAGTGATGGTTTCTTCGAGTGTGTACGGTAATCAAGAACTTTTAGAGCATATTTATACTTTGTTCACTGCTTTTGACTATCGGGTTTGGATGTCTCATAAAGGAACATTGCCTTTGGCTGTACCAGGATCAGCCTTTGATGCTTGTTTGCAGGCTGTTGAAGACTGTGATTTGTTTTTCGGTTTAATTACGCCGTATTATGGCTCTGGGAGAGAAAACCGTGATGCACTTTCAATTACACACCAAGAGATTAAAAAAGCGATTGAGTTAGATAAACCCCGTTGGATAATGGCCCATTCCCATGTGGTTTTTGCAAGATCTATTATCAATAATTTAGGCCTCAAAAGCAGTGCGCGCAGACCCAGGTTTAGACCGGTACGTTCACGTTTAACGCTCAAAAAAAACAATGTTTTTGAAGATTTAAAAATCATTGAAATGTATGAAGAAGCGATTCAGAATCATTTGCCTTTGGCGCAAAGAACGCGAAATTGGGTGCAAGAATATCAGACTTTTCAAGATGTGTTTAGGTTTATTGAAAGTCAGTTTTCAGATCAGACAAGAATCCGTTCATTTCTTGAAAGTTTGAATGCGATGACTGGAGAAGAGTCATGAGAGTTGAAGATTTGGGTTCTATTTTAGCTCAAGGAAGAGGTCAAACGGTTGAATGGTTTGCTTCTTTTGATTTTGAGATTTTAGCTGCTTCAGTTTGTGCTTTTTTAAATTCTCAGGGTGGTATCTTGCTGTGTGGTATTACTGCTGAAGGCCAAGCGATTGGATTTGATCATTCGCAAAAAAATCTTCAACTCTTAAACAAAGCTCTTTTGTTGGATTTGGTTCCCAGGACCCTGGTATCTGCCCAGACCGTTGAATATGGCAATCTTCCTGTCCTAGTCATTGAAGTGCCCGAAGGGCTGGATAAGCCTTATGCGTATCAAAATACCATTTATGTTCGTCAACCGATTTCTGTTTCAGGGAAAGAGGAGTATCAAACCAGTCCTGCAGATATTCTCACGATTCGTCAATTGCTTCAATCTAAGGCTGTTGAGGTTGAGCGTTGGGAGCGGCGTATGTCCGTTTACTTTCAAGACGTATTCTTGTCTAATTCTGAATTGGAGCGATTTAATCTTTTAATCAGTAAAAACCCAAACTATTTGAATGATACACCTGTAGTGCAACTCGGAATTTTAGGATCTCATTTGGGTTTGCGTGTTAAAGATATTTTCAATAAGAATACCAAAACGGACTTATCTAAATATCCTTATTTGTTGCGGGGGCTTGAATTTCTCTCTTTGGTGAGGCATGGTCAACTCACGAATGCAGGGGATATTTTATTAACGCAATTGCCGAGTCAGCGCTTTCCTCAAACCCGTGTCCGTGCGGTGGCTTTTCAAGATAAGACCAGTGAAACGTATCAAGATAGTCAATTGTTTGAAGGCCCATTATTAGAGGTATTTCAGAACACTTTCAAATTTATCAAAAGAAATTTGCCAGTTCGTTCTTATTTCAATAAAAACAGTCTTCAGCGAGAAGACCGGCTTCTTTACCCCGAAGAAGCATTGCGAGAAGCATTGGTCAATGCCTTTGTTCATCGAGATTATGCGGATTATACTGGTGGAATTTCTGTTTTTATTTATTCAGATAGACTAGAAATTACCAATACAGGAAGCTTTCCTGAAGGGATTGATCCTAAAAAGTTGATGGAGAGCCATCACTCGATCCTTCGTAATCCAGATATTGCCCATGTCTTTTATTTAAATGGTTGGATGGAGCGAGTGGGCCGAGGTACAAAATTGGTGATTCAGTCTTGTCAAGATTGGGGATTACCGACACCTTCTTGGAAATCGAATAGGCAGTTGTCTGTTACATTAACATTTTGGACCGACCAAGATAAGGTATCGACCGACCAAGATACCGACCAAGATACCGACCAAGATAAAGACCCAACCGTCCAAGATCACACCATAAGTGATCCCATTGAAAAATTGCTTTCGGTCATCCAAGCTGAGGAAAAATCTACTCTGGATATAATGAAAATGCTGCATTTAAAACACCGCCCCACTTTTCGCCAGAATTACTTAGATCCAGCCTTGGAGCAGGGTTTGATTGAAATGACCATACCGGATACGCCTAAGAGTAAAAATCAAAAGTATCGGTTAACAGTGAAAGGCAAAAAACGCCTAAAAGATTTGCAAGGACAGGTCTGAAACAATGTCGTACAAAGATTTATTAAAGGCTGTAGCCCTGGTTCAACAGGGGTATTCAGAGCATCCTGAATGGAGTACACAAGACGAGCAGGTGCGCTCCCGCTTTGCGCCTCTTTTTACGCTGGAGCGCTTGTCTCAGGCGCTGGATCAGGATTATCTCGATGAATTTAAAAGCTTTTTGAGGCCCGGCAGCAACGAGCCTATTTCTTTGGATATCCAGATCCACCAAGGCCAGCATAAATTCATGGCAGATCCTGAAAAACTGCGTCAGGCTTTGTTTGTGCTCTGCGACGAAAGCCGAGAGATCGGTGATCGGCTTGAGCAATTGGGCTTTTATGGCGCTCAATATGGGCGAGAACCGATGCTGCCTCAAGCCACAGCCCATTTGGCTTATGCAATTTTATCTGTCATGGCCCCGCAAAAATATATCCCACTCACCTCTCGCGAAGCCTTGTACGATAGCCATACTGGGCTTTCGGGCTATGAAAAAAATCCGAATCAAGGGATTTCTTATCCCCTGATTTACCAAAAACTGGCTCCGCTGTTTCATGGCTTGGGCCTCAATGCGTTTCAGATTTATCGGGTTTGGCACGCATACCAAATGATTAGAAGCAGGAACAATCGAGAAATGCCTCAGCAGCTAGAAACCCAACACGAACATTTGGTCAGTGTCTTGGCCTCTTTACCTGAGCCCGATGCCTGGTTGGTCTTTATCAATTGTTTGGCTGAATTGGCAAAGAAAACCCTGCCTGCAGGTCAATCGCCCTGGACATTCCTGTTGCCAAACCCCCATACTATTGAAGCGTATTTGGGGATTTATCCGATTCTTAAATTGCAATGGCAGCCTATGGGGCATACACATTTTGAATTTGTCGCCAATGCCTCACTTTATCGCCTGTTGATTGGGGCCGAAGATATTACCCCCACAACACCCTATCCCGAAGAAGATTATTTGTGGTTGCGTCCCCAGCAGCTCAACGATTTTACCGGAGAAGCGACTCAAAATACCTGGCTGAATCAAGCGGCTTCTTTGTTAGAGTCGGCGAAGCTCAACCCTTTAGAAAACAGCCCTTATACCCTCTCCCTTTTAGGTTGGCTGATAGATCATCCCGATCAAGCCAAAGCTGTTTTGCGTGAGGCGCAACCCGAAAATCCGGCTTTGCTTGTCTTGACCCATGGTTTTCATCTCAATGGGGTGGATTTGCCCCTGGGAGATCTCAATATCACGGTCAAAGAAGATAAAATTATGGCCTTGAGTTTGCAGTATCAGGGGGAGAGCTTTACACGCAATCTGCAGCCACTGCCGCTCAATACCTTGGCGCCAGAATTAAGGGTGGCTTTGACTTCGGGCAGTATCGACGAAGGGGTGATGTCGCTTTTGGCGCAGGCGTATCAGCAGAAAATGGGCAGCTCTTTGCCGATGCTTTGGAATCTGGCCCTGAATACTTCAGAAGAGCAGGCAGACACGCCTGATGAGATTCAGGAGATTCCCAATACGGATCTCAGCTTAAAAACATTGGCTGAAAAGCTGCTCTACCCAGTGGAGACCTTGCAGGAATGGTGGGAAATGCTGCAAGAAAAACGCCAGATTATTTTTTACGGCCCCCCCGGAACAGGCAAGACCTTTGTGGCCAATGCCCTGGCCGAGGCTCTAGCGGGTTCTAAAGAAGCTGTGCGATTAATTCAATTTCATCCTTCTTATGCCTATGAAGACTTTGTCGAAGGTTTTCGCCCCAAGGATCGTGATGGACAAGCCTTGTTTGAAAGGGTCGAAGGCCCACTGAAGCAAATGGCTCAGGCGGCACAGGCGGATCCAGATCGCCCGTATTTTTTGATTATCGATGAAATTAACCGGGCCAATATCGCTCGGGTTTTTGGTGAACTCTACTTTTTGCTGGAATACCGTGAACAAAGCCTGCGTCTACAATACAGTGATGAGCCCTTTTCACTCCCCCCGAATCTTTATCTGATCGGCACTATGAATACCGCTGATCGCTCAATTTCTCTGCTGGATGCGGCTTTGAGACGGCGGTTTTGGTTTATTCCCTTAATGGTTGAAGAGGCACCTGTGCAGGGCTTGCTAGAGCGGGCCTTGGAAAAATACCAGCGGGAAGATTTGAGCTGGTTGCCTATGGTTTTGAAACAGGCCAATCTCCTGCTTAACAGTCCCGATCAGTCAATTGGTCCCAGCCATTTTCTTGGCCAACTCCAGACCCTGGATGAGAAAAAAATCCGCCGTATTTGGAAATATGCGATTCTGCCCTATTTAAAAGAGTTTTATCTCGACCGGGAAGAGGAGCTCAAACAATATGAACTGGATCAGCTGCTGATTCGTTTGAAACAGCAGACATCAGATTAAATGCAAGAGCTGGTGTTGCGCGAATACGAGACACAAGACAAAATTGCTTTAGACGCTCAGCAGGTGAAGCTTTTGCTGAACCTGCGTAAGCCCTTGAATCTCGAAATAACACCAGCTTGGGGGGGATTATACACACTCAAAGCAAATGCTTGTGTTGGTGTGGTTCAAAGCGCAAATTTTCGCTTGCAGATAAAACCGAAAATTCCAGTGACGAATCTGTTTTTTCTGCTGGCTTATGCTTCAGGATTGACCCTTTGGCCCAACTTCCAGGCTGAATACCAGGCTTCAGAAGATATCTATGAAATTTTGGCGTTGTGCTTTGCGCGTTCTGTTTCCCAACTTTTGCGTCAGGGGATCCTCCAAGGTTATCGGACGGAAGCGGAAGCCCTGAATATGCTCCGGGGTCGGATTGACTTCGCCCTTCAAATACGCGAGTACTTTGGACGAATTCCACCCATTCAGTGTGAGTATCAGCTCTTTACCGAAGATATTCCCGAAAACCAGATTCTGGCTGCTACTTTGAGGGTCTTGAATCAGGTGCGTTTTCGCTCGTCACAACTCAATCAACAACTCGCGCAGCAAGCGCGTCAATTGGGTGGTGTAAGTTTGTTACAGCGACCTTTGTTGACCCTGTCCCAGATGCAATGGACTCGTTTAAATCAACGTTATGCCCCCGCTTTGAGTTTGGCCAGACAAATCCTTCAGCATGCTGGATTTTCAGAAAACCTGGGGGAGGTCAAAGCGAGTTCGTTTATCGTGGATATGAATCGGGCCTTTGAGGATTTTGTTGTCATAGCCCTGCGTGAAGCCCTGCAATTGGATGCCAAATCCTTTCCTCAAAATGCAACAGGTCGCTATTTATACCTCGATGAGCACCGAGATATTCACCTGAAGCCTGACCTTTCTTGGTGGCAGGGACGAGATTGTCTGTTTATTGGCGATGTCAAATACAAACGTACACAGCAGGGCTTGGCTAAACGCGAAGATATATACCAATTATTGGCCTATCTCGATGCCACCCAATTGAATTGGGGACTCTTGATTTACGCCGAAACCTCTGCAAAACCCCATGTGTATACCCTCAAGTCGGGTAAAAGCATTGACGCGGTGGCACTGGATTTACTCGCGACACCCCAAGAAATTTTGACACAGATTCAAGCCGTTGCTGATTTAATACGTGAGAAGGTGGGCAGACCATGAGCGAATTGACTGTCGATGAATTAAGGGAACGTCAAATTCGGGTATACCGTGAGCTATCACTTGAAATAACAGGTCATTATAATCGTGAAGATCGGGTCATAGATGAGTATCAGGGGCGGCAGTTGCTCGAATTGCTGCAAAATGCCGACGATGCGGCTCAAAACAAAGACATTCCCTATCTGCGAAAAATACGCTTCTGTTTGCAGGAAGAAGGGTTGTTTATCGCCAATACAGGTCTGCCGTTTTCCCAACGTGGCCTTGAGTCTCTGGGAATCACTGATCGCAGTCCCAAACAATTGGATTCAGAGTTTCTGATCGGATTTAAAGGACTGGGGTTCAGATCTATTCTTTCCTGGTCCAAGTCTCCAATGGTACTGAGTCAATCTTATGCGTTTTGTTTTGATCCTGCTTTTGCACAGCAAGAAGCTCTGAAATTGGCTGAGGAGATACCTGAACTCCATCAGGAAATGCAGACATTCTATCAAAAAACAGGTGTGTACCCTGTCCCCGTTCTGCGTTTCCCCAAGCTGCCTGACCCGCAGCAATTGGGATATTCACAGGCCCAGCAGATTCTTGCAGATGGCTATGATACGGTCATTTTTCTTCCCTTAGAAAAAGAAACTGTGCGGGAGCAGGTGAAAACGCAGCTTTGCGATCTTTGGGGCGAAAGTCTGATCTTTTGCCGCAATTTAGAAGAAATGCAACTTGAAATGGAAGGTAAGTCTTGGCGCTGGTCAATCAGCCGGGAATTCCAAAATGGGGGACCGTCTTTGGCCATAATTGAAAGTCATTTTCCCGCAAATCCGAATTCTGAACTTTCTTTTTGGCGGATTGTTAAAAACAAGGCCGAACTCCCAGAGAGCTTTTCGGTTAAAGGAAAAATTGTCCAAAGAAATTTTGAAATAGCTGTGGCGCTCAATGAATCAGGGGAACAAGATTTCAGTGAAGACAGCTATCTCAGTAAATTACATGTCTTTTTCCCGACCCGATTGAATACCGGTCTCTCCCTGCTTTTACATGCCAGTCTGGCTTTGACGGATAGCCGCAATAATCTCATTCCCAGTCCAGCCAATCAATATATTCTCACTCAATTGGTTGACTTGGTTTTCCAGGTCTTAGAGGATTATCAGCGGGAAAAAGACCCCTACGCTGCTTTCCAATTGATTTATCACGTTCACAGCTGTGATTCGGAACTCAAGAACCCGGAAATAGGATTTTATCAGGCCTGTAAACATAAACTGCGTGAAGCTCTTATTTTTCATACTTTTGAGCGTCAACTTCAGTCTTTGGATTCCTTGTTTTTGCCTGAGAGCTTTGCTTTGTATACGATCTTGGATCCGAAGTATTTTCCAACACTTTTATACCCTCCATCAGGAGTAGAAATATATGACGCGCTAAAAAACAAAGAGCAGGTCGCTGTTCTTCCTCGCGCTGACTTTATCTTGCAGTTGGTGAATCAGTGTCGGCAGGAGACTCCTGCTCAGGTCGGGAAAATTTTAGCCCAAATTGTACAGGACAGCAAGTTTAGTTCTGGGTCACTCTTTTCTTCAGTACCAGAAATACTGAGAGATCAAACTGGAAGGGCAATTTTACCCAATCAGCGGGTTTTTATCCTTCCAGAAAAAATGGACGCATTTTCTCTGCCTGACTGGGCCAATCTTTGTTTCTTACACCCAGAGTTATTAGAGGCTTTTAAGGAGCTATCCGGCATCAAAACGAACCGCGAAGCCGTCAGCCGTTTAAATGATTTGGGCTTTTCACAGATCCACGAATACAATTTGAGTGCCATCATTGAATTTTTATATGATGAAAGCCATCTGACAACGCCTAATTTAACAAGCACTCAGCAGGTTTTGGATGTTTTGGCTCTTTTGTTTCAATTGTTTCGTCAAGAAAAAATCCAACGCCTTGATGCAATTAAAGCCTTAGATCAACGCGGACATATTATTCAGCTAAAGCAGACTTACCTTGGGGCTCCCTATCCGCAAGGGTTGTTTTTACAGGCTTATTTTCAGGGACAGACAGATGTCCATTTTGTAGCTGCTCCAGAGACATTGCTGCTCACGGGGAGCCGCTCTGAAATTGAAGCCTTCCTGAGTCATTTGGGAGTTCAGACGAAAATAAAAATGAATAAAGAGGAGCTGAGAGTATATTCTTTTGCTCCATCACCATATTTAAAAGCTTTTTTTGAGAGACAAACATATCCCTTATCTCTTCATGATTATCATGCTGAGAACCCTCAAACTTTTCAGACGCCAAAGGACTTTCAGAAAGCGATCCCTCAGCATTTAATTGAATTCTTTCATATTCCCGATAAATTTGAACAGGCCCTGAAAAAAGCCGAACCGGAAACGATTTTGGCTTTTATTCTGCAGCATAATCCCGACAGATTTTCCCGTCCTGATGATGAAGATGGCAAATATTATTATTGTTATGGTAGTAAGAAAAATTACAGAACAGATCCATCAGTCAGGATTCCCAATTACCTGTATTTTTTGCTGACAAACACGCCCTGGTTAAAGGGAAAAAATGGTCAGTGCTATTTGCCCCGCGGGTTGAAACTCAAACAAAGTGGGAAATCGGATTCAGGTCTGTTTACCCATGAGCCATTAGAACTCAATTGGCAGAACCCTTTTCTTAAGGGGGTATCTAAAGCGGCAGTGAAAGACTTTTTAAAATCATTGGGTGTCGTCAGTTCGTTTGAAGAAATCAGCTCGCCCGATTTATACCTCAATCTCTTGGCTTATCCAGAGAAAAATCCTTCAGGTGAAGATGCGCCCTGGTTATATCGCAAACTCATCGATGCTGAGATTCAAATCGAAGTGTGTGCAGAACAAGAACAGTTTTTCCAGTCGGGTCAGCTTTGGGCTTTTTCAAGAGGCCAAGCGGGGTATTTTCCAGTCGCAGATTGTCGCTATAATTCTCAACGCAAATTGCCCAAATCACTTGAAAAAATATTTCCCATTCCTTTGTTGGAGCTTGAACAGAGAAAAAGCAGTAGCAGCCGGATTTTATCTGTTTTGGGTGTCAAAGAACTCACTGAAAAAGACTATGTGCTTGAATTGGATGAAAGTCAGACCCAAATACATTCCCGTAACCTATTTTTTTCGTCTTTGCTGCGGGAGCGGATCTGTTATGTCTTGGCTTATCGTCTGGGCATTTTACGCGATCCGCCCAAAGATGAAATCATCTGCCTCAGTCAATTGCAAATACAGATTTGCTTACAATTTGGTCTGATTCTTACGTGCCAGCAAGAGCAGTATCCCTTGCTGATGAAACACAGCGATGATTTTATCTGGATACCTGGAAAAGATAAGCACTCTCTCTTGCTTTTAAACGCGGATTCAGAAGAAGAACCACAGCCAGGGAGCTTTATCTGGATACAATTTGCAGAAGGATTGGCAGATGCCTTACGTGTACCTGGAGAAGCAGATACTTTTGCGCAAATCTTGGGAAGTGCTCAACCGGAAAGGGTTTTAAAGAGTAAATTGGGTGAAACTTATCAGTCGCATCTGAAGGCTGCTCAAGCGTATCTGAGTCAAGTT
This sequence comes from Candidatus Sericytochromatia bacterium, assembly GCA_050248915.1. GTDB lineage: Bacteria > Cyanobacteriota > Sericytochromatia > UBA7694 > UBA7694. The sequence continues at coordinate 16,358 of JBFWRL010000064.1, forward strand.
AAGCAATCTCCCAAAAAGCTAAAATATTTTGCTCCCAAAAAGAAAAATAAAATATCCCCATCCAGCCCAACTCTGGAAGAGATAGATTCATGGCTTGAACAGCAAGAACCTAACTCTGTCGATCCTTCCCCAGAAGAGCCGTACTTTCAGGGCTTGGACGAACAAATAGGCAATGATAAGGAGCGTGAACCATCCGAACAAAGAGCGGATGGAGAAAATGGGCTGGAATTTGTCCCCAGAAATCATGCCAAGAGAACGGCTTCTTCGAAAAGAAGCTTGGTGATCACCAGCGAACCAGAGCCAAAAGCTGTATCAAAACGAGGGATGGAGCGATTGGGAGTCAGTGAAGATGAAACTTTAGCTGTGGCAGAAAGATTTGAGTTAAACCAAAATCGCTTTCCTGTGAGGGTTTCTCATTTGAGAGGAAGTGAGGCTTTTGGCTGTGACATTATTAGTTTCAGCTCTCAAGATGATGCTCAATCCGTTTCTGATGGTCAAGAGATTGTTGGGCAGATTGAACGCTGGATTGAGGTAAAAGGCTCAACGCAATCTTCAGCTGAAGTCAAGCTGACAGAAAATGAGAATTCAAAAGCGCAAGACGTAAAAGAAAAATATTATATTTACCGTGTTTATAAAGGAGATGAATATTATCGTCTCAGTATTTTGAATAATCCATATTATTCTGACGCCAAGACCATTGTTTATGATTTAAGCAAATCAGAGAGCACCCAGGTTTATGATTTCGACCCACATTTTAAACGTGCTCCCCAAAGCGCCGCCATTGCTGAAAATGATTGAAAGGAGAGCCCATGTCAAACTTAGATAAAAAAGAGCCAGCTTATCAGCTGTTTCAAACCTGGATAGAAAAATTTGTACTTCAGCATCAGAGCATTCTGACTGCAGATGGCCCGGTTTGTCTCTCGGCTCAAGTTTTGCATAGGCTGCAGGAACGATTCATAATCAATGCCAAGGAGGGTCAAGAGAGCTTTAAAGATAAATTAAAGGCTCAACTAATTGGGGCCACACCTGAAGAGCGTCATCTCTTTGCCCAAGCCCATTGGCTTTGGTTTATGGGTATTATGGATATCCATATCCCGACCAAAAAGGCGCAAATATCCGAGATTTTGGATTGTCCTTCGGAGGAACTCCAAGAAGAAGTTTTTATTCAGGGTTATCAAAAAGGAGGTACTTATCACAAGCAAAATAAATATGCTGAAATTGCCGCTCTTTTAAATATTTTTGATGTTATTTTAGAATTTCAAAATCTTGGGCAGTTACAGTCAGCTCAAGAGGTGAGGGAACTGATTGAGCAAATCTGTTTATTTGGTTTGCGTGTGGTCAGTCCTGTCGATGTAGTGCGGTTAGCGCTTTTTCAGACGAAAATTCCCCAGAAAACATTGGCGATTTATAACATTTTGTTGCACTTGGCCAAGCCAAAGGGATATGAACCGATTGTGGCTGAAAACCAAAAATTGGAAATCACAGAAGCTTTTCGGGTTTTGATCAAAACCCCTTCAGCCCATATTGAGCAACAATTGGCTGAAATTCGTGCCCAACTCGAAACGATCCCGCGATTTTCTGAATTTACTTTTAGCGATCACCCAGAAATAAGGGCAATTTGGCAAGAGAAAAATCAACAAGACAAGCTGCAAAAAATATATGACGAATTAAATCAGGCAACGGCATTGCCCGGAATTACCGAGGCTGAACTTGAACAGTTAGTAAAAGATCTCACAACCGGCCAGAGAAATGCCTGGTTGATTAAACCTGGAGAAAAAGCACGGCATTGGGAAAGCTGTCTCAGGGATCAAAATATCCGCTTTGGTTGGGATCAGACCCTGGCGCATTATTTTTTAGAGCCCTCGATGGACGAAAAAAAACTAAAAGAAATCATGCGCATTGCCGACCCTGTGTATTCAACCAAGAACCCAAGTAAATCCGCCAAAACAATTCTCAATTTTATACAGGCTCTGCAGGTGGGGGATGTTCTGATCGCTGCCAGTGGAAGAAGTCAATTAATTGGTGTGGGATTGGTGTCTGGCCCCCCTCTGTGGAAAGACAATTATGCTGAATATAAAACCTGTCGGGAGGTGGATTGGCGTATCAACCTTGTAGCCAATCCGCTTCCTGTCGAAGAGATTCAGCACAAGATCAAAATGCTCCCAATGGAGACGTTTATGAAAATAGAGTCTGCTGAAGAAGCCATTGAAATTTTGCAACACATGCAATTGAGACGCTTAGGAAAGTTGGATAGGAAAGCACAAATGCCAGTGAACCATCCCTTGAATCAGATTCTCTATGGCCCGCCTGGAACGGGTAAAACCTGGCAGACCATTCAGTATGCCCTGGCTATTCTTGAAGACAAAACCCTCTCCGCTTTGGCTGAGGAATCCCGAGCGGATTTAATCAGAAGATTTAAACAGTATCAGCAGACAGGGCAGATCGCTTTTGTTACGTTTCATGCCAATTATGCTTATGAAGACTTTGTGCAAGGGCTCAGGCCCATGCTTCAAACTCAAGGTCAGTTAGCATTTGAACTAAAAGATGGGATTTTCAAGGAACTGGCTGATGAAGCGAAACACAATTATTTAGCGCTCCAGAGTACTGTATCGGGAAAGCCAGATTTCCGTACGGTTTTTGAAAGTTTTATGGCTCCTTTGTTGGTTGGGGATGAAGAAGAAATGTCTGTTCCTATGAAACAAAAGGACTCCTGCTTTTTTATTACAGAAATTACGTCCAAAAGCATCAAGACCCGCAAACAGCGTGGCAGTTCTGAACACAGTCTCAGTATCAATACCTTGGAGCACATCTACAATCATCAGCCAGAGACCTGGAAAGCAGGGGGGCTTACGCCCTATTACCGTCCTTTGCTCGGGCATTTGCAACAGCATGCAACGGAAATGCAAGTGCATCCGTCTGGTCCATCAGAGAAAGAACCGGTGATTAGCAAAAATTATGTCTTAATTATTGATGAAATCAACCGGGCCAATTTGTCTCGGGTCTTTGGAGAACTCATTACTTTATTGGAGCCAGATAAACGATTGGGGGCCGAGAACGAAGTGATGATGACCTTGCCTTCAGGAGACAGTTTTTATTTACCTCCCAATCTATATTTGATCGGCACCATGAATACAGCAGATAAATCGATTGCCTTGGTAGATATCGCTTTGCGTAGGCGCTTTCACTTTGTTCCCGTCTACCCAGATCCTGAATTGATCCCTGATCCAAATTGGAAACGTGCATTTGAACAGCTCAATAGGTTGATTCGTGAACGCAAAGGAGCGGATTTCCAAATTGGCCATGCCTACTTTTTGAATGAACAATCCCTTGAAAGTATTTTGAACAACAAGGTGATTCCTTTGCTTCAGGAATATTTTTTAAATGATATCCGCACAGTGAGAAGTCTCTTGGCTGAAGTGGGTTGGCAAACAGAAGAGACTTCCTGGGGTGGTCTGAAGTATCTGAATGGATGAATTTTTTCTCTATGAACATGGTTCAGGAATTACATTTCCTGGTGATCTTGAGGAACTTCAGAGCCATTTAGAGACTATTTGGCAACAGCGTTTAAATGAGCGATTCACAGACTTCTGGAGAGAAAGTGAGGCTGGCGGTCAGCGCTTTCTGAAAATAGGCCCCCAGGCTGAAATCAGAGCGCGTAATTATGTCGGGTTTATTCGGGATCCTCAATATACGATTCATTTGCTCCCCAAACTTTATGTGGGTAAGACTGCTCACATCTCTCCTGAGAGTTGTTTGGAGCAGTTTTATCAGAATATTTTATGGTGGCTGAGCTACACGCCTTTTTTGCAAGTCCCTCATCACCTCTCTGGTATGGATGCGATTCAATCCGATCCCATAGAAATTTTCATTGGCTTATTTGCAACTTTAGCCCGTAAAACCTTGAATCAATCCCTCTTTCAAGCTTACGAAAACCGTTCGGATGAGCTTGCTGTGGTGCGCGGTCGATTGGATATGCCTGAATATCTTAGACAATGTTTGACAAAAGCACGTCTGCACCGGGTTTATTGCCGCTATGATAATTTTGAAATCGATAATCTGCTCAATCGTGTGATCAAACGAGTTACTCGCTGCTTAATACCTTGGACCCGCCGGGCCCTCAACCGTCAAAAATTGGAAGATATTCTGTATATCCTGGATGAGGTCAGCGATGTTTCTGTTCAGGCCCAGGATTGTGATCGGGTTCAATTGAATCCAATGTTTGAGGATTATCGGCCCGTATTGGATTATTGCCGTTTGTTTCTGCAAAACAGTGTTTCTTATGCGTATAAGCCTGAGCTGAAATGCTTTTCTTTGTTGATACCCATGGAGCGTTTATTTGAGCAATTTTTGGCAGGATTTTTGAAAACCCATCAGGCTCAAATCACAGGTTTGAATCGTGTGGAGTTTCAAAAAAGTGATATGTATTTGGCTGAGGAAGTGCTTCTTGAGGGGGGGACTCGCCCAGCTTTTCAAATGCGTCATGATTTGCTTTTGGACTTTTGTGGGAAACCCATTCTTCTTGATGCCAAGTATAAACAGCTCAAACCAGGGCAATCAGATAGCGGTGTTTCACAATCGGATTTGTATCAGATGTTGGCCTATGCTGTTCGCCGAGGGGTGCGACATTGTGGTTTGATCTATCCCCAAGTATCAGAAGAGACCGCACCCATTTCACGTGCTTATCGGATTCCTTTGCCTCAGGAGTCCGAGCATGTTAATATCTTGGCCAATCAAATACCATTTGTGCATGAATCTCTTCACGAAGGAGCATTAAATCCAGAGGGTCCTCTTTTGAGAGCACTTATGGGTCTATTGGAGAATCTATTGCTTCGTCAGTGATTTACGGAAAATACTGTCCAATCAAGCATGGCGCTGACGTTTTATCGCTGCGTCTGGGTCAGGTTTTATTTTCCCTTAGCGTGGATAAAATAATAAATTAATTAATAATTGATTCATAAAAAATTATTAATTTTTTGATTTCTATTTTTTAGAATCGGGATTGAAAATTGAGCTTTCATCAACTAAAACTAAAAAAGAGTCCTCAGTAACAAAGAATTGTTTCCAGTGATCATTGTATTGCAAAATATCAAAGCCCTTTTCTAACTTGAGGTTCCAAGCTCTTTGAGCTGAAATAAGGTGAACATAACGCTGGTGAACCTTTGTATCTTGTTTGTGTTGAGTTTTCAAATTGACAAATTTAAGACGATCAAAATTTCCTCCTTTTTCTTCGGCTTTGCGTAAGTCTGGAAACATGATTTTTTCTTGGTAGTCTTTTTCAATTTTTAGATATTTATTGGCTGATGAATTGGGGATGCCCTCATCATTTTTATTAGTTCCATAAGATGTATATAGCGAAACCTCAATTTTATTAATATTATTGGTTTTGGCGTGTGCTTGGAGCATCTCCAAAAACAGCCATAAGCTTTCAAATGCGTTTTGTCGCCGAATATAGCGATCATAAATTTCGACTTGCTTGAGGTCAGGTTGTAGGCGATCCCCAAGCAACTGGGCCCAAGTTGTTTTTTGTTGCCTATTCAATCTAATAAAAAAAGTTTTTCGGAATAAATCTTCAAGTTCTGAACGGCTCCAAGCTCGAACAGACTTAAGAATGTGATTAAATCTATTCAAGTCAGAATGTTCGTGCCCGGAAAGAATATTGATACGAAGACTACGGTCTCTCGGATTCATAATCGGCGCGTCTTCATTCCAGCGAGCCAAGGTCAGGTGAGGGCCAACATCAATGACCAATTGAATTGGAAATTGGATATTTGAACCATAAGTGTAGATAGAGATGCCAGCTCCTTGGGATAGCCATATTAGCCCAGCAACATGTTCAAGTTGGTTTGGGTGCATGAGATTTTGTTGAGGATCGGCAATTAGTAATTGAATTTTGCATCCACTGGATGCTGCACTACTTAAAATACCGTACCATTTCTGGATCTCTGATTTAGCTGCGGGCAGGTTGGAAATGACGAGTTGGCAGGATCGAGCCTGTTTTATTTGTTGCTCAAGCCATTGACCAGCGTGGCTATTGGAGGGCGGGAAAAAGCCGTCATCTGCTTCTGAAAATAGAGAATCCCTTAACTCACGTAAAAATGCAGCTGCTAGTCCGCGTTTAAGTAAGTCATGGGCAAACTGGTTTTGATAGCGGCGTAAACAAGCGTTGCATGACTGGCTTTCAGAACATGCGGGACAGCTTTCAGCAATTTCAAGAGCAGCTTCTATCACTCGTTTGAGTGCATTGGGCTGTTGTAGCTCACGTACAAAGCCTGCTCCTCCCGGAAAAGTATCAAAAATAACAAGTGAGCGATAGGGGCCGCCTGAGTAATTACCTAAGGTACCGTCGAGGTTATCTTCTTCTATTTGCAATGCTTGACAGGCTCCACGCACCAAGGCCGCTAAAACAGAAAGCCATAAATCTTGACCACTGTGAAGATCAAGGCCCGGCCCTGAAAAACGAAGCTCAACGACATCTGTTTTAAATTCATGGCCCAGGACCAGGGGTCTTAAAGGAGAGCCGGGTGTGCCATTTGGACGAGTGCCCACTTTATTGACACATTCAATACCCCAAGGGGTTTTGTGTATTCCCATTTCAGTTTTGCGGCTTCCGTAGCCACAGGCACGGCAAATATGAAACATCGAGCCATTGTTGTCATTTATTACGACCAACTTGCCGTGTTTACTATAAGCTGTTTCCAAGCGCAATTGAGCTTGTGGAGAGGGTTTTCCGATAGAGCTTGGTTCAGGCTCATCGTTTCGGTCATAACTTGAGAAGAAAATCTGGCTGCTATAAGTTCTGCGTGGTGGGGTATCTACGGGCTCAATACCTTCTTCGTGTATGGCGGTGGTAAAGCCAAATTCAGGGATGATGCATTGGCCATTTTTATAGGAGGTATAATTTCCGCAAGAACAATCTTTAGGAACTTTTTCACCTTTGTATCCACCATGCTGAAAGCGACCACAATTGGCACAAACATGGAAATGAAATTCTTTCCATTCTTTACGTGGGGCTTTTTGTATGCCGTAACAGCGAATAATTTTTCCATTGGCCACCAATGTGCTGCCTGGGGCAAATTCGGAAATGGCCATTCGCAGATCCCTGTCCAAATTAATTTGCGTGGCCCAATCTTGAACTGATTGAAGTTTTAATGGAACGACATCTACAGGGAATCCGTATTTCGGTAAAACACCGCGTGTAGGGAGATAATCGAGAATTCTCTTTGATTGAATCCTGTTGCATTGGCGTTGAGATGCCTTGACTGTATTTGGCCAATTTTTTCCTATCTCTGGATCATTGATAATTCGCTGATAATTAAGATATTCAGAAACCAATTCGGCCTGTGCCCGACCTAGAATTCCATCCCAGCAAAGACGTAGGTCTTCCGGTTTCTCTCCCTCTTTGAATTCAGACATAGGTGAAACCAGTCCATTTTCCCATTGCCATGTATCTATTCCAAGCTCCATGATCAGCTCATCTCCAAAAATCCGCTCCAAACTTTGCTGGAGTCCTTCTGGTCGGCTGGTTAACCATTCATGAACTGACGCACAAGCATCGCTGCCAGCTTGATTGAAGAAGAACCAGTAGACCTGGCCTGTTCGTTTGTTTTCAGGGCCATTGAAGTATTCAGGGTATGTTTTAAAAAACTGGCTTAGCACAATCGAATGTAGATGGCGACGAGCTATATCTAGGTTTTTGACAGGTATACGCGGTGGTTGTACTTCTCCACTTACGAGTTCATCGGCTTTGGCAAAGTGGGCTAAATCATGGCTGCGGGCTTTACAAAAGGTAAGAATGAAAGCCGTTGAGTCGATACGACGGGCTGCCCGTCCAGCACGTTGAACATAATTGGCGATACTGGGTGGGACATTGCGCATGAAAACTGCGTGGAGCTGGCCAACATCTACACCCAGTTCAAAAGTGGTTGAACAAGACAAAATATTGAGAGGGTGGTTGTCATTGATAAAGTTTTGCTGGCGTTTTGCTCCCTCTTCGGTAGTAATTTGTGCTGTGTGCTCAGCAATCTCGATTGGTAGCAGTTTGTGTGACAGATACATCTGACGATAATAATTGCCTTGAGCTAAAGCCTCTTCGTTTTCAGATTGTAACTTACCTTTGCAACGATAAGTTGGGCAGATCCCGTGGAGGTTAATACCACTTAAGTTTCCGCACGTTTCACAGCGGAACCAGCCATAAACACCCTTGAGATCCTCTTCGCAATAGGGTTGGAGAGATGCTGTCCATAGCTCGGGATTAAGTTGAAAGGCTTCTCCAGGAGCATTGGAATCGGGCCATATTTTTGAAAGTTTTTTGTTCGCTAAGGCTGGCTTTTCGTTTGGCTCCAGGTGTTTTGAAATCAAATCCCAGATAATTTTGAGTAGTTGTTTACATTTAGCAGGATTATCAAGTTGAAATCCTATCTTGATCCAGTACTTTTGCAGCAGTTCTTCACGACCGTTTTGCCTGTTATTACCTGGATTCCAGGCGGCAACAGACCATCTGGTATCGGAAGTGTTTTCCCGAATTGAGTAAGGCCGGTTTCTGGGCCAGAAATAGCCGTCTGAAAAACCGGCTTGATCATTGAGAACAGCCACAACACTGCGTTTGCGTAAATAGGCAAGCCAATTTTCAAGAAGCCCGATAAAAGACGGAAAGTCCAGACCAAAACTCTGAAATGAATTGACAACATGTTCTGATTGAAACAGTCCCCTGATTATCGCGACTATATCAGGATTCAATCGCCAATGAATTAAACCGACTCCTTCGAGATTTTGACGAGGTTGAATTGCGCAAAGCTCGGCATAAAGCCATTTACAGACTTCCTGGTGTCTTTCAAGGATTGAGCCCTTGAGCAGCTGAATTTCAGTTGCTTGCTCTATTAAAGGTTCGATCAGATCATTGGCATTCACACAGTTAAACGAGGTACCCTTTTTAGAAAGGCTGATCAGGGTGCGATAAATTAGCTGTCTGTGCAAGATGCGAGCTGATTGTTGCTGCATAAAAGAAGCAAAATAAGCCGCGTCCATACGTGAGTCGCTAAATGCCAATAACCGCCGTTTACCAGTATCTTTTGATACGGATTTTGAGGGCTTAGCAAGGGCAAACGGGTTGAAAAAATTATCTTCAACTTCTTCCTGTTCTTGCTCATCTTGAATTTCGCGACTTGGAGGAATATTACCGAAAAGAGAGCGCCCCAGAACAAGGGCAGCCGTGTTTTCATTGGTACGAAATGTCGTGATAATGCTTTCACTTTTTTGTTGTCCTCCACAGGCTGGACAGGTTTTGATAACACGGGCTCGCTGATCTGTTGGCATAATCTCACGGACTTGCCGAAACATGGGGGAATTGCAGCAGGCAGTCATTTCATTTTCGCTGTAGCGACCACAATGAACGCATAATGAACAGGGATCGCCAACTTTTGTACCTCTTTGTTCAACGGGGCCTAATAAAGGTCCATCAAGAATTTCACTGGCCTCGCACTCAGCAAGTGCAAGCTCATCTTCAGATGCTTCAATGTTGTCTTCGAGATCAATTGCAAAATAAACACTTTCTTCATTAATGTCAGTGAGCTTCTTTTTCTCAGGGTACGAAACAAAATGTTGGTAGCTGTTTTTATATTGGAGATTTCCATGAAGGTAAGTTGCACCACAGCGCTTACAGCCACGTAGTTCAAATGCTGGAATGGTCCCAGCCGGTCCACTGGATTCAGAAAACCTTCCAATCATGATCTGAGGGCGATTTGCCTCTGGGAAGGTAATGCTGAGGCCTTCCATGGACTTGATGAAAAAATGATACCGAGCTAGTAGTAAAGGCACATTTGTATGGGGATCTTTGGCTAGGGTTGCAAGATCTATGAGCCAAACCAGAGCTTTTTGCGCATCTTCAATACTATACGTAGGGAAAAACCGCTCTGATAGAGTTTCAAATGGGATTGGCTCCACTTCGAGAGAGAGAATTAACTCGTGGACCCTTTGATCGCCTTTAAGCAATTCAAAGATCACAGTAGAAAGGCAAACAGCAGGATCGGCTCCAGTTTCAAGATGATTGAGTGTTTCTTCAAGAACCGTGCTTTCGGGAAAACCTTGTTCATCACTACGATCAGCGAGAGTACTCAATAAAAGGTACTCGATTTTTTCCAAGATTTGGCTACCTGAGAGGGCCTCAACTTCTTCTTGAAGCTGTGCTAACAGCTGATAAAAATCAAAGGTTCCTTCTCCCCAAGGGGTATAGGAGAGTCTTTCACCGCTTTTGATTTTATCTGCAAAGATAAGGCTTTCCGGTGCAAAAGGTGCACCAAATAGGACTTTAACAGCGTCAATGACCTGCTTATGAACTTCCTCAGAATTCTCGTTTCCGATTGTTGCACTGGTTGCTATACAGCGGATTCGATTTGGATCGTCAGAGCTTACCCGATCTTTAAGTTTGCGCATCAAATAGCCGATTTCGGTACCCAATGCGCCTTTATAGGTATGTGCTTCATCTAGTACGATAAAAGACCAGGTATGGCCCTGCTTAAAAATTTCGGCATCCTCTGGTCTTATCAAAAGATATTCAAGCATGGCGTAGTTTGTCAGGAGTAAATGGGGCGGAGCTTGACGGATTTCTTCACGAGAAATTAACTCGTTTTTTTGAGGTTTGTGGCCGACTTCTGCTTCAAAAGATTCCAGAGCACTTTTACGAATTTCTTCTGTCTGGCCTGTATAGCGTCCAAAAGTAATACCTGTCTCAGGGGGAAGTAATTCGCGTAGTCGCTTGATTTGATCGTTGGCCAGAGCGTTCATGGGATAAATGAGCATGGCCCGAACACCGGGAGATAAGATTCCACCATTGTTTGCGCGTTCTTTGAGTAAATGGTTAATGATGGGAAACAAGAAAGATTCTGTTTTGCCCGAACCTGTTCCCGTTGCTACAACCACGTTTTTATTTTGGGCCAGTTGGTAGAGGGCATTTTGCTGATGCAAATACAAAGGACGATCGAGGGGCAGTGCTTTTTCTAATTTTGCGGCAGAGAGACCAGGAGCGTAATTTAAGAATTCTGGTGTCACACCAAAATCTGGAGTTGCAGCAAGTTCAGCCAGACTTTTGCCCGTGCGGTAATGAGGTGATGCCTGTAAAATTGGTCCCTTAAAGAGATCCTGTGTCTCTTGCACCCGCTGTTTGAACTGATGAGCCAATTCGGGATTGCGCAAGGAAAATGAGCTGGTCAGATAGTTTAGATAGGTTTCACGAAGCTCATCCGAAGTGGTTAATGGATTGATCCGTTTGCTCATGCTTAATAGTTCCTTTGGATTTGGCTTGAGGAAGGGGAATATCGAGAATGAACTGCTTGCCTGTAAAAATACCTTGACCGTGATAGGGGTCTTCGGGTTTTAGATAC